>JAICRU010000033.1 GCA_025937235.1 Acidimicrobiia bacterium
ACCGAGGCACCGATCACAACCCTGGGTTCGTTCCCACCCGAGCGTGAATCGATACAGCAGGGCGAGACGGTCTGGGCGGTGGTCCTGGCCGGAGCGGAGGCTTTCGACGACCCGGTGCTCGAGGCGGCGGTACAGGCTGCAAGCGACGCCGGTTATGAGTTCGTGGGCCCCACAGATTGCGATGTAGGCGCGCCCGAGGCCCTCGGGCTTCCTGATAGCGCGCTGACTGTCAGCGTCTACTTGAACAGCGAGGTCGACGCGAATGCGGCGGCGGCTGCCTTCATGGCGAGAGGGGTCGATGGGGTCGTGGCCGAGCTTCAGCTGTTCTGTCTCGACTGAGCTCAGGTGCCGCTGAGCGAGAAATGCATCCAGTCCTTGAGTGAGCTCCAGTGCCCGCCCCAGCCCCAGCCGATCTCGGCGAAGCCCTGCGTGGCGACGTCACCCTCGAAGATCATCCCCACCCGCACATCGTCCCGGTCGACGTATGCCGAGGCCAGTTCGGGGAGGACCAGATCGCCCTTGTAATACGGATTGTGGAACGGGTTGATGTCGATCGCAGCGCCGTATGCATGTTGGGACCATGAATCGGAGCCGACGGCCGGGCGGCAGACGAAGCTGGTGGTGTCGTTCCAGTCTCCGGTGGGATGGGCGTCGATCTCGTCTTTGGTGATCACCCGCATCTGCTCGATGGGGAACCGTGCTTCGTGAAGTCTCCGAAAGATCTCCACCACCTGCTCGGCCACAGAGGCGTTCACGATCATCTCGCCGGTGTGGAAACGCTGGTCGAAGCCGAAGTGGCTCATGGTGAGATACGACAGCTCCGCGACGGCGACCGGACACTCAGGCACCCAGCTGGAGCGAGCCCGCACGTCAGGCGGTATCGGCCCGATCGTCGAATGGAACACATCGTCCTCGGGTGGGGGGAGCAAATCCAATGTCTCGAACCGGCGGTCCCGCATCTCGGGCGGGGTTGGCTGCACCTCTCCGAACTCGTCTGGCCGCAGTGGCAGCAGCCTCGTCCCCAGCCAGTCGGGCCGTGCATAAGGGTTGGTGGTCGAGGTGGTCGCAACGATGGTGGTCGTGATCGCGGGGACGGTCGTAGTCGTTGTCGCCGTGGTTGCGGTCGTTGTCGCGGGGACAGTCGAGATCGAAGACGCGGCGCCCGAAGGCGAGCAACCGACCACGAGCAGTAGGAATGCAGCCAGCCCCCGTCGCATCAAAGCGACGCTAACCCGGATCAAGTGCAATCGACCGGGACATAGGATCGGACCGCGATGACCGCGCTCGATCAGACAGTCCGCGACCTTCTCGCCACCGGCCCGCTCGGTCATGTGGTGACCTTGAACCCTGACGGGACACCGCACGTGACTTTGGCCTGGGTGGGCATCGACGGAGACGATCTCGTCTGGGCTTCGTTCTTCGACCAGCACAAGCTCGAAACCTTGAGACGCGACCCTCGCATCACCATCTCCTTCCAGGCGAATGAGCACACCGGGATGGGCCTGCATCCTTACCTGGTCGTCCGGGGGACAGCACGGATCACGGCCGGCGGGGCAATGCAAGTGATGGATCGACTGGCCGAGGCGTACATCGGCCCCGGTGCCAGGTTCCCCAACCGGGACATGCCGGACGGCTTTGTCATCCGTGTCGCGGTGGAGCGCATCTACGGGCTCGGCCCATGGGCCGATCGTCCATCCGGGTAGCTTTCGCATCCGGAGGTAGAGATGTCGTCGATCACCAAGACGATCCGGCTTTCAGGCCAGGCAGCGGACTCGATCGAGGACGCGGTGCGAACGGTCCTGGCCAGGGCCGCGACCACGGTCTCCGACATCCAGGGCTTCCGGATCGTGGAAGTGGGCGGGAAGGTCGACGACTCGGGGGTGCCCACGTCGTTCAGCGTGACCCTCGATGTCACCTTTGGAATCAAGGACACCGTCGAGCACCAATGAGGCGATGAATGTCCGCCCAGCCAAACCTGACCGACCACCATGTGGTCACGCTGGAGGGCCAGGCCACCATCGCGGTGCGGGTGAAGGTCCCGATGGATGAACTCGACCTGGCCTCTCTCTTCGCCACCCATCTTCCCCGGCTCGCGGAAGTCCCGGGTGGATCCGGGCCGGCCTATGCCCGCTATCACGAGTTCGGCCCCGCCCACGCCGACGTGGAGATTGGGATCCCGGTCGAGACCGGTGTCGAAATCCCCCCGGGGCACGAGGATGAACCCGTCGAGATCGCAGCCTCACATCTTCCGGGCGGGCAGGTCGCTGTCGTCACCCACCACGGCAGCTACGACAGCCTGGGGACCGCCTACGACGCCCTTCACGAATGGATCCATCAGCAAGGGCTCGAAGAAGGTCCCGGGCCATGGGAGTCGTACCTCGACGATCCTTCCGAGGTCGAGGACGTCGAAGCGCTTCGCACCGTCCTCCACTGGCCTCTTCTCACCTCATGACCGCCCTCGGTGGGCAATCCCGGCCCTGCCACCCGCGATGAGTGAGGCAGTCCCCGAAGCCCAATCGTTGGGCAGCGGAGTCCATCTCGTACCGGCCCCGCTCCCCTTCAAGAGCCCGCAATGGGTCAACACCTATGCAATCGAAGCCGATGGCGGGCTCCTCCTCCTCGACTGTGGCACCGATTGGGAGGCGGGCCGTCAGGCATTGAGGGACGGGTTTCGACGTCTCGGCCTCGACGAGGCTCAGGTGCACACCCTTGTGGTTTCCCACTTGCACCCGGACCACGTCGGGATGTCGGCCAGGCTGGTCGGAGAGCTCGGGTGCCGGTTCGTGATGCACGAACGGGCCGCCCAGCTCGTCTCCCGGTACAACGACACGCCGGGATACGTCGAGCGCCTGCTCCGGATCGGGAGCGCCCACGGTGTCCCGGCCCGGCTCCTCGACTCGGTCACCGAGGATCTCGCCACACGACCGGGGTACATGCCGATGATCGAACCTCCCGATCACACCGTTCTCGACGGAGACACCATCGACCTCGGCGCGGGCAGGTGGCTCGAGGTGATCCACACCCCGGGACACGAGCAGTCCCACATCTGTCTACGCGACTCGAGAACGGGTGTCTTCTTCTCCGGCGACCATGTGCTCCCCCGCATATCACCCGTCATCATGTGGGATGAGGGTCTGGAAGACCCTCTGGGCAGCTATCTGACATCGCTCGAGAGGCTCCTCGGCATGGAGCTGAAGCTCACCTATCCGGCCCACGGCACCCTGATCGAGCGTGGTGACGAGCGTGCCCGACAGATCCTCCTGCACCACGACCGGCGTCTCCTCGACATGGCGGAGCTTGTCAGCTCCCATGATTCGACGGCATGGGACGTGATGGTCGAGTCGTTCCGACCCAATCTGACACCGATCGAGGCCCGGCTGGCCTTCCTGGAGACGGTGTCGCATCTCGAACATCTCAGGGCCACCGGGCGTCTGAACACCGAGCAACGGGATGGCGTGGTGGTGTTCCGTCGGTGACTTTCCCTCCGCCCGGCCGAAGGTTTCCAGCTCATCGGCCCGGGGGTAAGAGCCGGTTGTAAGGAGGTCGACATGCCGGTTCATCGGGGCAAGGATGGAAAGGGTCCCTATTACCAGTGGGGGGAATCGGGCAAGAAATACCACTATCGAGCGGGCGAGAAGAAGAGCAGGGAAGCGGCCAAGCAGAAGGCGACCAAGCAGGGACAAGCTGCCAGGGCCTCCGGCTACAAGGGCTGAGCCGGGCTCAGCCTTCGAGCAGGTGGATCCCATAGGCGACGATGAAACCGAGGACCGTCAGCACTCCCACCGCCCGCCCGGCATGCTCGTAGGCCTCGGGCATCATCGAAATGGCCAACATGGTCAGCACTGCTCCACCCGAGAATGCGTAGACGAAAGCGATGGCTCCGGCCGGGGCGCCGTCGAGCAACGTGTAGCCGGCGGCGGCTGCCAGGCCACAAGCCAACACCACCGCCGACCAGATGCCAAGCACCGATCTCCTGGCCCAGCCGCCTTCGATCAACGTGGTCGTGGCTGCAATGCCCTCCGGCAGGTTGGAGAGAAAGACAGCCACCAGCATCGCGACTCCCACCTGGCCGGTCTCCAAGACAGTCAGGCCGAGCACGGCAGTCTCCGGGACCCCGTCGAGCAACGCTCCAAGCAGGATGGAGAGACCAGATCCCTCCTCCGCCGTCGGCATGACGTTGCCTCGATGACGACGTTGGAAGCGGCCAATGGCGATGTCCCCGACGGTGAAGGCTGCGGCACCGGCGAAGACGCCCGACACCACCGCCAGTCCCCCGCCCCCGAGGGCGGCTGCCTCGTCGATGAGCTCGTAGGCCACCGCGCTGAGCAAGACGCCGGCGCCGAACGCCATGATCAGCCCTAGGCCCCGGCGGTGGGGCGGCCGTCTGCTCGCGATCAGGGCGCCGATGAGCAGCGAGCTGGCCGCCAGCAGGCCCCAGAGGAGTGCCTGAGTCAAACTGTCGTCCCGGACAACACCGAGTCGACCGTGAACTCACCTTCCGAGTAGATGACCACTTCTGTGCGCGCCGCCGCCTTCAGGTCTCTCTCGGCCTGTCGGACCAGATCCAGATCGAGGGCGGGGGCCGAGACCGAGACCCTGTCCACGTCGGCTGCCATCGACGCCTTCGCATCGGACTTGGCCCTTCGCACCGCCGAGAGGACCGCCCCCGTTATCTCCAGGACCTTCTCATCGCCCATGTACGCCTCGAGCTCCCCGACCTCCGGCCAACGGGCTCGGTGCACGGAGCCCTCACGCCACCATGACCACACCTCTTCGGTGACAAATGGGAGGAAGGGCGCGAAGAGACGGAGATATACGTCCAGGGCCAGCTGCAGGGCGGCGTGGGCCGAGGCGCCCGGCGCCCCACCCTCGTACGCCCGACCCTTGACCAGCTCGAGATAGTCGTCGGTCCAGGTCCAGAACGAGCGCTCGACGATCTCCAGTGCACGGGCGTAATCGAACGCCTCGAAGGCCTCTGTGGCCTGAGTGACGAGGTTCGCCAGCGCGGCCAGCATCGAGCGATCCAGCTGCTCGGTGATCGCCGCGGCCTCTACGTCATCGGAGAAGCCGAGGGCGAACCGGGAGGCGTTGAGGATCTTGATGGCCAGGCGGCGGCCGATCTTCATCACACCCTCATCTGCGGCCGTGTCCGCTCCCGGGCGACCTTTGCATGCCCAGTAGCGGATCGCCTCCGCCCCGTGCTCCTCGATCAGCGGTCTCGGTGTGACCACGTTCCCCTTCGACTTCGACATCTTCTTGCGGTCGGGATCGAGCACCCAGCCGTTGATCGTGGCATGGGCCCAGGGCAGCAGGTCATGCTCGTAGTGCGACCGGACCACGGTCGAGAACAGCCAGGTCCTGATGATCTCCGGGCCCTGGGGGCGGATGTCCATGGGAAAGACCCGGGAGAACAGATCCGGGTCGTCATCCCAGTGGCCGGCTATCTGCGGGGTGAGGGAGGAGGTGGCCCAGGTGTCCATGACGTCCGGGTCGCCGACGAACCCACCGGGAACGCCCCGACGCGCCTCGTCGTATCCGGGCGGTGTCGTAGAAGTCGGGTCGATCGGCAGCGAATCCTCATCGGGCAGTATCGGATGGTCGTAATCGACCTCGCCGCCTTCCATGATCGGGTACCAGAGGGGGATGGCGACGCCGAAGAACCGCTGGCGGGAGATGAGCCAGTCGCCGGATAGCCCGTTGACCCAGTGGTCGTAACGGACCTGCATGAACTCGGGAACCCAGTCGAGCTCCTCGCCCCGACGGAGGATCTCGGCGCGAAGACCGAGATCGCGAGCCCCGTTACGGATGTACCACTGCCGGCTGGACACGATCTCGAGGGGACGATCACCCTTCTCGTAGAACTTGACCGTGTGAGTGATGCTACGGGGCTCCCCGTCGAGGTCGCCCGATTCCCCGAGCATCTCCGCGACCCGCCTCTGGGCCTGGTTGGGGAAGAGCCCGGCGATCTGCACGTAGGCCTCCCGACCGGCTTCTGTGATGATCCAATCCGGCGTCTCCTCGCTGAGACGGCCGGTCTGCTGGATGAGGGCCCGGGTCGGCAGACTCAGCTCGCGCCACCACACCACGTCGGTGGTGTCACCCCAGGTGCAGATCATGGCGATGCCGCTCCCCTTCTCCGGCTCGGCCAGCACATGGGAGACCACCGGCAACTCCACCTCGAACAAAGGAGAGGTGACCGACGTCCCGATCAGATCCCGATATCGCTCGTCCTCGGGATGGGCGACCAGGGCAACACAAGCTGCGATGAGCTCGGGGCGGGTGGTCTCGATATGGACCCGTGATCCATCCGGTCGACGGAAGGCAACCCGGAAGAACGTGCCGGGTCTATCCCGATCCTCGAGCTCGGCCTGGGCGACCGCCGATTTGAAATCGACGTCCCATAGCACCGGCGCCTCCTGTGAGTAGGCCTCGCCCCGCTTCAGGTTGCGCAGGAACGCCTTCTGGCTGGTGCGCCGGCTGTGGGCGTCGATGGTGGCGTAGGTCTGGGTCCAATCGACCGACAGCCCGAGTGTGCGCCAGAGCTGCTCGAACACCTTCTCGTCCTCTACCGTCAGTCCATGGCAGAGATCTATGAAGTTGTCCCTGCTGATCGAGATCGGCGGATCGGGCGCCTCGGCAGGGGCAGTGAAGTCGGGGTCGAAGGGAAGGCCCGGGTCGCAGCGGACCCCATAGAAGTTCTGCACCCGCCGTTCGGTCGCCAGGCCGTTGTCGTCCCAGCCCATCGGATAGAAGACCTCCATCCCCTTCATGCGTCTGTAGCGGGCGTGGGCATCGGTCTGGACATAGCCGAACACCGACCCCATGTGGAGGGACCCCGACACCGTCGGTGGCGGGGTGTCGATGGCGAAGATCTCGGAGCGAGAGCGTGATCGGTCGAACCGATAGGTGCCCTCCGCCTCCCATCGCTCGCCCCATGTCGTCTCCAAACCGTCGAGACCCGGTTTGTCCGGAACGTTCCTGGTCATGCCAGACCGGAGGGTAACTACACCCACCGGGACTGAGAATCAAATGGCGCACCGCCCGGAACCGGCGCGGTCGTCCCGACACGGGGCCAAGAGACCGGTCGACCTGAGCGCACCCACGCATCAATCTTGAGTATCGACTTGTCAACTATGCTGACAGACAGTTATAGTAGGTGTCACACAGCCATCGAAGGAGGAATGTGCAAATGTTGATGCGTACCGACCCTTTCCGGGAGTTCGATCGTCTCACCCAGCAGGCGTTCGGGACCAGGTACCGCCCGTCCGCGATGCCGATGGACGCCTACCGGCAGGGTGACCAGTTCGTGGTGAATTTCGACTTGCCCGGGGTGGACCCCTCCAGCATCGAGCTGACCGTCGAGAAGAACGTGCTCTCGGTCAGCGCCGAGCGACGTTGGGAGCCGGCTGAAGACCTCCAGATCGTCGCCTCCGAGCGGCCCCAGGGCAACTTCAACCGCCAGTTGTTCCTCGGCGAGGGGCTCGACTCCGACCAGGTCGAGGCCTCTTACGAGAATGGGGTCCTCTCCGTGACCATCCCCGTCGCAGAGCAGGCCAAGCCGCGCAAGGTCGAGATCTCGTCCGGTGCGGGGGCGAGGACCATCGAGGCCACCGCCACCGAGTCCTGATCGAGCCACCAACGAAACATGGACGCCGGCCCCCGAGGGGCCGGCGTCTTTCGTTTGGGGCTCGCCGTAACGCTGGCGGAACGGCTGCGGCCTAGGGTCATCCCGTGGCCACGGGCATCTCAAATCCAACAATGCCGGTCAAGGCAGCGGTGACGGCTTTGCTTGTCACAACGGTGGCGTCGTCTGCAGTTGCCCTGGTCTCCTATGCCCGAACCGACGCCATCCTCGAATTGCTCGACTGGCTGGAGGCCTTGGCCATGGTCACCTGGCTGGCGATCTTTGCCGTGGTCGGAGCCTTTGTCATCTTGCATCGCCCCGGCAACATCGTCGGCTGGCTCTGCCTGGCCTTCTCGCTCGTGTGGTCGATCTGGTCGGCCGGAGATGCCCTGCTCGTCTATGACGAAGCCAACCCCGGAACACTCGACAATCCTGGCCTGCTCGCCGCCCTGATTCATCCACTTTGGGTACCGGGGGTCGGGATCATCGGCCTTCTGTTGCTGCTCTTCCCCGACGGGAGGCTGCCTTCCCGCCGCTGGCAGCCAGTTCTGTGGGGCCTCCTGAGCGTCATGGCCTTGTTAGTGGTGACCTCGCTCTTCCTGCCCGGAATGGTCCAGGACCGAAGCGTCATCAACCCGATGGGTGTCGAGGCGTTCGAAGTCTTCGGCACCGGTCCCCCGGGAATCACCCTGGTCGTCCTGCTCATCCTGGGCATCGCGCTTTCGGCCCTCTCGGTGGTGTTCCGCTATCGGAGGGCTGGGACCGTGGAGCGGTTGCAGCTGAAGTGGTTGATGGCTGCTGCGATCATCTCGGCGTTGTCCTACGCGCTCTTGTTCGTCATCGGTGACCTGCAGGTCCAACTGATCTTCTCCCTGATCCCGATCGCCATCTGGTTCGCGATGCGGCGGCACCGCCTCTACGACATCGACCGATTCATCAGCCGCACGGTGGCCTACGCTGCTGTGGTCGCGATTCTCGCGCTGGTGTATGCGGGAGCGATCTTCGTCCTCCAGAATCTGCTCCCTGCCGGCGACAGTCTCGCCGTGGCGGCGTCGACGCTGATCGTGGTTGCCGTCTTCAACCCAGTTCGCCGAAAGGCGCTGCGCCGGGTCGACCGGTTCTTCAATCGCTCCCGTTACGACGCGGACCGGGTGGTCGAAGGCTTCGCCGAGGGCCTTCGCGACGAGACAGACACCGATCGAATCGTGCATGGGTGGGTAGAGGTGACGACCGAGACAATGGAACCCAGGGCTGTTGGGGTCTGGACGAGATCGTGAACGGCCCCTAAGCTCGTGACCGACATGAATCGGCTCTACGGCCACGCCCACAATCACCATCACCCTTCACGGGTCGGATGACGATGGGCTGAGGCCAAGAGCCACCAACGAGCACGCCGACCCCAGCGGTCGGCGTTTCTCTTTGTCTGGGGAGACCGGGCCGCAGGCTTGGAAGGACCCGAGATGAGCACTGAACCCACCATCCACCTGGCCGTCCCCAAGGGGCGAATGGAGACAGGTGTCTTCAACCTGTTGGCCGCAGCCGGGATCGACATTCATGTTGGCCAGCGTGGCTACCGGCCGGTCTTGTCGGAGCCAGGATTCGAAGTCAAGCTGCTCAAGCCTCAGAACATCGTCGAGATGCTCGCCGCCGGCACCAGGGACATCGGGTTCGCCGGCGCCGACTGGGTCGCCGAGCAACGGGCCGACCTGGTCGACCTGCTCGATACCGGGCTGGACCCGGTCCGGATCGTGGCGGCCGCCGCGGAGAGCATGCTCGAGGACGGCGCGCTCCCCCGGCGCAGGCTGGTGGTGGCCAGCGAGTACGAGCGACTGGCCAGATCCTGGATCGATGATTGCGATCTCGACGCCACCTTCGTCCGCTCCTATGGCGCCACCGAGGTGTTCCCTCCCGAAGACGCGGATGTCATCGTCGATAACACGGCCACCGGTGAGACCCTCGCCGCCAACGGGCTCGTCATCGTCGCCGACCTGATGACCTCGTCGACCCGTCTCTACGCCAGCCAGGCGGCGGTGTCAGAGCCGGACAAGAAGACAGCCATCGACGGACTGGTGCTCAGCCTCCGATCCGTGCTCGACGCCCGAAAGAGGGCCATGCTCGAGCTCAACGTCTCCCTGGCCGATCTCGATGCGGTCATCGACGCCCTGCCCGCGATGAGGGAGCCGACCGTGGCCATGCTCCACGGTGGGGCCGGCATGGCCGTCAAGGCGGCCGTGCCCCGCAGCGACCTGCCTCGCCTAATCCCACGGCTCCGCCAGCTGGGTGCGACCGACATCGCAGTGTCGAAGCTGGAGCAGATAGTGCCATGAGCAGCCCTACGGCTTATTTGCCCCAGGGCTTCGATGTGCCCATAGATCTCGACCTCTCCAAGAACGAGGGGCGGAGCAGGGCAGAAGAGCTCGTGGCCTCCATCGAAGACCCGCAGCGGCTGGTCGGCCGCTACCCCGACACCTCGGCTCTCCGCGCCCGGCTCGCCGCCTTGCACGGCGTCGGCATGGACCGGGTCCTGGTCACGGCCGGTGGGGACGACGCCCTTGCTCGGTGCTTCATGGCCCGGGTGGGTTCGGGACGCCAGGCAGTGACCACCTACCCCACCTTCGAGATGATTCCCCGATACGCGGAGCAGCGCCGCGCCGAGCTGGTCGAGGTGCCGTGGTGGACGGGCCCACTGCCCGTGCCCGAACTGGTCGAGACGATCGGCGAGCAGACGGACGCCGTGTTCGTCGTGTCACCCAACAACCCGACCGGTGCCATCGCCGCCGAGGTGGAGCTGCTCAAGTTGGCCGGAGAGGCACCGCTGCTCGTCGTCGACGCTGCCTACGTCGAGTTCGCCGAGACCGACCCGACCCCGGCCCTGCTCGAGCTGCCCAACGTCGTCGTGACCCGGACTCTCTCCAAGGCATACGGGCTGGCCGGCCTGCGGGTGGGTTATCTGATGGGACCCCCTGAGCTGGTGGCGTCAATTGGCGCCCACGGCAGCCCGTATCCAGTGTCGGCTCTATCCAGTGAGATCGCCACGATCCGGCTCGACCGGCCAGTGGAGGAGCTCACTTCCTTCGTCGAAGAGGTGAGGAGGGAACGGGTGATGCTCACCGGCGTCCTCGCCGGTCTCGGCACTAGACCCCTTCCGTCTGAGGGCAACTTCGTCCTGGCCGAGGCGAGCGAGGCCGCCTGGCTGGTGGCGGCAGCCGCCTCGCTGGGGGTCGGCCTGCGGCGCTTCGCCGACCGCCCGGGGTTGGAAGGAGCAGTCAGGATCACCCTGCCGGGAGACCGGGATGACTTCACCCGGCTGGTGGCCACTCTCGGCGCAGCTCTCGCCCCGGAGGCGATGATCTTCGACCTGGATGGGGTGATCGCAGATGTGAGCCAGTCACAGACCCTCGCCATCATCGAGACAGCCCGAACCTTCGGTGTCGAGGTTGGCCCGGAGGACATCGAAACGGCGAAGGGTGAGGGGGGCACCAGCGACGATTGGGCCCTGACCCGAGCCCTGTGCCGGCGAGGAGGAGTCGATCCCGATCTGAACGAGGTGACTGCCCGTTTCGAGACGCTGTATCAGGGCGACGGGCGGACTCCCGGGCTCAAGATGGCCGAGACCCCACTGGTCGACCGGGAGACGTGGCAACGGTGGGCAGCACGGCTCCCGCTTGCGGTGGTGACCGGGCGGCCGAGGACCGATGCGGTGGAGTTCCTGGACCGCTTTGGGCTGGCGGAGGCCCTGGCCGCCCTGGTGACACGGGACGAGGCCCCGCTCAAGCCCGACCCGACTCCGGTCAGAGTCGCGCTCGAGGCCATGGGAGTCAGCCGGGCCTGGATGCTCGGCGACACACCGGACGACCTGAAGGCGGCGAGAGCAGCCGGTGTGGTGCCGATCGGGGTGATCGCTCCCGGGGACGATCCCGAGATGGCCCGTCATCGCCTCCAAGCCGCGGCGCGGATCCTGGACAAGACGACCGACCTCGAGGGGATGTTGAGATGACACGCAGAGCCGACTTCGAGCGCGAGACGGCAGAGGTCACCATCCGTGGCCACCTGGAGCTCGACGGGACCGGGAATTCGGACATCAAGACCGGCCTCGGCTTTCTCGACCATGTGCTGGCGACCCTGGCCAAACACGGGAGATTCGACCTCGCCCTGACCGCCACCGGCGACACCCAGGTGGACGACCATCACACCGTGGAGGATTGCGCCATCGTCCTGGGACGAGCGCTCGACCAGGCCCTGGGTGATCGCACCGGGATAAGGCGATTCGGTCATGCCTATGCCCCACTCGACGAGTCGCTGAGCCGGGCGGTCGTGGACCTGTCGGGCCGGCCCTGGGCGGAGATATCGGTCGAGTTCGCTCGGGAGACCATCGGTGAGGTGGCAACGGAGAACATCGTCCACTTCCTCAGGTCCTTCGCCATAGAGGGCCGCATGGCCCTACACGTCGACCTGCTCCGGGGTGACAACGACCACCACAAGGCCGAGTCGGCGTTCAAGGCGCTGGCCATTGCCCTGCGCTCGGCGGCGGCCGGCGACGGTGATGGGGTGCCCAGCACGAAAGGGACGCTGACGTGAGACGCGTGACGATCGTCCCGACCGGGACCGCCAACACCGCCTCCGTCGTGGCTGCCCTCACTCGTCTGGGTGCCGAGGTCGGCATGGCCACCCCCCGCGACGTCGACTCCTCGGCGGGAGTTGTCCTACCCGGGGTGGGCTCCTTCGGGGCCGCCATGGGCAGAATCGACTCGCTTGGCCTGGCCACGGCGCTTGGCGAGCGGATCGAGGCCGGTCGCCCGACGCTCGCGGTATGCGTCGGGATGCAGGTTCTCGGCCGGGGCAGCGAGGAGAGCCCTGGCTCTGCCGGTCTGAACCTGCTCGAGGCGACCGTGGGTCGCTTTCCTCATGGGGTCACAGTTCCCCAGATGGGATGGAACCGGGTCGAGCCCGGCCCTGACTCCCGGTTCGTCGAAGCCGGATGGGCCTACTTCGCCAACTCCTACCGAATCGAGCGAGCCCCCGAGGGATGGGTGGGAAGCCGCACAGACCACGGTGGCGAATTCCTCTCCGCGCTGGAGAAGGGGGACGTGCTCGCCTGTCAGTTCCACCCCGAGCTGTCCGGCCAATGGGGCGCACGACTCCTCGACCGCTGGCTGCGATGTGTGGAGATGGCGGCATGACCCTGGCGTCACGGGTCATACCCTGTCTCGATATCAGGGACGGGCGCGTGGTCAAGGGGGTCAGGTTCCAGGGTCTGCGGGACGCAGGTGACCCGGTCGAGCGCGCCGCCCTTTACGAGCACCAGGGCGCCGACGAGATCGTGCTCCTCGACGTCTCTGCCACCCCGGAGGGACGGGGCCACGCCTTGGAGACGGTGCGGGCGGTCCGCTCTGTGCTCTCCATCCCCCTCTCAGTGGGCGGGGGGGTGAGATCGGCCGACGATGCCGGGCGTCTCCTCGAGGCCGGCGCAGACAAAGTTGGGATCAACACCGCGGCCGTATCGCGCCCCGCCCTCATCGGTGAGCTCGCAGAGAGATTCGGGACCCAATGCACCGTCCTGGCCGTGGACGCCGCCGCCGGCACGACGGGCTGGGAGGTGGTGGTGGAGAGTGGCAGGAAGAGGACCGGGCTCGACGTCGTGGAATGGTGCCGGAAGGCAGTCGCGGTCGGCGCCGGGGAGATTCTTCTCACCAGCTGGGACCGCGACGGGACCCGGTCGGGATACGACCTCGGCTTGATCAGCGCGGTATCGGCGATGGTCACCGTCCCCGTGATCGCCTCGGGCGGCGCAGATCGGGCCGGCCATCTGGTGGAGGCGATCGAAGCCGGTGCCTCGGCTGCACTCATCGCCTCCATCCTCCACGACAGGGACACGACCGTGGGAATCCTGAAACGGGCCTTGGCGGAGGCGGGGATCGTGATCCGGCCATGATCATCCCCTCCATCGACATATCCGGCGGGCAGGCGGTCCAACTGGTGGGTGGTGAGAGCCTGGCCATCGAGGCCGGTGATCCCTTCCCCATTCTGGAGCGGTTCGGTCTGGTCGGTGAGGTGGCGGTGGTGGATATAGACGCCGCCCGGGGCGAAGGCAACAATCAGGACCTGATCACCAAGCTGTGCCGAAGGGGACGGGTCCGGGTCGGCGGCGGCATCCGGGACGTACCCGCTGCCCTGCGCTGGCTCGACCTCGGCGCCGAGAAGGTGGTGATCGGGACTGCAGCCACACCAGACCTGCTGGCCGAGCTCCCATCGGACCGGGTGGTCGTGGCCCTCGACTCGCGTGATGGCGAGGTGTTGACCCACGGCTGGCGCAAGGGCACGGGAACCGGTGTCCTGGAACGGGTGCGACAGCTCCGTGGCCTCTGTGGCGGGTACCTGATCACATTCGTCGAACGGGAAGGGCGAATGACCGGCACCGATCTCGATCGCGCCGCCATGGTGATCGAGGTGGCGTCACCGGCCCGGGTCACGGTCGCCGGGGGCGTCACCACCCCCTCAGAGGTGGCCGAGCTCGACGGGTTGGGCGCCGACGCCCAGGTGGGGATGGCGCTCTACGGCGGACCGCTCACGCTGGCCGATGCACTCACCGCGATGATGCAATCCGACCGCCCCGACGGCCTCTGGCCTACGGTGGTGGTCGACGAGCTGGGACAGACCCTCGGGCTCGTCTACTCCAGCCCGGAGAGCCTGGGGAGGGCGTTGGAGGAGAGACGTGGCATCTACCAGAGCCGCAGGCGCGGCGTCTGGGTGAAGGGCGAGACATCGGGGGCGACCCAGGAGCTGTTGTCGGTGGATATCGACTGCGATCGGGACACGCTCCGATTCACGGTCCGTCAGCATGCCGGGGGCTTCTGTCACAAGGGGACCTGGCAATGCTGGGGGGAGGACCGGGGGCTGGGTCGTCTCGAACGCCGTCTGAGCGAGATCGCTCGAGCGCCGGATCCCGCGTCCAACACCTCTCGGCTGCTCCAGGACCCAAACCTGCTCGCGGCCAAGCTCATCGAGGAGGCTACGGAGCTGGCGGGGGCCGAGAATAGGGAAGATGTGATCGATGAGTCGGCTGACCTCATCTATTTCCTCCTGGTGAGGGCGCGGTCGGCCGGTGTCGACCTGAACGAGGTGGTGAGAGAGCTCGACCGGCGGGAGCGCCGAGTCACCCGCCGGCCGATGACGGCCAAGGACAGCTTGCCATGAGGTCGCTGCCCCGAATCGAGTCCCTGCCCAGAGTGGTGAGTCGACCGGTCGATCTCGCTGCGAGCACCATCGCCGCCGAGATCCTCGATGAGGTCCGATCGAATAGCGAAAGGGCGATACGCCGCTTCTCCGAGCACTACGGCGATCTGTCCCCCGGTGACCAGATCGTCCACGGGCGTGGCGAGCTGGAGCAGGCGCTGGAACGGATCGGGCCCGACGTGCGTCAGGTCCTGGAGAACGTCGCTGCGCGCATCCGACACTTCGCCCAGGCTCAGCGGGAGGCGCTGGCCGACATCGATGTCGAGGTGACAGGAGGCAGGGCCGGGCATCGGTGGACGCCGGTGTCAACGGTCGGGGCCTACGCACCTGGGGGGCGTCATCCGCTCCCCTCCTCCGTATTGATGACCGTGATACCGGCCTGGGTCGCCGGAGTGAAGACCGTGTGGGTGGCCTCCCCCCGGCCGACCGACGTGACCCTAGCCGCAGCCGCGGTCGCCGGAGCCGACGGGCTGCTCGCCATCGGCGGCGCCCAGGCCATCGCCGCGCTCGTCTACGGCAGCCTGTCCCCTGCCTGTGACCTCGTCGTAGGCCCGGGGAACAAGTACGTCACGGCAGCCAAGAAGCTCGTTTTCGGTGAGGTCGGGGTCGATGGCCTGGCCGGGCCCAGCGAGATCCTGGTCATCGCCGACGACCGGGCAGACGCCACCCTTATTGCGGCCGACCTGCTCGCCCAGGCGGAACACGACATCGATGCTCTCCCGATGCTGGTGACCACCAGCCGTCGCTTGGACAACGACGTGGACCACCAGATCGGCCTTCAACTGGCCGACCTTCCCACGTCGGCGGTGGCTCGCCAGGCCCTGACCAACGGCTTCGCCCTTGTCGTCGGCTCGCTGGAGGAGGCCGTCGCCGCCGCGGAGAGGATCGCCCCGGAGCACCTGGCGCTACACGTCGAACGCCCCGAGGACCTGCTTCCGGATCTCACCTCATACGGCTCGGTGTTCATTGGCGGGCAAAGCGCCGAGGCGTTCGCCGACTATGGCGTAGGCCCCAATCATGTCCTTCCCACCGGGGGCGGGGCCAGGTTCCAGTCCGGGCTCTCGGTGCTGACCTTTCTCAAGGCCCCGACCTGGTCCAGGGTGGACGACCCGTCGCCCCTGGTGGGGGACACCGTGCTCCTCGCCCGCCTCGAGGGTCTAGAGGCCCACGCCCGGGCGGCGCAGGTCCGGGCCGCCCCTGCTTAGACCAGTTGCTCGAGTAACCAGCCTGCCTGGCCTCCCGGCGACGTGTGGAGACGGACCGTGTCGGGTATGTCGGCCAGATGCCAAGGCCATCCCAGGTGCGGCAATGGCCGTCATGGGCCTCCTATGCCGCGGGCATCTGGATGGCGGTCTACACCTCCCTCGGCCTCTACTGGTCGACCGGGGGGACCGGGTTTCCCTCGGCCTCGACAACGATCCGACCGGCGGGGTCTCGATCGGCTACCAGCGCCGCACCGGAGACGCATGTGTCGTCGGCGGACGCGATGATCGGGGCGAGGGTTCGACCGCGCCGGAGCGCTCTGCCAGATGGGGACGATGGCCGGCGTACACCGCGATGGTGGTCCCACTCCTCTACGCGGCGACACGTCTGGCCTGGGCGTTCGGGGTACCACTCGGCATCTCGGCAGAGTTCTTCCGGGAGGGGCAGGAGGTCGGCCTCTGGCAGCTCGGCGGTGTGCTGGGAGGGATGGCCGTGCTCGGGGCGGTCCTGACGTTGGGACTCGTCCGGCCCTGGGGTGAGGTCTTCCCGCGCTGGCTCCCCTGGATCGGCGGCCGCAGGGTGCCACTCGCCCTGGCCTTCATCCCTGCGGCGCTGATCTCTCTATTGGTGACCAGCGCGGGGCTGATGTTCCTCCGCATCGTCCTGTTCGGGACGTTCACGCTGGGTGACTTCGATATCGGCCTGGACGAGAACTGGGCCGCCATCGCTCCCGAGCTGTTCTGGCCGGTGTGGGGTGTCGCCCTGGGAGCGGCCACCGCCGGCTACTACTTCCGCCGTCGCGGGATTTGCCGGATTTGTGGGCGTGGCGGAGACTCCCGGCACCGGGGAGCGCGGAGCCCGGCTATGCCGTCTCCACCGTTAGCTTGGAATGTGCAAGCGAAAGGAGCCAGCATGTCGGGTGAGTTGGCCTTTGTCGAGTTCGGTGTCGAGGACGTCGAGCGGGGACGGGTCTTCTACGAGTCGTTGTTCGGCTGGAAGTTCGAGAACGGTCCCTCGGGCCAGGGCTTTGCGGTGTCGCTGCCCAACGTGAGCGGGGGCATGCACGGCAGCGATCGCGGTGCGGCGCCATACACGTTCTTCCGGGTCGACGACATCGATGCCGCGGCGGCGAAGGTAGAGGAGCTCGGAGGCTCGGTGGACGACATCGATGTCGAAGGTGACGACGAGTCGAGGGCCCGTTTTGGTCGCTTCAGGCTGTGCAAGGACGATCAGGGGTCACCTTTCGGGCTTCATCAGCCACCCCTGCCGATGTGACTACATGTTCCGACGATACTGACCGCCCACCTCGTAGAGGGCGTGGCTCATCTGGCCCAGGGAGGCCACCTTCGCTGTCTCCATGAGCTGCCCGAAGATGTTGCCGCGGGTAATGGCCGTCTTCTGCAGTTCCTCCAGTGCCGCCTTCGCCTCCTCACGGTTCCTCTCCTGGACGGCGCGGACATTGGCGATCTGACGGTCCTTGTCCCCGTCGGTGGATCGGATCAGGGCACGTGGCACGACGATGGGAGATCCTTCCTTGGAGAGGAAGGTATTGACCCCGACCACCGGGTAGAGGCCGGCCTCCTTCTGTTGCTCGTAGTGGAGCGACTCCTCTTGGATCTTGGTCCGCTGGTATTGGCGCTCCATCGCGCCGAGAACACCTCCACGGCTGTTGAGCCGATCGAACTCGGCGAGGACCGCTTCCTCCACCAGGTCGGTGAGCTCCTCGATGACGAAGCTGCCCTGGAGCGGGTTCTGGTTCTTGGCCAGCCCCAACTCCTGGTTGATGATCAGCTGGATGGCCAGTGCTCGACGCACCGATTCCTCGGTCGGGGTGGTTATGGCCTCGTCGTAGGCGTTGGTGTGGAGGCTGTTGGTGTTGTCGTAGATCGCGTAGAGGGCCTGGAGAGTGGTTCGGATGTCATTGAACGAGATCTCCTGGGCGTGCAACGACCGACCCGAGGTCTGGACGTGATACTTGAGCTTCTGTGACCGTTCGTTCCCCCCATAGCGGTGTTTGATGGCCTTGGCCCAGATTCGCCGGGCCACCCGCCCGATGACCGCGTATTCGGCGTCGATCCCGTTGGAGAAGAAAAAAGACAGGTTGGGGGCGAAGTCGTCGATCGCCATCCCCCTGGCCAGATAGTTCTCGACGTAGGTGAAGCCGTTGGCCAGAGTGAAAGCAAGCTGCGTGATGGGGTTGGCCCCCGCCTCGGCCATGTGATAGCCGCTGATCGAAACCGAGTAGAAGTTGCGGACGTCGTTGTCGACGAACCACTGCTGGATGTCGCCCATCATGCCCAGGGCGAACTCGGTGGAGAAGATGCAGGTGTTCTGGGCCTGGTCCTCCTTGAGGATGTCTGCCTGCACGGTTCCCCTGACCCGTGCCACGGTCTCCGCCCGGATCCGCTCATAGACATCGGGGGACAACACCTGGTCGCCAGTGACGCCGAGAAGACGCAGGCCCAAGCCGTCATGGCCCTCGGGGAGCTCGCCCGAGTAGAGGGGCCGGACCCGTTCGCCGTAGATGCCCTCGATGCGAGCCTCCACCTCGTCCCACATCTCGTTGTCGGTGATGTGCCTCTCGCACGCCTGATCGATGGCGGCGTTCATGAAGAAGGCGAGGATCATCGGGGCCGGGCCGTTGATCGTCATCGAGACCGAGGTGGCCGGGTCGGACAGGTCGAAGCCGGAGTAGAGCTTCTTGGCATCGTCCAGGGTGGCGATGGACACCCCCGAGTTGCCCACCTTCCCGTAGATATCGGGCCGCTCGTGGGGGTCCTCCCCGTAGAGTGTCACCGAGTCGAAGGCAGTGGAGAGCCGTTTGGCAGGCATCCCGGCAGCCAGGTAGTGGAAGCGCCGGTTCGTCTGCTCTGGTGGACCCTCGCCCGCGAACATCCGGGCCGGGTCTTCCTCGGCCCGCTTGAACGGGTAGACACCGGCCGTATACGGGAACTCGCCAGGGACGTTTTCTTGGAGCAGCCAATGCAAACGGTCCCCCCATGAGCGATAGCGCGGCATCGCCACCTTGGGCACCGGTGTGTGGCTGAGCGTCTCCTCGTGCAAGGGGACCCGGATCTCCCTTCCTCTCACGTGGTAGACGAACTCTGTCCCCGAGTACTCGGCGACCATCCCCTCCCAGTGCTCGAGGGCGTGTCTGTTCTCCGGGTCGAGCCTCTCCCCCACATCGACGATCAGCCCCGCGACGTCGGCGCCCTTCTGACGCGCCCCCTCGAGGCGATACAGGGCGTCGGCGAGCTCCGCCTGCTCACTTGCACGCTGGTCATAATCCCGGTTCGACTCGATGATCTCCGCCAGATATCGGGTCCGTTCCGGTGGCACCACGTGTTGCTTCGAGGCGTCGCTCAAAGGCAGGTCCAACTTCGATTTCAGCCTCAGGCCGTGCGAGCCCAGGGCCTGGAGGAAAGCCAGATAGAAGCGATTGGTCCCGGGGTCGTTGAAGTCGGAGGCCACGGTGAGATGGACCGGGAGATTCTCGTCGTCGGCGGTGAAGGCAAGACGGTTGCGCTTCCACTGCTTGCGCACATCGCGCAGCGCGTCTCGGGCCCCTTCCTTGTCCGCCTTGTTGATCGCCACCAGGTCGGCGAAGTCGAGCATGTCGATCTTCTCCAGCTGGGTCGCCGCCCCGTACTCGGGGGTCATCACATATATGGCCAGATCGGAGAAGTCGACGATCTCGGTGTCTGACTGGCCGATTCCCGAGGTCTCGAGGAGGACGAGATCGAAACCAGCCGCCCTGACGACGTCGAGGGCGTGCCGAACATGCGGGGACAGGGCGAGATTGGCCTGTCGGGTGGCCAGCGACCGCATATAGGCCCGGGGATGGGGCAATGAGTTGAGCCGGATGCGATCCCCGAGCAGTGCCCCGCCCGAACGACGCTTGGAGGGATCCACCGACAACACGGCGACCCTCAACACGTCGAAGTCTTTCAGGAACCGGCGGAGCAGCTCGTCGACCAGGCTCGACTTCCCCGAGCCACCCGTCCCCGTGATGCCGACCACCGGGGCGGCTGTGCTAGCCGCTCTTGCCTCGATCTGTTCGAACACGTCCTGGTACTTCTCCGGGAAGTTCTCGGCCGCAGAGATCAGCGTCGCCAGCATCCTGGTGTTGCCCGGCTCGAGCTGGTCCAGATCGAAATCGGCGCCAAGCTCCCCCGTGGCGAAGTCGGAGCGAGCGAGCATGTCGCTGACCATCCCCTGCATGCCCAGCTCACGGCCATCGTCCGGCGAGTAGATCCTGGTGATCCCGTAGGCGGCCAGCTGCTCACCCTCACCGGGCAGAATCGTGCCACCGCCTCCCCCGAACAGCCGGATGTGCCCCGCGTCCCGCTCCACCAGGAGGTCGCGCAGATAGCGGTAGAACTCCATGTGACCGCCCTGGTACGACGTGACCGCGATGGCGTGCGCGTCCTCCTCGATCGCCGTCTCCACGATGTCGAGGCCGGTCCGGTTGTGGCCGAGGTGTATCACCTCGGCACCCGATGCCTGAAGGATGCGGCGGAAGATGTTGATGGAGGCGTCGTGCCCGTCGAACAACGTCGTGGCTGTCACGAACCGAACCTTGTTGGCCAGATGGAGCCTGTCCGGAGCGCCTTCCGTCATTCATCCCTTCCCATGGACTAGTCCGAACTGTACCCATGAATTGGTCGCTGACCCTCTTGTTCGGATTCAGGGCCGGCGAGTAGATTGACACCCCGGGATGACTTTTTACGCGGGACGGTTGAAGGCAATTCGGCTGGAGCCGACGGCGGTGACCATCGAGGTCGCGGATGGTCGGTTCCGGGTCGTGGCCGGGAAACGGCATTTGGGGTCCTGGCCGATGGAGACGCTCGAGATCCACCGAACGTCCGTGTATCGCTTCGCCTTCGAGATCGACGGCGATAGTTTCGAGTTCTTCCCCGAAGATCCTTCTGCCTTCTCCGATGCGGTCGGTGCCGTCGTCGATCTCACCGAGTCCAAGGGCCGCTTCGGGTTGAAGGCTCGGATCGAAGACGCCAGCAACGCCTGAGCTCGTTCCTGGCAGAATTGGAGAATGGTCCCCCGTCTCTTGATCCGAGGCGCCACGGCCGGCGCCGTCGTGCTTGGTGCCGAGGCCCTCTACGCAATCCTCCACCCCGCTCCCCGTCAGGAGGAGTTCGACCCTTCGGGAGCTTTCGGCGACCCGTCCAACCCCCTATATCGGGTCACCGTCATCGGCGACTCGTCGGTCACGGCACCTGGTGTCGCCGGGCCGGAGGAGATCTGGGTGAGCCTGGTCTGCTCCCGGATGGCTGAGGATCGGTACGTGATGCTCAGGTCCTTCGCCGTATCCGGTTCCCGGGCCGAGGACCTCGTGCGTGATCAACTCGAGCCCGCCATCGCCACCCGCCCCGACATGGTGCTGGTCTCGGTGGGCGCCAACGACTGCATCCACGGCGTTCCCGTGCGCATCTTCGAGGCACGACTCGACGAGCTGGTGGGGAAGCTGATGGACACCGGGGCCCTGGTGGTATTGAGCGGGGTGGGCGACATCGGGCCCATCCCGCGGCTCAAGCCGCCATTGCGCAATCTGATGAGCCGCCGATCGGAGCGCTTCAACCGTGCTCATGAGATGGTGGCCGAGCGGCACGGCGCCCACGTGGTGCCACATCGCCGGGACGACCCCGCCATCTGGTACGCCGACCCAGGGTTGTGGTCGGCCGACCTGTTCCACGTCAGCGCAGCCGGCCACAAGAGGTGGGCCGATTCGACCTGGCGCACCCTCCAGCCCCTCCTCGATGGATCCGGCTGACGCCCTCGAGCGGCTGGCGTTGGCCCGGGTGGCCCGCTTCGCCTCGATCACACCGGAAGGAATCCCCCACGTGGTCGCAGTCACCTTCGTGGTGATCGGGCTCAACGTGGTCCACATGATCGACGAGAAGCCAAAGACCACCCAGCACCTCCAACGGCTGCTCAACGTCGAGGCGACACCGACGGCCTCGCTGCTGGCCGACCACTACGAGGAGGACTGGACGTCTCTCTGGTGGGTACGTGTCGATGGCGAGGTGACCGTCGAGAAAGACAGCGAGAATTGGTGGGAGGCGCGCGCCCGCCTCGAGGGCAAATACCGTCAATACCTCAACTCGCCACCGAGCGGGCCGGCCATCTTCCTCTCCATCGACCGGCTCACCTCTTGGGAAGGGGGGTGATCACCCCCTCCTCGGTGGCCAGCCATCTCATCAGCACGTCGTGGTCGTCGACCGGGACCTCTTCGACGATTCGGAGGTCGGGGGCGATACCCACGGTGGCGGCGTCCGGTCGGGCCGACGCCAGGACTCGGTCATAGTGGCCTGCACCGTTGCCCAAACGTCGGCCGCCGCGATCGAAGGCGAGCCCGGGCACCAGGAAGACGTCGATCTCGTGGATCGGGATCACCGGACCGCCGTCCGAAGGCTGCTCCATACCGAACGGATGTCTCTCCCGTGGCACGTCCACGTCCCGGAAGGTGACTGAGCGATCCGGCTCTACCCGGGGCAGTGCCCACCGCCAGCCGGGGAGCCGCCCGAACAGCGACCTCAGGTCGACCTCCCCCTCCATGGGGAGGAAGGCACTGATGGTGCCCGGCAGCCGTGACGACAGCCACGTGAACAGGCCGGCGACTACCCGATCGCTCACGCCGGGCGGTAGTGGCCCGGTGCTCCGCATCCGGGCCCGCAAGGAGGCCTTGTCCATGAGGGTCAGGGTAAGGGGCCGATCGGTACTCTCCGACGATGCGGATCCTGATCGACATTCCACGGACGATCATCACGGTCGTGGCCGGGGTCGCCGCGACCATTGTCGCCGTCGCGGTCATCGCGGTCATCGTCCCCTTCGACAACACCTCGCCGATGATCGATCGGATCATCAGGACATGGAGCCGGGTGTGGCTGGCGAGTTCGGGTACTCGACTCGAGGTCGAAGGTGGTGACAACATCGACCCGGGACGCTCCTACGTCGTGGTGGCCAACCACCTCTCCACCCTCGACATCATGGCATGTCTGTTGGCCGTGCCCCTACCGATCAGGTTCCTAGCCAAGAAGGAGCTGTTCCGGGTCCCGGTCCTGGCTCAGGGAATGCGCATGGTCGGAATCATCGAGGTCGACCGCGAGGCGCGAGGCGCGATACACAGCGAGGTGAACAGGCAGTCGCGCGAGCTCATCGAGAAAGGCCGCAGCTTGATCATCTACGCCGAGGGGACCCGACCCCGCAACGGCGTGATGAAGCCCTTCAAGAAGGGGGCCTTCACCATGGCGATCAGCGCAGGGCTACCGGTGCTGCCAATGTCGATTCACGGCTCATACCAGGCCTGGCCCCCGAGCACGGTGATGGTCAGGGGCGGTCTCATCCGGATCGTGATCGACAAGCCGGTCGAGACCGAGGGCCTGAATGGAGCCGACACCGGCGAGCTGCGCGATCAAGTGCGAGAGATCATCGCCGACAGGGTCGCGGCGATGGGTGGGAAGACCTGAGCGGTTGGGGCCGGGTCGCTCAGTAGAGGAACATCGGCTTGCCGAGGACGTGGCGGACCTTGGGTAGATACGTCTCGGTGTCGTACAGCTCGTCGACGTCGACGCGTTTCACGCCTTCCTTGGTGACCCCGATCGGCACGTGGGTGTAGGTGCCGCCACGCAACGCCACCATCCGGCCGTGGCTTGTTTCGACCGCCAGATCGGCCGCCATCACCGCGTAGTTGGTCGCCACCATGAGGTCCAGGGAGTCCGGAGCCCCGGAGCGCATCAGATACGCCACCTGCTGGTAGAGGACCGGCTCACCGGTCCGTTCCTTGAGGAGCTCCCCGGTCAGGGCCCCGATCCCGCCCAACTTGCGATGACCATATGCGTCCTCCTCGCCCCCCAGCATCATGTCTCCCTCCTGGAGCCGTGCGCCTTCGGAAATGGTCATCATGGCGTAGTGAGAAGGGTTGGATCTTCGATCCGACTGGAGCATGCCGGCCAGTCTCTCGACGTCGAAGGGGACCTCGGAGATGATGGCCCGGTCGACACCGGATAGATATGCGGTGACCAATGACGTCTCACCGCTGTACCGTCCGAACAGCTCGACCACGGCGATCCGCTCGTGTGAACCTGCCGCAGTGCGCAGGCTGTGGATGAACTGGACGCCACGGGTGACCGCAGTGGAGAAGCCAATGCAGTAGTCGGTCCCGTGGACGTCGTTGTCCATCGTCTTGGGGATGGCGACCACTGGCACGCCTTCCTCGTGAAGCCGAAGACCGTAAGACAGGGTGTCGTCGCCCCCGATCGGGATCAGGACGTCGATCTTTCGCTCTTCGAGCACGCGCAGGACGTGGGGGGTGAGATCGGCATAGCCCTGGTCCCCCACCGTCACGTCGAGGAAATCCGGGATCTCTTCGGGGCGCACCTTGCCCGGGTTGGTCCGAGAAGTATGGAGGAAGGTGCCACCGGTCCGGTCGATGGTGCGGACGACGCTCGGGTCGAGGGTGATGAGGTCCTTGCCGGTGACCTCGGGGTCATCGGGGTTGTAGTAAGCGAGACCGCCCCAACCGCGCCGGACACCAACCACCTGATGGCCCTCGTCGGTGACACGGTTGACCACAGCCTTGATGCAAGCGTTGAGCCCGGGCACGTCGCCACCACCGGTCAGGATTCCGATTCGCATGGGGCGGCAGGGTACCGGCCCCGTTACTGGCCGACGACCGCCCTGGCCAGGTAGAAGAACGTCGCCCCTAGCGCCAGGACGCCCCACAGGTTGCGTCTGAAGATGATCGCTCCGAGCACTCCCCCGACCGCCGCGGCCAAAGCTGGAGTGACCGCCGGTGTCCCCCCCGGCGCGGCCAACCCCGACGTGGCGATCGCAATGAACAGGGCCAGCGGGAAGACGTCGAGGAAGCGTCCCACCCGCCCTCCGAGCGCAGGTCTCGACCGCAACATGAACGAGAGCCTCGTGGCATAGGTGATTGCTGCCACGGTCACGACGAGGGCGAGGTCACTCACTACAGGCCATCCCGACGAGCGAGGCGGCCACCGCCGCGGTCGTGATCTGCCAGGCCGGAGGCAGGAACAGAGTGGCAGCGAGGGTGGCGGCGACCGACGCTGCGGCCACTACCCAGTCACGTGGTCGGTGGACCATCGGGGCGGCCAGTCCGAGAAAAAGCAGAGGGAAGAGCACCGCGATGCCGACCGCGTCGGGATCGATGGCTCCCCCGAACCAAGCCCCGATGATCGTCCCTGACACGAAACCCGAGTAGAGCATGATGTCGGCGGCCGACTTGTAGGCCACGATGTCCTCCACCCCTGAGTTGGCTGCCCGCACGGTCAGGCCGAAGGTTTCGTCGACCAGGATGAAGGCGAGACGGAGGCGCGTTCTCAAGGGTTGTGGACCGATCATCCCGGCCAGCGCGGCGGACATCGGGAGATGTCTCAGCCCGAGCCCCACTGCTGCGACCAGGACCGGGATGGGCCCAGCCGGGAGCAGGCCGATCATGGCGAACTGGGCCGCTCCGGACACGATGACGATGGAGGAGAACGTGGCCAACCAGGGCGAGAAGCCGGCGGCGACGGCGAGGACCCCGTATGCGACCCCGAAGAAGGCAACAGCGAGAAGTATCAGCGCGGAGTCGCGGATCCCTGCCCTGAAGGATGGGTTGCCTGGCACCGGACGACGGTAATGGGGTGGATCCTGGGCTAAACCTGGAGGTCGTCAGGCAGGAGCGCCATTCCTGCCGGCGTCATTCGCTCCTCTTCGATCAGCCGATCCAACCGATCCTCGGAGTAACTCCCAACTCCACACCCGCACCTACGAGGGGGTGTGACATTTGTCCTTCCTAAACGAAGACGTGGGAGAATTTTTTCCGTCGTGACTTTGACGGGGAGGAAACGAGTCTCTCAGTCGTACACCCCGGCCAGGAAGGCGCGCCCTCGGGTCACCACACAGAGGAATGCCCCTACCGAGGTGACCAACTGATAGCGATCGGCGTCCTCCTCCCCCACCCACCAACGCCCGCCGAGCCGCCAGGGACCACTCCAGGTGAGCACCGGCTCCCATCTCGTCCCCAGCCGGACCCGGGTCGGCATGCCCCCTTCCCACTCCACCTCCAGCGGCCGGGGCTCGGGTGGGACCAACGCAGGGCTGGGAGCGGGGGTGGCCCCGGGCCAGGGAGCATCGCCGTCCCGCTCCTGGTCGGGCGGCGGCTCACCCCAGCGGGACCACGAAACCCTCTCACCGGGAAGCCGCCCGCCCTGGACACGGCCCTGGAGAACCCCGTCTGGCCCGAGCAACGCCTGGGCCCGGGCCAGGGCCCGCTCCGCCTCGATCCTCGAGGACTCGTCCTTGAGCAGACCGAGCTGCCGCCCCTCGTCGGAGAGGTCGGCTGGGGCGATCCTGATCCGTGATACCCCACCCGGGATGCCACCCGATTCGACCCAGGCCCGGAGCTGCCACCACACCCGGTCGGACAGCGCTTTCTCGGTGAAAGGATCGGCCGATCTCCAGATCCTCTCCCTCGATCCCCCGGCGGCATCCTCGGCGAGGATCGAGACCCGGTGCGGCGCAGCCCCGGACCCCCGCAAGCCCCGAAGCAGCCGCTCCGCCAGGGCACGGGAGGCGAAGGCCACTGCGTCCAGGCTCTCCAGGGGCTCCTCGAAATCGGCGTCGACAGCAAGGTCGGGCGGGATCTCACGGGGATCGACGAAACGGTCATCCCCCGCCGCCAGCCGGTGAGCGAGCAAGCCCGGGTTGCCGAAACGGGTGGCCAGGGCATCACGGGGAAGCCGGGCCAGATCGCCCAGGGTGGACACCCCCAGCCAGCGGAAAGTGTCGATCAGCTCTTCGGCGTCGAGATCTTCCCTGAGTGCCGCCAGGTCGAGCCGGGAGAGGAAGTCGATCGTGTCACCGACGACCAGAGGTCTCCCCACCTCCGCCCCGGCGGCGGCCCAGCGGGCGGCGAAGGGGCCGTCGGCGACGCCGACCAGCGCCTGCCCGCCCCGCTCCTGGCCCACCATCCGGTCCAACTCCTTGGCCACTCGCTCGGCCAGCACCTCCTCCCCTCCGTAGAAGCGCACTGCCCCGGCGATGGGGACAAAGATGAGCCCTGGCGCCACCACCTCGACCCGCGGGACCAGGTCTTCGATCGTCTCCACCACGGGCTCGAATCGACGCGACTCCTCTCCCGGGTCACGGACCAGGACCGTGGCGAAGGGGGCCAGGGCCTCTGCCTCGCGTCGTGGCATGCCCAGGGACACTCCGGCTTCGAGCACCTCCTCAGAGGCCGCGGACACCCGCTCCCCGACGATCAGGACGGGGTCATCCAACGGCGCGTCTGGCCTCCCCAACGACCACATCGGAAACCACACGCACAACGTCCGTGCCTTCATCCTCCACCTCGAATCTCCTCGTCATCCCCGAGGCGCCCTTGCCCGATGCCTCCAGCATCAGCCGCCGCCTTCCCAACCGCCCATGCCCCCGGTCCGCCCCCTCCCAGGTGACGCCAAGTGCCCTGAGCCGGAGATGGGCCACACCGCTGGGCAGGCCTCTGTTGCTCATGGGCCGCATCGCCACCGCGGCCTTCCTCGCTCGGGCCAGGGCGGCGAGACGACGCAGGTCCTGCTCCCTGGCCCCAGCCGGCACCTCTGCATAGAGGGCATTGACACCCTCGAGCAAAGCAGCGGCGACCTTGGGCCACAGGCCCGGGTCGTTACAACGGACGATCACCAGGCTCTCGGGGACCACACCCGTCTCCCATGCGGCGGCAGGCGAGATCCATCCTCTGGTGTCGAGGGCGACGACCGGAGTGGTCTGCGAATGCCCGGCCAGCAGCCTGAGCCCGAGACGGGTCAACCCGGTCCCCGGGATGCCGAGCAGTTCGGTGACATGACCGGGCCGCAGCTGGAGGTACCCCTTCTCACGATCAGCCAGATCGAGCAGGGGGGTAGCCCCGACGACGTCTGCAGCGATGACTTCCTTGAGGCCCAAACTGGCTCCGCACTCGGGCGCTCCATCTTATCGAACATATGTTCGATGTAAAGCGGATCAGCCCTCCTCCAACTCCTCGATCGTCTTGGGCCAATCGTCCTTGAGGAGACGGGACAGCGAGCGATCGGCGAGGAGCTTGCCCTGGGTCTGACACGTGGCGCAGTAATTGGTCTCGTTGTCGGCATGGACGATCCGCTGCACCTTGGAGCCGCATCGCGGGCAGGGCTGTCCGAACTTGCCGTGGACCGCCATATCGTCCCGAAAGGCGGTCACTTTGGTCGGCCAGTCCTCGCCCACCTCCTCTCGGAGCCGCTCGGTCCAGGCGGTCAGCGACTCGACCACGGCCTGGCGGAGGTCGGCCACTTCGTCGTCGGTGAGCTGCGAAGTCCGCCTCACCGGCGACATCCGTGCCGTCCACAGGATCTCGTCGGAGTAGGAATTGCCGATTCCGGAGAAGATGCGGGGGTCGGTCAAGGCCCGTTTCAAAGTCCGATTCTCCCTCTTCAAGGCGGCTCCGAACTCCTCGACCCCCGTCTCGAGTGGCTCTACTCCACCTCGGTCGAGCGCGGCCACGCCCTCGAAGCCACGGCTCAGCCAGATTCCGGCCCGCTTGTGGGTTCCCTGCTCGGTCAGGACGAGCGTTCCCGGATCGAAGTCGATGGCGGCCAGTCCGATCTTCTTCGGGATCGCCTTCTTGGGAGCCTCCCAACGGAGGCGACCGGCGATCATCAGATGCATCACCAGATACAGATCCTCCTCGAATTCGAAGACGATGCGCTTCCCCACTCGCTGCAAGGACTCCACCCTCCGGCCGACGGGGGCGTCGTATGGAGGGTCGTAGGTGCGGAGCACGGCCGGCGAGGCAATGCGCACCCCTCGGACCACCTCGCCAAGGACGCGCCTCTCCAGCGCCTCCAGATACACCACGATGTCGGGCAGCTCCGGCACCAGCCGGAAGCTACCGGTAGATCGCCCCTAGTCCGGCTCCCCGAACGAGCCGGCGAAGGCGATTGCGATGGCGACCACCACGCCCCCGGCGATGAACCCGTAGGCAAGCAGATGGTCCGCGTCGGGTGTGGCGCTTTGAGCGGCCAATCCGAAGAAGATGACGAGCCCGACCACCACGATGATCGCCGCAGTCCGCGCCCAGACCTTGTTCATGGCCATGACCACGGCCACGGCGACGAGGAGCAGCCCACCGAGCACGAAGGCCGACCAGAAGTGTCCGGACGCTCCGAACCCGGCTCCGATCGTGGTCTCGCCCGGTGTGAGGTCGGTGTCCGAACGGAGGAGAAACGCTCCAGTGATGGTCATCACGCCGGCGAGGGCGAAGCCGATCGCGCCCAGGATGGAGCTCACCCCCACCGTCTCGGGGTCCGAGGGCATTGGCCGATCCGGGTTCCGCGCCGCGGCCAGCCTGCGGGCCAGCCGGGGAGATGCCGACACGAGGCCCATCTCCCGGGCGAGGGCCGCGTCGTCATCGGTCTTCAGGACGAACTCCTCACCTTCCGCCCTGATGGCGAACCCATCGTGGAGGGACTGGATGCCGAGGTCGGCCACCTCCCAGTCGCCAATCAGCTCGTCGTCGTGAAGGAGGCTGATCCTGACCCCGTCGGACAGAACCTCAACCTCGATCCCGGGCGCAGTGTCACCACGCATTTGCACGGTGCCACGCGTCTCGAGCGCCAATCTCGCCTCCCCTACCAGAAGTTTATGTGATGAGTCTATGGCCAGGAAAGCCGGTTACCAGTTGCAAAAGGACGGGCAGGCGCCCGTCCTTTGCACATGTTCGAGTCGGGCGGTCTAACGCTCGCTGATCTCCTCGAAGACCTCATCGAAACTCTGGGCGGCCCGGCGACGCTCCGAACCGGCATCGGGCTTGGGGGTCTCGACCTGATCGCGATTGCGGTCGCGGCCGCGGTCACGATTTCGATCCCGGTCACGGCTACCCCGGTCACCACGATCGCGACCCCGGCCACCACGATCGCCTCCCCGGTCACCATTGTCGCGACGACGATCGCCGCCGTCCTGACGTGGTGCCTCGGAATCGGGCAGGGTGGCGCCATCTAGAGCCTCGACCAGCTCCAGGCTCACCTTGCCACGATCGATCTCGCGGACCCTGACCTTCAGCTCCTGGCCGTCGGTCAAGTAGTCCTCGACCCGCTCGA
>JAICRU010000007.1 GCA_025937235.1 Acidimicrobiia bacterium
GGGGGCGGCCACGTCCCGCCCCCCTCTGAAATTCCCAATCTCAACTTCGCTGGACGAAGCATTACTTGACGGGGGTTCTAAAGCCGCTGAACGACCGACCGGCTAGACCAAGGGAAGCATGCTCTGAGTAGCCCAGATCGAGGCCGTGTTGAAGCAACGCTTATGATCGGCGCGCCCGATCGGATCAATGCTCACATCGTGGCGACGGATCCTGTCACGGGAGAGGTGCTGTTGTTCGAACGCAACAGCGTGCTCGCACTCCTTGGGTAGCACAACGATCAGAGCTATCGACTGGAACCTTGTTGTTCGTGTGTTTGCAGACCAGTATGGTTCAAGAAGTGGGGAGGCGCGCGAGTGTCAGGACTCTCACCGATCGCATCAGTAATCATCGCCGGCTACGCCAGAAGGTAGCCCTCCCCAACTGCGCCTATACCAACCTACCGACAAACAGGAAAGGGGCGGCTCCTTTTTTGCGCCTGAAAAGAGCCAAGCCGTGGCGGGTTCGCCCGTCCACAACGTAATATTCAGGACAGAAGTTCTAAGGCTTCCCTCGCCCAGCAGGGGAAGGCGAGAAATCACCCAGCGCCTCCAGGCCCGTACCCCCGGGTCGGAGGCGCTCTCGCGTATGTAATCGCCGAATCGGAGCCGGGGGATACTCGAAATCATCATCGCAACGTTCATCGTCGCGCCGCTTGCCGCGTCACCCCGAAGGTTCAGCCTCGAATCCCGCGATGAGGAGGATATCCAGGGGTCTTTCTGCGTGCGTGTTTCGTCGCAGCCATCGACCGGGTAAACATCCCGTCATGGCTATATCGATCTGCCCGCCACGCACCAACTGGGAAGGGTCGGGCTAGCCGCGGTGACCAACAGACCGGGCGCAGCGATTGAATTCCCCAATGAGCCCGCATCTGTGGCGGCGGCCCGCAAGTTCGTACGCGACGTGTTGTACCCATTCGGTCTTGACGATGTGGTGCCTCGGATCGTCACGTCCGAGTTGGCCAGCAATGCAGTGCGCCATGCTCAGACGCCGTTCCGGGTAGCTGTCGATGTGAACCCGGGGACTATTCGAATCGAGGTCGAGGACGGGGCTGGCGCACAGAAGATCGCCACGGAGATCGCTTCGCCAAACACAGGTCGGGGCCTGCGGATCGTCGAAGACGTCGCTACATCATGGGGTGTTGAACATCGAGGCGAGAAGAAGGCAGTTTGGATCGAATTGCCTGCAACGCCAAAGGACCCGGAATCTGTGGCTGGACTTCCCTGAAACACCTGTAGGGTTGATAATGGCAGCGAATCAAGGATCGAAGGACACAGTCAACGCACCATCCATTCACGTCGAATCTCACAAGGTTGACACAGGCGAAACACAACTCGTCGTCATCGGCGAGATAGATCTCGCCACTTCGTCTGTCGTGGATAGCGCCCTATCGAAGTTGAAGGGTCGTGTCGTCCTCGACCTCAGGAGGGTCGAATTCATGGATTCGACCGGCATCCGTTTGATCCTCACGCACCTCGAGCGACTCAACGCGTCTGGCGGGCATCTCCGGATCGTGGCCGACTCGGGGCCCGTTCTCAAGCTGATCCAGATTGCAGGTCTCGCCGACATTCTGGACATCAGCGACACGCTCCGACCTCAGACTCCCGAATCTGAAGTCGTCTAACAGGGCACACCGGCCAGGGGTCCGTGCACGCGCCCCCGGTCTCGAAGAAGGGAACGACGTGTCGGAAGACACCACTACCGATCGCGACGCACCTCGGGGCCGAACGGCATGGATGCAATGAAAAGACCCCCCTCCGGCGGGAGTGTTGTATCTCGGGCTTCCGGGCTCGTGGCCGGGTGTTCATGTGCCCTGAGACGCAAAGGGCCTTTGTCCTCTGTTCCTCCCGAGGCCTCAGGGCGACCCTGGGACAAAGGAGGTCGAGATGGGCGACAGCTACATCCTCTTCGATATCCCCGGCGGGGGAAGGCCGATCGACCAGGGCTTCCTCGAGCAGCTCGGCCACAGGGTCATGGTCTGCCCGGGTCCCGCACCGGGGACGCTTTGCCCCATCCTCAGCGGTGAGGGCTGTCCGTTGGCCGAGTCAGCTCACGGGATCGTCTTCGAGCTCGATCTCGATCGCCCGCAGCATCGCACCATCCTGAAGCGATACAAGGAGACGCTCCGGGAGGACGTGCCGATTCGCGTGGTGCTCGAGCCGGGCCAGGCCGAGCGATATCCAGACCTGATACGCGGTCTGAAGGTGGTCGACCACGCCCCGGTGGCCGGTGACCTGGACGCCCTGGCCGCCGAGGTGGACGCCGCCGACGGTCTCGCCTGACCAGCGCCCGGATCCGGGCCCATTGTCGAAACCGTATCTCTGGGCGGCCCGGCGGCCGTCCCGGGGATACCTCAATCGTTAACATCGCGTAGCCGAAAGACCCCAAGCCGGTTGGCTCGCCCGGCAAGATCGAGCAGCCCCACCGGCTCCACCGTCAACCGCTCCCGTGCAGCTTCGTAGGTTGTTTCCCCGATGAGTACCTCACCAGGCACCGCCTTGGCCTGGAGACGGGCGGCGACGTTGACCGTGTCGCCGATGGCGGTGAAGCTCCTGCGCTCCTCAGAGCCCACGTTGCCGACGACGGCGGGTCCGGTGTTGACACCAATCCGGAACCGAGGCCAATCCAGGTGACGCCCGGCGACCTGCTCGCTGCCCTCCTGGAAGCCAAGTCCCGCTCTGCATCCGCGCAGGGCGTGATCGTCCTGATCCCCGGCGACATTGAACACCACCAGGACGGCATCACCGGCGATGCTGTCGACGAACCCCCCGTTGGCCTCGACCACTGGGAGTGTCAGCGACCAGTATTCGTTGAGCATTTCCAGCACCTGCCCCGGCTCCGCCTCCTCGGAGAAGGTGGTGAACCCCCGGAGGTCGGCGAAAAGCACCGTGATGTCACGCGTCTCCCCGCCAAGCTCGGTCACCTCCGGGTTGCGACGTATTCGGGACGCAAGCTGAGTCGACAGGTAGGGGGCGAATAGCTCATCGAGCCTCCGTATCTCCCTTGCTGCATGTGCCAGCAGCTCGGCCTCGTCTGCGGATAGCTCGAATGTGGCGGACAGATCTTCGATTCCGGCATCGTGGGAGACCAATGCCTTCACCGCGTCAGCCCGCTCTCGGTCTACCCGGCCGAGGGTGGAGTCGAGATAGAGGCTGCTGAAGGCGGCCGCGACGGAGTCCTGTCGGCGGTACTCCTTGCGTACTGCCAGAGCGGCTATCACAAAGGCCACCGCCATCAGAACGTGCCATTCCCACCAGCTCAGGTGCCAGTTGGATGAAACAGTCACCGCAAGCATCGCTTCGCCGAGGAGGACCCACGTTGCCACGATCGCCAGAACCAACGACGCCGAACGCTGGCGATATATCGCGGTGTAACGAAATGCGGCGAGGCCGTAGAGGACCATCCCCGCTATGCCGATCACGATCAGCCAGCCTTCGCCGGCCTCGACCAGGTCTGGATCGCCGAAAGGGGGCCAGCCCGCGAGTGAGAGGACGGCCCATGCCAGCAGCAGGCCGAGGACACCCGATCGGAGCAATTGCTGTGATCGGCCCAGCCACCTGGCGCTTGGCGAGAGCAGGGCGAGACCCGACGCAGCGGCGAAACACGAGCCAACGAACAGCCCGATGGGCATGGCGACGTCGAAGCCGGCATTGGGCCCCGCCAGCAGGACACCGGGCGTAGCCAGGGCGTGCAGGGCGAGGAAGCCGGCGCTCGAGATGAAAGCGAGGGAGACCAGGAACACCCTGACGTCTCTCCGCTTGCGCGCCGCCTCGCCCATCACCAACCCGAGGAGCACCGCGAGCCCACTCACCACGATCACCAACCAGAAGTGGGTGGGATTGTGCTGCCATTGCAGATCCAGCTCGGGTCGGATCAGCAGCAGGAGCAGACCTGCCAGAGGGAGGGCGAGGGCGATGATGATCAACATGACGGCTGACCGCAGATGACCGCGATGGGACTCAGATACTCATGTCTGTCCATCCAGGGTATCCGGTTGGTTCTACCCGGTGAGCGATTGGAGCCGGGCTCGCCTCATCACTCAACCATGTGGAATATCGGACGACTAGGTCACATGGAGACCTATTGAGCACCATCGAGCATCAGGTCGACGTCGAGGAAGCCGTCACCCTCCTCGACTCTGACCACCCGAAGACGGGCGTTCGGCTTCGAGATCCACGCAGTACGGTTTCGCAGACGGATCTCGGTGGCGCGATTGTCCTGCGTCATCACCCGTATCCTCGCTCGACCCGTCGTTCTGAGCAGGGCGAGGGCAGCGTCGATGGCGCCTTCGATCATGTCGGGAGCCTACGCATTGCCCTCGACCGAAGACCCCAGGTCGCGAAACCATTATTGGCATTGGCCTCCAGTCGAAGGAGATCAGACCGATCACAAGTCTTGGTGGGGTGGCACCGATGGTCAGGAGTCTCCGCTGCTTGCCGTCGCCCCAGAAATCGGCGTCCCTGCTGCGCCAGGGACCGGTAAGGAGCGGTCAACGGCTCCAATGACGAGAGGTTTGGCTGAATGACACTGATGCACATGGTTTTGGGGGCGCTGTCTTCGATCCTGGGCGCCCATCTGTCCTGGGCCCTCACCGATTGGATCATCGAACGGAAGATGGCTGGGCGTCCTGTCCTCATGCCCGCGATCGCATCGGTCGCCGGACTCGCGTTGCTCCTCGTTACGTTCGGGGTAGTGCTGTCGGAGACAGCGGCGGCCTGAACCGGGTAGTCACCGTCGGCCGGACCGACCCCTCCAGAACAACAGGCCGCCGGCCACCATCGCCACCACACCCCAGGCCACCCACGCCATCTCGCCGGTCATGAAGCTCTGCGGAGCAAAGGCGACGTCGAATCCCTGGAGGATCCAGACCAATCCGATGATGGCCAGGACCATCCCCGCCGCCCTGCTCAGATCTCGCATCGCTCTTGACATTCTCCATCAGGTCAGCGAATAATCAGCGCCCATGACGACGAGCCCGACCTCGATCTCCGACGCCATCTCCCGGCGCTTCTTCGGGTTCGTCTATTTCGGCGCCTAGCGCCGATCCACCTCACCCCGCGCCACTCCGTAACTCTTCACCCTTCGAACGCGCCGAGGCGAACCCCAAATGGACCAGAGAACAAATCCCAACCCAGGTGACATCGAACGGATCCGGGACGACATCGACCGGATCGACGCAGACATCCTCAAGCTCCTCGCCGAGCGTAAGGCACACAGCCTTCGCATCGCCAAGGAGAAGGGGATCCACGATCGCCCCTCCCGTGATCAGACGAGGGAGGAGGGTCTCATCTCCGACCGCATCGCCTCCGGGATGGAGCATGACCTCGACTCAGGTCTGGTGAACCGGCTCTGGAGGGAGATCGTCAACGACTCGGTCCGGATCCAGCAGGAGTTCCTGGATCGCATGGAAGGCCCCGATTCGGCGGTGACCGTGGCCATCCAGGGCATCGACGGCTCCTACAGCCAACTCGCCGCCCAGCAGTACTTCGATCACAAGGGAACCTCGGTCAACTACGTCAGGTCGCCAACCTTCGCAGCCGCCATCGCTGCCGTGCAGCGGGGCGAGGCCGACGTGGCGGTCCTCCCCATCGAGAACACGACATCGGGTGCGATTTCCGAGGTCTACGACCTCCTCCTCGACAGCAACCTCCGTTTCGTGGGTGACGTCCGGTTCCGGATACGTCATTGCCTGCTCGGGATCGAAGGCGCGTCGATCTCGGAGCTGCGCCGGATCTACTGCCATCCACAGGCGGTGGCCCAATGCTCCGAGTTTCTCGCCCAGCTCGACCATTGCGAGATCGTCTACTTCTCCGACACTGCCCTGTCCGGGCAGAAGATCCGTGATCTCGACGATCGCACCATCGCCGCCATAGCCAGTGAGGAGGCGGGGCGGATCTTCGGTCTCGACGTCCTCAAGACGGGGATCGCCAACCGCGACGAGAACTACACCAGGTTCGTCGTCGTCGCCCCCGAGCCGGCCCACGTGCCTGAAGGCGTCCCCACCAAGACCTCGATCGTGATGGCGGTCGGCAACCATCCGGGAGCGCTAATGGACGCCCTCGGTGTGTTCCACGACGCCGACATCAACCTGGTCATGCTCGAGTCACGGCCGATCCCGAACAACCCGCGAGAGGAGCTGTTCTATCTCGACTTCGACGGCAACATCTCGGATCAGTCGGTCGTCGACGTGCTCGACGTCCTGACCCGGCAAGTCCGTTTCATGCGGGTTCTGGGTAGCTATCCCTCCCGCGATCTCCGGCCCAAGCCCGTCGAGCGCAAGGTGAGACAGGTCATCCCCAAGGGCCGCTCGGCCCTGACCCAGCTCGAGCCGTTGCCATCCAGCCCTACGGGCTACCGGCTGGGCAGCCGGGGACACAAGGAGCAGAACACGATCGTCGAAGTCGCCGGGGTGAAACTCGGTGGCGAGGACCTCGTCGTGATCGCCGGGCCATGCGCGGTGGAGTCTTGGGATCAGGTGATGACCGCGGCCAAGGTGGTCAAGGAGAGGGGTGGCTCCATCCTCAGGGGTGGCTGCTTCAAGCCCCGGACCTCGCCCTACAGCTTCCAGGGGCTGGGCTTCGAGGCCCTGGAAATGCTGGTCGAGGCGGGCAAGGCCTATGGGCTTCCAGTGGTCACCGAGGTGGTGTCCCCCGAAGACGTCGAGGGTGTGGCTCGCAAGGCGGACATCCTCCAGATCGGCACTCGCAACATGCAGAACTTCTCGTTGCTGTCGGCGGTGGGCCGGGCCCATCGTCCGGTGATGCTGAAGCGGGGCATGAGCTCCTCGCTGGAAGAGCTCTTGCAGGCCGCGGAGTACATCCTCTCCGAGGGGAACCAGCAGGTCTTCCTCTGCGAGCGGGGGATCAGGACATTCGAGACCTCGACCCGGAACACCCTCGATCTGAGCGCGGTTCCCGTGCTCCGGCAGCGGACCCATCTGCCTGTGATCGTGGACCCGTCACACGCGGCGGGGGACCGTGACCTGGTCCCGCCCTTGGCACTGGCTGCCCAGGCGATAGGGGCTCATGGGATCATGGTCGAGATCCACCCGGATCCGGATTCGGCGTTGAGTGACGGCCCCCAGTCATTGACGCTGGATCAGTTCCGGGACATGATGGTGGCGCTGGGGCTGAGCAGCTGACGCCTTCGCCGCCCAAATTGGGACGGATAGCGACCAAATGCGGAACCCACGCTCCCAATTACGGGTTAGGCGGCTGTCAATCACGAAGTGGGGCTGGCCTCGACCGTGGTCGGGAGCCAGCTGTCCCTGGCCTCCTCGTGAGCCGAGATGAGGTCGTCGTGGGTCAGGGTCGCCCCGATCGGGTCCAGGCCCCGCCGAAGGCGGTTCTTAGCAGTGGGGTCGATGTCGAAAAACTCTTCGATCCCATCGGCGGTAACGGTCTGCGTTTCCAGGTCGATTGTGACCTCGGAGCCCGGATTGGCGGCCAGGTCGATGAGCCTGCTCACGACGTCCTGGGGCAACTCGACCACCAGCAGCCCGACGTTGCTCGAGTTGTTGCGGAAGATATCCGCTGCCGATGGCGTGATCACGGCCTCGAACCCCCATTGCTCGATGGCCCACGGAGCGTGTTCCCGGGAGGAGCCACACCCAAAGTTGGGGCCCGTCACCAGGACCTTGGCACCCCGTCGGGCCGGGTCATTGATGATGAAGTCGGAGCTCGGCGTCCCATCGTCGGTGTGGGCCCAGTTGTAGAAGAGGAACTCGCCGTACCCATCCCGCTCGATCCGTTTGAGGAACTGCTGGGGGATGATCTGGTCGGTGTCGACGTCGGAGCGGTCGAGCGGGACCATCCGGCCCGTCACCGTGCTCACTGGCTTCATGAGCGCTCCCACTCCCTGACGTCGACGAAGTGCCCGGCGACGGCTGCGGCTGCCGCCATGGCCGGGCTGACCAGATGGGTCCTCGCTCCCCGGCCCTGGCGCCCTTCGTAGTTGCGGTTCGAGGTCGACGCGCACCGTTCACCCGCGGGGATCACGTCCGGGTTCATGGCCAGACAGCTGGAGCAGCCGGCGTCCCGCCAGGAGAAACCGGCTGATTCGAAGACGTCATCGAGACCCTCGGCCTCGGCTTGGGCCTTGACCTGCATCGAGCCCGGAACCACCACCGCATTCACGCGGGAGTCCACCTTCCGGCCCTCGAGCACTTTGGCCGCTGCGCGTAGGTCTTCTATCCGACCGTTCGTGCAAGAGCCGAGGAACACGTGGTCGATGGCGATGTCGAAGATCGGAGTGCCCGGCCGCAACGCCATGTACTCCAGCGCCCTCACCGCGGCATCTCGCTGTAGGGGGTCTTCGTAGGAATCGGGCGAGGGCACCTCACCGGTGACTGGGACGGTCTGGGCCGGGTTGACCCCCCAACTGACGTGGGGAACCAGCCGGCCGGCATCGATCTGCACCATCTTGTCGAATGTGGCGTCCTCGTCGGTCACCAACCGCTCCCAAGCCGACACCGCCTCGTCCCATTGCCTGCCCTCAGGGGCGAAGGGACGGCCTTCGATGTATCGGATGGTGGTCTCGTCGGGTGCGATCATGCCGGCACGGGCACCCCCCTCGATCGACATGTTGCAGATGGTCATCCGCTGTTCCATCGTGAGGTCGTGGATCGTTTCTCCCCGGTATTCGATCACGTGGCGGGCTCCGCCCGATACGCCGATCTGGGCGATGATCCCGAGAATCAGGTCTTTCGCCGACACGCCCCAGGGGAGGGCGCCCTCGACCTCCACCGCCATGGTCCGCGGCCGGGCCTGCCAGATGGTCTGTGTGGCCAACACATGTTCGACCTCCGTAGTCCCGATCCCGAAAGCGAGCGCTCCGAACGCGCCATGGGTGGAGGTGTGACTATCGCCACAGACGACCAGCAGCCCCGGCTGGGTCAACCCTTGCTCGGGGCCGACGACGTGGACAATCCCCTGGCGGGGGTCGTCCAGCCCGAACAGGGTGATCCCGTGCTCACGGCAGTTCTCCACCATGGCATCGATCTGCCGCTTCGAAAGAGGGTCTCTGATGCCGAGCGCCCGACCCGTGGTCGGGATTCCGTGGTCCACAGTCCCGATGGTCAGATCCGGTCGGCGCACGGCCCTTCCCGAGGCCTTCAGCCCGGCGAATGCCTGGGGTGAGGTGACCTCGTGAACGAGGTGGAGGTCGGCATATAGAAGAGATGGGTCGGCGTCGATCACCAGGTGGTTGTCCCAGACCTTCTCGAAGAGGGTGCGTGGCGTGGTCATGCCCGGGCTGCGGCCTTCTCGGGCTCGGCGACCAGAGAGGCGACGCGATCGCCCACCTCGGAGGTGCTGATTCCCATCTCCCCGGCCCGAAGCGAGGGGAGAGATCCGGCTATCTCGCCTACCGCTTTCTCGACGGCGTCCGCGCCGGCAGCCTCCCCGAGGACGCGGAGCAGCATCCCGGCGGCGCCGATCGCTGCCAGTGGGTTGATCTGTCCGGTGCCCTCGAAGCCGGGCGCGGTGCCACCGATCGGCTCGAACATGGAGACACCGTTGGGGTTGATGTTCCCTCCGGAGGCGATGCCGAGGCCCCCCTGGATGGCAGCAGCGAGATCGGTGATGATGTCCCCGAACATGTTGTCGGTGACGATGACGTCGAAACGGCCCGGATCCTCGATCATCCAGAGGCTGGTGGCGTCGACGTGGGCGTAGTTGGTCTCGACATGGGGATACTCCGACCCGACCTCTTCGAAGACCCTGGCCCAGAGATCCCAGGCGTAGGTGAGGACGTTGGTCTTCCCGCAGAGGGTGAGACTTCGACGGGGCCGCCCGGCAGCCACGTCGAAGGCGTAACGGATGCAACGCTCGACTGCAAACCTGCTGTTCACCGAGTGCTGGACCGCCACCTCGAAAGGTGAGCCTTTGGCGGTGAACTCTCCCTGGCCTACGTATAGGCCCTCGCTGTTCTCCCTGACCACCACGAAATCGACCTCTTCCGGGGCGACGTCGCGGAGTGGGCCTTTGACGCCGGGGTGCAGCTTTACCGGCCGAAGATTGATGAACTGGTCGAGCTCTCGTCGCATCCGCAGCAATATGTCCTGTTCGAGGACCCCCGGAGGGACCCGGGGATGGCCCACGGCGCCGAACAGGATGGCGTCGGCGTTGCCCAGCGATTGGAGGTCTGCACCGGTGAGCGTCTCGCCCGTCCTGATGTAGCGCTCGCCGCCGAGGTCGATCTCGTCGTATTCGATCTCGAACCCGTGGACCCTTCCTGCCACGTCCAGGACTTTCACTGCCTCGGCAACGACCTCGGGCCCGGTCCCGTCACCGGGTACCTTCGCTATCGAATACGTGCTCATTCGAACGAGGCCGTGACCCCGTCCAGCACCTCGAGCCCTGCGGCGACCTCTTCGATGATGTCGCGGATCTGATCCTGAGACACCTCACCCGACTGGTCGGCCACCTCTTTCATGCGGTGGAACGCGGCCTCGAAGACTGTGTCGCTCACCCCGATGCCGAGTTGGTCCAGCGAGTGCTTGAAAGCGGCACGTCCCGAGTGCTTGCCGATCACGATCATCGAGTCGCCCATACCGACTGCCATCGGGTCCATTATCTCGTATGTGGTTCGCTCCCGCAGCACCCCGTGCTGGTGGATGCCCGACTCATGGGCGAAGGCGTTCCGCCCGACGACGGCCTTGTTGTACTGGACCGGGTAGCCGGTCTGCTCCGAGACGAGGCGCGACGTCTCGTAGATCTCCTCGGTCGTGACCCCGACGCCGACGCCGTAGGCGTCGGCACGTACGCGCAACGCCATCACCACCTCCTCGATCGAGGTGTTGCCCGCCCGCTCGCCGATCCCGTTGATGGCCCCTTCGACCTGCCGGGCGCCGGCTTCCACTGCAGCGAGGGAGTTGGCCACCGCCAGCCCCAGGTCGTTGTGACAGTGGGCCGATATCACGACATCATGGCGATGAGCCTTCACCTCCACCACGACACGTCGGATCAGGTGCCCGTAGTCCGTTGGGGTGGCGTAGCCGACGGTATCGGGGATGTTGATCGTGGTGGCTCCGGCCTCGACCGCCGCCTGGCATACCGCCACGACGAAATCGGGTTCGGAGCGGGTGGCGTCCTCGGGGGAGTACTCGACGTTCTGGGTGTAGTCGCGGGCTCGTGCCACGTTGGTTTTTACCGTGGCCATCACCTCTTCCTCGCTCATCCGGAGCTTGTGCTCCATGTGGATCGGTGACGTGGCCAGGAACACGTGGATGCGCGGATCAGCGGCGTATTTGATCGCCTCCCAGGCGCGGTCCACGTCCTGAGACTGGGCACGGGCCAACGCCGCGATGGTGGGGCCCTGCACCTCCTGTGCAATACGGGTCACGGCTCGGAAGTCGCCCGGTGAGGAGATGGGGAAGCCCGCCTCGATGATGTCGACCCCGAGCCGGGCCAACTGGCTGGCTATCGCCACCTTCTGCTCGGGGTCGAGGGCGATGCCCGGGGCCTGCTCTCCGTCTCTGAGTGTGCTGTCGAAAATCCGTACTCGGTCTTCCATGTCGTCTCCTGAATCTCGGTGTCTCGCTTGGGCGCCGGTCGGCCTGGTCGGGCGTTCCGGCTAGATAAGAGCGAGGCCGAGAGGACTCGGAAGAAGAGGGTGACGGCTCACTTGCCAACCCCCACGACCACCGGCGCCGGAGTCAGCTCCGATTCCCGCTTCATGGCGATGCGACCCGACTTGACCAGGTCGATGACCCCATAGGGGCCGAGATGCTCGAGGAAGGTCTTGAGATGCTGGGGCGTGCCCGCCACCTCGAAGGTCATGGCCGAAGAGCTGATGTCGATGACTCTGGCGTCGAACAGGGACGCGGTGTCGCGAACCTCACCTCTGGTGGAGGGCTGGGCGCTGACCCTGATGATCATGACTTCTCGTTCCAGAGCCTCGGCCGGCTCCATCTCCTGGACCTTGATCACGTTGACCAGCTTGTTGAGCTGCTTCTTCAGCTGCTCGAGCTCGGGTGCGTCGACGACGAGGGTTATCCGGGACCGTCCGTCCTGGTGGGTGGGCCCGACTGCGAGGGAGTGAATGTTGAAGCCACGGTTGGAGAACATGGCGGAGATCCGGGCCAAGACCCCCGGCTTGTCCTCGACGATGACGGTCAGGGTGTGCTGCATCAGAGCTCGTCCCTGGTCATGACGATGCGGTCGTTCGACCCGCCCGCCGGCACCATCGGGAAGCACATCTCATCACCATCGACCACGACCTCGAGGACGACCGGCCGGTCGTTGACGGTAAGCATCTTCTCGATGACGGGGTCGATCTCCGTGGGATGGTCCACCTTGAGGCCCACACATCCCATCGCCTCTGCCAGTTTGGGGTAATCGGGATAGGTGAAGCCGAGGTCGACTGCGGAGAGGCGCCCTCCGTAGAACAGGTTCTGCCATTGCTTGACCATGCCGTAGCCGCCGTTGTTGAACACGACGACCTTCACCGGGATGTCCTCGGTGGAGGCGGTGATCAACTCCTGCATGGTCATCTGGAAACACCCGTCGCCATCCAGGGCGATGACGAGGGCGTCGGGGCGGGCCGTCTTGGCGCCGACCGCGGCCGGAACGGCGAATCCCATGGTCCCCAGGCCACCGGAGTTCACCCAGGAACGCGGGTTGCGGAATCCCCAGAACTGCGAGGCCCACATCTGGTGCTGCCCGACACCTGCTGCGATGACCGCTTCGCCGCCGGTGATGGCGTAGAGACGCTCGATGAAGTGTTGGACCTTGATCGGCCCGTCCGGTGGCTGCTCGTAGGCGAGGGGGAACTGGTTCTTCCAGGATTGGATCTGGGCGAACCACTCATCACGCGCGGGGTGGTCCACTGGGTCCCGGCGGGCCTGGAGAGTCGAGAGCAGGTCGATCAGGACCGACCGGGCATCACCGACGATCGGGACCTCGGCCGCCCTGACCTTGCCGATCTCGGCAGGATCGACATCGATGTGGATGATCTTGGCGCCCGGTGCGAATGCATCGGGATTGCCCGTGACCCGGTCATCGAACCGGGCCCCGATGGAGACCAAGACGTCGCACTTCTGGATTGCGGTCGTCGCGGTGTACACGCCATGCATCCCTGGCATCCCCAGAGCCAATGGATGATCGTCGGGAAACGCGCCGCGTGCCATCAGGGTCGTGACCACGGGGGCATTGACTGCTTCTGCGAAGGCGAGCAGTTGGTCCGAGCCGCCCGCTTTGATCACCCCACCTCCGACGTACAGGACGGGACGCTCCGACCTTTCGATCAACTCTATGGCGGCCCTGATCTGCATCGGATGGCCGGAGACGGTCGGTTTGTAGCCGGGCAGGTTGTGCAGATGCGGCTCACGCCAGGTCGTGACCTGATTGAGGACGTCTTTCGGGATGTCGACGAGAACCGGGCCGGGACGGCCGGTGGCGGCGAGATGGAACGCCTCATGAATCAGATTGGGGATGTCGTCGGCGTCGGTTGCCATGTAGGAGTGCTTGGTGCAGTGCATGGCGAGACCGGTGGTGTAGGCCTCCTGGAATGCGTCGCTTCCGATCGCCGAGGTGGGGACCTGACCGGTGATGGCGACGATCGGTGTCGAATCCATCAGCGCGTTCTGCAAGGGTGTGATCAGGTTGGTGGCCCCGGGCCCGGAGGTAGCCATCACCACGCCCACCAGTCCGGTGGCCTGGGCAAAGCCCTCGGCCATGTGCCCGGCGCCCTGCTCGTGCCGGGCCAGCACATGCCTTATCGGACTGTCAAGGAGGGGGTCGTAGGCGGGGAGAATGGCACCTCCGGGCACGCCGAAGATGATCTCGACTCCTTCGTGCTCGAGGCTGCGAAGGAGGGAATGTGATCCGGTGAATTTGCTTGCTTCTGTCATGTCTTCTGGGGAACAAAAAACCCTCCGGGTGGGAGGGTTGAGCGCACGCAGGTCTGTTTGCGCGCGCTACTCGATGAGAAGGAGTACCTGGGCGGCGGCGATCGGCTGCTTCATATGCGGTTGCCAAGTAAACAACCTGGCCGTTCTCATGTCAAGAACATCGGCCGTTTTCGACGTGTCATTAACCCTTCTGCGCCCGGAGGATGAGTTCCCCGTACATTCGGCGCATGCCTGTTCATGGTGCGGTGGAGATAGGGGGGACCCGGACCTCGTTTGGGGTGGGGTCGTCGCCCGACGATCTGGCGCCACGGAGCATCTCCACGGGCGGTCCGGACGACACCCTGGGCGAGGTGGTCGCATTTCTCGTGGAAGTCGAGCCGGACGGAGTCGGGATCGCCTCATTCGGCCCACTCGACCTGGCAGCCGGCCGGATCCGGGTGACTCCAAAACCGGGTTGGTCGGGGACCGATCTCCTCAGGCCTCTTCGCACTGCTCTCGATGTCCCCATCGGCCTCGACACCGACGTCAACGGGGCGGCCCTGGGAGAGGCCAGGTGGGGGGCCGGTCGGGGCCTCGGATCGTTTGCCTATGTGACGGTGGGCACGGGTATCGGCGGCGGAGCCATGATCGGTGGGGACCCTCTCCACGGACTGGGACATCCCGAGATGGGGCACGTAACGGTTCGAAGGCACCCCGAGGACCGATGCCCGGGAGTGTGCCCGCTGCATGGCGACTGTCTCGAGGGGCTCGCCTCCGGACCGGCCGTCGCCGCTCGGGCGGGGAAGCCGGCACAGGAGCTGACAGGTGCCGATCTGCGGACAGCGGTCGACATGGAAGCCTTCTACCTGGCCCAACTGGTGCGGGACCTGGTCTATGTGCTGGCCCCGGAGAGGGTGATCGTCGGAGGTGGGGTGGCCTGGCTCCCCGGCCTCCTCGACCTGGTCAACGAGCGGCTGGATGACGAGCTGGCGGGATATCCCGGGCTCGCCGCGCATGAGGCCGGGTTCGTCGTCCCACCGGGCTTGGGCCACCTCTCCGGAATGGCCGGTGGATTGATCCTGGCGGAGCGGGCGGTGGCGTCTATGTCGTCCGGGTGACCTTGTGCAGCCCTCTCGGCTGGTCAGGGTCCAGACCCTTGGCCAGGGTGAGGTGGTGGGCGAAGAGCTGCCCGATCACCGCCGCCGGGATGGGCGAGAGCCACTCCTCGACGGTAGGGTCGAACTCGAGGAGTGGTCCCACCTGTCCCAGCCTCGGATCATTGCCGATGAGGACCAAAGACGCCCCGGCCTGACGGCAGCGCTCGAGCACGGCGATGACGTCCTCGAGGGCGGGCCCTTTGGCCGCCACGGCCAGCACGGGGTAATCCGGCTCCAACACGGCGATCGGTCCATGGAGGAAGTCGGCTGTCGAGAAGGGCTGGGCGACGACGTGGGTCAGCTCTTGGATCTTCAGTGCCCATTCGAAGGCCGTCGATTGGTTGAAGCCGCGGCCCAGCACGGCGCAATGTTCCATGTCCGCCTCGTTTGCGGCCATCTCTGCGGCGCGGTCGTTCTGTGCCAACGCGGCGCTGACCGAGGCGGGGATGCCGTCGAGCGCGCCACTTCCGCCGGTCATGGCTTCGGATATCACGGCAACGGCAGCCAGCTGTGCCGTGTAGGTCTTGGTCGCCGCCACCGCCTTTTCCTCGCCTGCGACCAGATCGATGACGACATCGGCGAAATCAGCGAGGGGCGAGTGGGCTTCGTTGGTGATTGCCACCGTGGGGCGGCGCTGTTCCCGTCCTTCCTCCAGGACGGAGACGATGTCCGGGGACTCGCCACTCTGGGAGATGCCCACCACCAACGCCCCGTCCAATCGGGGCGGCCGGTCGTAGACGGAAAAGAGCGAGGGCGTGGTGAGACCGACCGACAGCCCGTTGCGGGTGCCCCAGACATACTGGGCGTAACGACCGGCGTTGTCCGATGTGCCTCGGGCTGCGATCACGGCGTGGGTGCACGCCGCGGCCAGGGCGGCGACCTGCGCGGCCGGGCCCGCGTTGACATGGGCTGTTCGCTCGATGACCTCCGGCTGCTCGTGTATCTCCGTCAATAGGCTCATCGCGGGCTGCCGGCCTGACCCGACTCGACATCCAATCCGAGCAGCCGGGCGGGGTTCGCCGAGGAACATGCACGCGCCTGGGCACCGGTTGCCCCGGTCCAGGCACGGAGATTGACCACTGCCTGCTCCATGGTCAACGTGCTGCCGGCCAGTGTCTCTGCTCCGATGCGGGGGCCGTCATCGCCGACCACGACCTGGTGATCGCCCAGCCGATAGCTGCCTTGGCCCAAACCTGCGGCAGCCATGGCGTCGGTGATCAGCACCAGCCGGTCCGGGCCCAGGAGCTTCCATGCCAACCGGACCGCGGACGGATCACTGTGAATGCCGTCGACGATCAGCCCACAAGGGCGATCGGACAACAATGCGGCTCCGACCAGGCCGGGGGAGCGATGATGGAACGGGCTCATCTGGTTGAAGAGATGGGTGACAGATCGCCATGGCCCGGAAAGAGCCTTGGTGGAGGTCTCGAAATCGGCACCGCTGTGACCCGCCGACACGACGACTCCTGCTTCTGCCAGCACGGTGGCGACCTCGAACGCGTCGTCCAGCTCCGGGGCCATCGTGACCATACGGACCATCCCGGTCTCGGCCCATTCTCGGGCAATGCCGATGTCGGGCGGAAGGAGATGGGCCGGGTTGTGGGCTCCGTGCCATTGGGGCGAGATCCATGGGCCCTCGACGTGGAGGCCCAGCACCCGGGCGCCGCCGTAATCGTCTGGGGGCCCGGTGCGAACGACATCGATGGCCGCTGCCACTCTCTCGTACGGGGCGCTCACGATGGTGGGGAGGAACGAGGTCACACCTGTGCTGGGGAGATGGGCGCCGACTTGCCAGATGGTCTCTGGGTCCGCGGTGAAGTCGTGGCCCCACCCGCCGTTGATCTGGATTTCGACGTATCCGGGCTCTTGGCTCATGCAGACATGCCGTGACCCCTCGGGTACAGACCTGGTATCGCCACAGGGAGACGCCCCAGGAACGGGGCATGGCCCAACAAGGCCGAACTCAATGCGTCGAGCGTGGGCCGGTGCCCGCTGTAGGTGCATACATGGGTCCCCGCCGTTGGGTAGGAGGCAAGGTCGTATGGGGTGCGCAGGGCCACGGTGACGACCGGCTTGCCGGTGGCGAGGAGGCCCTGGACCATCCGAGCCTGCCCGGGGGTGGCGCTGACCGTTCCCACTATCACCAGGTCGTGGTCGAGGGCCTGGCCGATTGCCGCCGAGATGTCGTTGACCTCGGGCCGATGGGGATAGACCAACCCGTCGACGTTCCCGTGTCTGGCCCCGAGCGCGGCGGCCAACTCAGGTGGGTAGAAGGTCGTGGTGTCCGCAAGCGTGACGAGAGCGGGCTCTGGCTCGAGGGCGAGGATCCTGAGGTCGGGATCGGGTCGGATGGGGAGAAGGCTTTGCTCATCCCGGACCAACGTGATCGACGCCGCGGCCAGTCGATTGGCCAGGGCGAGATGTTGCGCCGAGGCGACGGTCTCCGGGCGGGCTTCCCCAAGATGGAGCGAGGCGCGCACCCGTTCGATCCTGGCCCGCGACTCCTCGAGCTTTGGGCCCGGGATGAGGCCCCTCGAGTGTCCGCGTTCCACGGCCACCCGGGTGCGCTCTTGGAGATCGGCATCGGGCATGCAGAGAAGCAGGTCGGTCCCGCTGCGCATCATCGCGATTATCTCCACTACCTGGGCCGGGCCCTGATCCAGCGCCCTCATGTCGAGTGCGTCCGTGATCACGATGGCGTCGAATCCGAGCTCGCCCCGAACGAAGCCGTCGATCGCCTTCTCCGATGCACAGACCGGGACCTCAGCACTGTCGGTCAGGGCCGGCACAACCTCATGAGCCACCATCAACAGCTTGGCCCCGGCCATTATCCCGGCCCGAAATGGCGGCAACTCCACTGTCTCCAGACGCTCCCGCCCAAGGTCGAGGACAGGTAGCCGGTAGTGAGGGTCGACGGACGCCTCACCCATGCCCGGGAAATGCTTCAGGGTGGGAAGGACGCCGCCCCGGCTGAAACCCTCCACCATGGCCGCGGTGAGCTCGGCGACCTGGGACGGATCGTCACCAAAGCTACGGATGCCGAGACCAGGGTTGTCCGCCCTGGTGGCCACGTCGGCCACGGGTGAGTAGCTGACGTTCACCCCGACCGCGGCCAACTCGGCGCCCATGGCCTCGGCCACCTCTGCCGCGAGGGCCGGGTCCCCCGCTGCCCCCAAGGCCATGTTCCCGGCAAAGGGTGTCGAGCCTGCCAACCCGAGCAACTGGCCCCCCTCCTGGTCGACCGCGATGATCAGAGGAAGATTCGAGGAGCTCGCAGCCTGGAGGTCGGCGGTGAGCTCGGCCACCTGCTGAGGCGAGTCCATGTTCCATTCCCGAAACAGGGACACCCCGGCTGCAGGTGACTCCTCGAGTTGCTTGCGCAGCCATCGAGGGACCTCGGTCCCCTCGAAGGCGAGCATCAAGTGCGGGTCGGCGACGTTCATGAGCGCCGGGCGGGGCCTCAGCCCTTGACGGAGCCGGCCAGGATCCCGCGGACGAAGAATCGCTGCATGGTCAGGAAGACGATCAAGGGAATGATCATGGAGACGAAAGCCCCGGCGGTCAGCAGATGCCACGCCGCACCACGGCTCCCTACGAGCTGCGCCAAGCTGACTGTCAGCACGGCGATATCAGGGTTGGTGCCCAGGAAGACCAGCGACACCAGCAGGTCGTTCCAAACCCAGAGGAACTGGAAGATGGCGAACGCGGCGAGCGCCGGGTAGGACAACGGGATCACCAATCGGGTGAATGCGGTGAAAGGCGTGGCACCGTCGATGTGGGCCGACTCGAAGATGTCCTTGGGCAGCTGGGAGATGTAGTTGTAGAGGATGTAGATCGCCAGCGGAAGCCCGAAACCGGCGTGGGCCAGCCAGACGCCGACGAACGTGCCTGTCAAGTCATAGTTGCCGTACAGCCTGAGCAGGGGGACAAGCGACATCTGTAACGGGATCACCAGCAGCCCTACCACCACGGCGAACAGGAAGCTGCGGCCACGGAACCTGGTCCAGGCAAACGCGTAGGCGGCGAATGCGGCCAGGGTGATCGGGATCACAGTCGCCGGGATGGTCACGATGAGGCTGTTGACGAACGCCTCGAACATGTCCTCTGCGGTGAGCACCCTCGAGTAATTGGCCAACGTGTACTGGGTGAAGTCGAAGGGGTGGGCAAACACCGTCCACCAGCCACTGCTGGAGACATCGACCTCGGCCCGAAACGAGCTGACGAGCACACCGGCAGTGGGGATCGTCCAGGCCACTGCGATGATGAGGACCAAAACCTTCGCCACCCACCCGCTCGACTGGCGGGGTCGAGCGGCCCGGGCGGTCCGGACCGCAGTGGTATCGGCGGTCTTCGGAGGGATGCCTTCTACGGTCTCGGCTGTCATGCCCCGATCCCTTGTCGACGGAGATTTCGTACGTTGACCACGATGATCGGGACCACGGCCACCAAGAGGATGACGGCGAGCGCGGTCGCGAAGCCGAAGTTCCTGAATCGGAACATCTCATTGAACATCCGATTGGCGATCACGTCGGTCTGGAAGTTCCCGTTGGTGGTCACGTAGACGATGTCGAACACCTTCAGCACGGCGATTGCGCTGAGGGTGAACACCGTGATGACCGATCCCCGAATCGAAGGCATCACCACCCGGAGGAAGGTCTGCAGTTCGCCGGCCCCGTCGATCCGGGCCGCCTCCATCAATTCGATCGGAACGCCTTTGATGGCGGCGGAGAGGATCACCATGGCAAAACCGGTCTGGATCCAGATGAAGGCGACGATGAGGGCCAGGGTGTTGACCGGGATCTCCTGCAGCCACGGCACGGGCTCCCCGCCAAGAGCGGTGACGAAGGCGTTGAGGATGCCGATCTGCGGTTGGCCCGGAGGGCGCCATTCGTAGATGAAGCGCCAGATGACGGCTACCCCGGCCCCCGAGATACAAAGTGGGAGGAATATGAAGGCCTTGGCCAGGGACTCCCGCTTGACTCGGTCGACCAGGCCGGCGAAGGCCAAGCCAATGAGGAGGGATCCGGCCGGAGCCAGGATCAACCAGATCGCATTGTTGCGCAACGCCACCTGGAGGGCCGGATCGGTGAATGCCTGGGCGTAGTTGTACAAGGGCCCTTCCCCCTCGGGGACCTCGGTGAAGCTCTGGATGATCGTCCCGATTGCGGGAGCCACCAGGAAGATGGAGACCACCGCGATCGCCGGGCCGACGAACAGATAGGGGCGAACGAACGTCGTCGCTCGAGCGGGAAGGAGCTCGACCAGGGAATTGCCCACCACGAAGAGGGCCCAGATCCCCACGACGCCGAGCACGATGCCGATGACAGCCTGTACCAGCTTGCCGGCCAAAGGCCCGAGAGCTTCGAGAGCAGTCTCGGAACGGAGCACCCTCAGACCAAGCCAGATCAGGACGACCACGGCGACGGCCACCGCGAGGTCACGCCCGATCGTCCATCGTGGGCGTCGGTTCGCCTCCAGTCGAGCTTCAACCGCCTCCGCCAAGCCAACTCCTGTAGAGCCGATGACCCAACCTAACAAAGAGAGGTCCCCGACGTCGCCGCCGGGGACCTCTCGTCAGCGATGACTCAGCCCGCGGGCCAGCCATCCTCGATCGATTGGAAGATCTCCTCGGTGCCTTCGCCGTTGGCGGCCACCCAGTTGACCATCCCGGTCCAGAACGAGCCGGCGCCGACCTCTGCCGGCATCAGGTCGCTGGCATCGAAGCCAAAGGCGTCGGCGTTGTTCAGGATCGGAACCAAGTCGGTGTTGGGGTACGACGTGTACCACTCGGTCGGGACCGTCGTGTTGGGGCTGATGAAGCCACCTATCTCGATCCAGGCCTGCGCACCTTGCGGTGTGGCCAGGTACTCGAGCAGCGCCCGCACCTCGGGCCGATCACCATCCGTGAACATGACGAACATGTCGCCTGCTCCCAGGACCGGGTTGCCCACATCGGGGTCGATGCCCGGGAAGTAGAAGAACGAGCTCGCCTCTCCGGGCGGGTTTGCCCAGGCCTCACGGTCGGCCACGTCACGGTTCCCCGGCCAGAATTCGGGGATCCACGACGCCTGCTTCTGGAACCAGCACTGTGGTCCGGCCGGATCGAACATCGGGTTCGCCACGTCACGGATGTTGGTGGCGTTGATGGCCGTGTTCCCGCCGTATACGTAGTCCGGGGCGAACCAGATGGCTGCCATCTCATCGGCCGCGGCCAGGACCTCGGGTGAGTTGAACGGCACCTCGTGCCTCCACCACTGGTTGTAGAAGTCGACGCCTGCCGTGCGCAGGATGATGTCCTCGAGCCAGTCGGTGGCGACCCAGCCGTCGGCGGCCTCGGACTCGATACCGATGCACCATGGGTTCCCGTTGCCGTCGGCGATGATCTGGTCGCTCAGGGCGGTCAGTTCGTCCCATGTGGTCGGGATGGTGTAGCCGGCCTCTTCGAACGGTGCTACCGGGTACCACACGATCGACTTGACGTCGGTCTTGTAGTACACCCCGTAGACGGCGCCGTCGACCTCGGTGAGGTCGACGAAGCCCTCGACCTGCTCCTCGCGCAGCCTGTCGACGTCGAACCAGCCGCTGATGTCCACCAGGGCCCCGTCTGCCGCGTATGACGCCATCTTGCCCGGCTGGGCAATCTGGGCTAGATCGGGAGCGTCGTTACCGTCGACTCTGGTCTGCAGGGCCAGCTCGTAGTCGGGCAGACCCTCGTAGACCACGTCGATGCCCGTCGCCTCACGGAATGGATCGAGAGCAGCGTTGAAGTTCTCCTCTTCGCCTTCGACCCATTGGGCGACGATGTCAACCGTCGTTCCCTCGAACTCGCCTGCAAAGGCCCGGTCGAGGTGCTCATATCCGGTGTCCCCGGCCGCTCCGCCTTCCCCGGCGGTGGTAGTGGCGCCATCGCCGGCAGTGGTTGCAGCACCGTCACCGGCAGTAGTGGTGGCCCCGTCACCTCCGTCGCCACCGCAGGCTGCAACCACCATCGCCATCGCGACGGCGAGCCACAGCCATCGGTATTTCTTCATACCGCTCCTCCTTACTTGTGTCCTCATTGTCTTTCCTTGCTTGCTGCGGGTGACTCCCGCCTCTCGATAAGCCTTGCGGCCAGCACGGCCGCCCCCAACGCGCCCGGAGCATCATCGACCCTAGCCAGGACCACCTGCTCAGGTCGAAGACGACGCGCCGCCAGTTCCGACGCAAGACCGCGTCGCTCGACCTGTTCGCGTACCGCCTCCAGGAAGGGCTGCCCGGCAGTGGAGACGCCGCCGGCGAGCACGATCATCTCGGAATCGTGGGTGGCCGACAGCCAGATCAGCGCGGTGGTCAGGTGACCGGCGATCCGTCCCGCCACCTTCTGGGCGGCGGCGTCGCCCTCGGCCGCGGCACCGAACAAGGCAGTGGCCGCCGAGCCGGCGGCGCCCCTCGGCCAGGCGCGGGCGATGGAAGGGCCCGCCGCCACTGCCTCGAGACAGCCCCGCTGCCCGCACCGGCATACCGGCCCGGATTCGTCGACGACCACATGCCCGATCTCACCGGCCATGCCATGCGCACCACGCAGCACTTCACCATGCAATACGACACCGGCCCCGATTCCGGTTCCGATGCTGACGAGCGCCAGGGTGTCGGGCGCGCCGCCATTCAGGCGGAGTGCCTCATGGGCCCCCACCGCCGCCGCGTGCACGTCGTTCTCCAACGTCACCGGAACTCCGAGCGCGTCTTCTAGCTCGGCGCCCAGATCCAGCGGCCCCGAGCCGATGCCGAGGTTCACGGCCATGCGCACCTGGCCGGTGACCGGATCGACCTGCCCGGGAACACCAACTCCTACCGCGTCGAAATCGTCGACTCCGAAAACGCTCACCGCGGCCAGCGCCGCGGAGACGATTTGTCGCCCGCCATCGACGCCGCCGCTTACGTGATGACGGCCAAAGATCTGACCCTCGTGATCGATTGCGATCGCCGTGGTGGACGACCCGCCGATGTCGATTCCGATGGTGGTGGTCATCGCAGGGCCACCCCGAGACAGTCGACCAGGACTCCTGATGCGGCTCCCGCCAGGACGAGATCCCCACCCAACTGAGTGGCCTCGATCTCGACCAGGTCGGCGGTGGCGGGCAGGATTCGGCTCGCCAGCTCGGCCCGGATCTCGTCGATGAGGATGTCGCTCGCGTTCCTGAGGTCGGGAGCGAGCACGACATGGCCGATGTCGAGGAGGGCCACCACGTTGGCGAGCACCATTCCGAGATGACGCCCCGCCTCTGCCAGGGCGCGACGCACCGGCTCCTCGCCGACCAGGCCGGCCAGGGCCAGGGCGTCCCACGTCTGAAGTTCGGGGTCGGCGCCGAGGCGACGCAGGATGGCCGGCACCGATGCGACCGTCTCCAGGCAGCCACTGTTGCCGCAGCGGCATGCCTCACCGTCGTCCTGGACCCGAACGTGGCCTATCTCGCCAGCGGCGGAGTGCTCGCCACGGTGGAGTGTGCCGTCTATCACGACACCGGCACCCACCCCGCGGCCCAGCTTCACCAATATCAGGTTCCGATTCGTGGGCCGGCGTCGGTATTCCACGAGGGCGGCCATCGCAGCATCGTTCGCGATCGAGACCGGGATATCGAATCGTCGACGCAACTCCGCCCCGAGGTCGAGCCCGTGCCAGTCGAGGTTGGCCGCCTCCAGCACTGTGCCGTCGGGATCGATCACACCCGGAGTGCCGACCCCGATCCCGAGCACCGGGGCCGTGGCCTTGGCGATGAGCGATTCGATGAGCTCGATGGCTACCTGATGGGCCCTGTCCCCCACGGGTGCGATCGGTTCGGCGTCGGCCTCGATGCGCTCATGGATGCGTCCGCTCAGATCGACCAGCGCTCCGCGAAAGGGCCGACGGCCGAGATCGAGGGCGACGATGTCCCGACCCCTCTCGTTGACTGCCAGCAGGGTGGGCGGCTTGCCACCGGCGGAGGTGCCTTGGCCGAGCTCACGGAGGAGGCCGCTCTCGATGAGCTCGCCGACGAGGCTGGAGACGGCTGCCCGGGAGAGCCCGGTCTGTCTGGCGATCTCCGCCCGGCTGGTCGCCCCCTGGTTGGAGACCAGTTCCAGGGTCGTGCCGAGGTTGGTGCGACGGGAGTCGTGACGGGTCGCCTTGGGGTGCCGTCTTTCCTGAATGCCGTCGGCCACCTTCCTCCTCCAAAGAAAGTTAAGTGAACTTACAAAGTCGTTTGGCGTGGTGTCAAGGGACTTCCGGCCCTAGGCGAGGTGGCGGGACCGATCAGGAGGACGCGACAATGGATCAGTGGGCACACCACATCTCCTGGTCCGCCCGGGCAACCCCGACTTCCTCGATTTGCCCTGGGATGTCCCCATCTCCGAATGGTCACACGGGCGCCTGGTGGAGATGCCTTCCGGCATCCACCGACATCCCGTCGTGTTCGTCGCCTATGACGAGGGTGTGTTCGTGATCAAGGAGCTGTCCCGACGTCTGGCCGTGAACGAGTACAACGTGTTCCGCGCCCTCGAGGAGCGGACGACCAGATCGGCGGAGCCGGTGGGGTTGGTGGAGCGGGGATGGGTCGACCCTCACGACGAGCAGTCGGCGGCAGTGATCACGAAGTACGTCGAACACACCTTCCCCTACCGCCACCTGGTCAGCGGGCCGGGATTCGGCCGACGCCGTAGCCAGATGCTCGACGCCATCGCCGGGCTCCTCGTGGAGATCCATGTTTCGGGCTGCTTCTGGGGAGACTGCTCGCTCTCCAATCTGCTCTATCGATTCGACGCCGATGCGATCGAGTCGATCATGATCGACGCCGAGACCTCGCGGCTCTACGACCGCCTTTCTGACGGCCAGCGGGCCGAGGATCTCGAGATCATGAAGCTCAACCTCGCCGGCGAGATGGCGGATATCGCCGCCATGACCGGGGTCGAGATCGATCAAGCCGACCTCACGCTCGGCGAAGATGTGGAGTCCAGGTACTCGTCGCTGTGGGCCGAGCTCACCGAGGAGCTGGTGATCACCCGTGACGAGAGCTATCTGATCAGGGAGCGGATCGGGCGGCTCAACCAGCTCGGGTTCTCGGTCAGCGATGTTCACCTGACGCCCACCGAGGAGGGGAGCCTGGTGAAGATGAATGTCGAGGTGGGGGGGAGGACGTTCCACTCATCGCACCTCCGACAGCAGACCGGGATCGAGGCGTCGGAGAATCAGGCCCGCGTGATCCTCAGCGACCTCAACTACTTCCTGGCCAAGAACGGCTCGATCACGGCTTCCGGCAAGAGTGTCGGGACGTTCAAGTGGCTCACCACGTCCTTTCAGCCCATGATGACGAGGATCGCCGATGCCCGCCCCGGGGACCCGGTCCAGGGATACTGCGATCTCCTCCATCATCGGTTCCTCCTCGCTCAGAGGCGCGGGCAGGACGTTTCCAACGAAGAGGCGTTGGCCGATTGGATCTCGGCGGGTACACCGGGCTTCGATCTGGTCTGACCTCGGGCCAGGCAGCTCGGGTGCGCCGGGACCGCGAATTTCCGCTAGGTTCAGTCCGGCGGTGGTCGCCGGACACCTGGTGGACGTGACGTGAGGGAGTAGCGCAGATGGCTCGAATCAAGATGGAAGGCCTGGGCAAGGTCTACGACGATGGGACCCGGGCGGTGGGCAATCTCGACCTCGAGATCGAAGACGGCGAGTTCCTGGTGTTGGTTGGGCCCTCAGGGTGTGGCAAGTCGACCGTGCTGCGGATGATTGCCGGTCTGGAGGACATCACCGAGGGCACCATGACCATCGGCGACAGGGTGGTCAACGACATAGCCCCCAAAGACCGCGACATCGCCATGGTCTTCCAGAACTACGCCCTATATCCCCACATGTCCGTGTACGACAACATGGCGTTCGGTCTCAAGCTGAGGAAATTCTCCAAAGACGAGATCCAACGCCGGGTCGAGGAGGCAGCGGACATCCTCGAGATCCGTGAGTACCTGCAGCGCAAGCCCAAGGCGCTTTCCGGCGGCCAGCGGCAGCGGGTCGCGATGGGTCGGGCCATCGTTCGCGAGCCCGCGGCATTCCTGATGGACGAGCCTCTGTCCAACCTCGACGCCAAGCTCCGGGTGCAGATGCGGGCCGAACTGGAACGACTCCACGGCCGTCTCGAGACTACGACTGTCTATGTGACCCACGACCAGGTCGAGGCGATGACCCTGGGCGACAGGGTGGCGGTGCTTCGCCCCGTCTCCTCGGCGCGGCCCTGGAACCTGCAGCAGGTAGGTAGGCCAACCGATCTCTTCGACCACCCCGACAACCTGTTCGTAGCAGGTTTCATCGGCAGCCCGGCTATGAACCTGGCGTACGGTCGGCTGGAGAACCGCGGGGACCAGGTATGGGCGGTGCTGCCCAACGCGGAGCTCAGGGTCGATCCCCGCGCCCTGGAGGCACACCCAGGGCTCGAGAATCGGATGGGCGACGAACTGGTGGTGGGCATTCGACCCAACTCACTCGAGGCTGCCGCGGTCAAGGGACCCGACCCCGATCGAACGCTCAAGGCGACTGTGGAAGTCACCGAGATGCTCGGGGCGGAGACCTACGTCCACTTCACGGTCCACCGACCTCCGGTGGTCACTCCCGACATCGAAGAGTTGCTGGCCGACACCGGGCAGGACCCGTCCACTCTCGGTGACACCACCAACTTCATCGCCAGAGTCAGCCCAGATGCCCGGATCTCTCGGGGTGACGAGATCGAGCTGATCGTCGACACCGCCAAGCTGCATTTCTTCGATCCGAAGAGTGGAATCAGGGTCGGGTCCGAACAGAAGGTAGGCGCCAGCGTCTGAGCCGCGACCCTCTGAGGAACTGACCGGAGGAGCGGCATCCGCGGGGTCGTTTCCCGAAGACTTCGCCTGGGGCGTGGCCACCGCGGCCTATCAGATCGAGGGTGGTCGCCACGAGCAGGGGAAGGGCGACTCGATCTGGGATCGGTTCTCCGACCTGGGCCGGCTGCGTGACCCGGGCGACGTGGCCTGTGATCACTACCACCGCTGGGAGGAGGATCTCGACCTCCTGGCCCGGCTCGGGGTCTCCTCGTATCGTTTCTCCGTCTCCTGGCCAAGGGTCATCCCCGATGGGGACGGACGTGTCAACCAGGCCGGGCTCGACTTCTACCGCCGGCTCGTGGCCGGTCTGCGGGCAAGGGGAATCGCCCCGTTCGTCACCCTGTACCACTGGGACCTGCCCCAGGTCCTGCAGGACAAGGGTGGCTGGGCCTCCCGACAAACCGTGGAGGCATTCGCCCGCTACGCCTGTGTGGTGGCCGGCGCCCTGGGCGATGACACGACTCACTGGATCACGCAGAACGAGCCATGGGTGACGACGATGCTCGGGCACCGGGACGGGGTATTCGCGCCGGGCATCTCCGACTGGCAAACGGCCATGACCGTCGGACATCATCTGCTCGTGGCTCACGGCATGGCCGCCGAGGAAGTCAAGGGGGTGCTCCCCGACGCCCAGGTGGGGATCGGGATCGACTGTCGACCAGCTCGCGCGGCGTCGGATTCGGATGAGGACCATGCCGCGGCCCGTCACTTCGACGGCGCCAGGAACCGGTGGTTCTTCGACCCGATCTTCGGCCACGGCTATCCCGACGACGTGATGCGTACCTATCGTGACCGGCGCCAGATCGACCCCGACCTGGTCACGACGGCCGACCTGGCGATCATCGCCACGCCGATCGACTTCCTCGGGCTCAACTACTACACGACCGTCACCATCGGGGCAGGCCAGGAGGACGGGCCCGATCCAGGCCCGGAATCGGGCAAAGATCCGGGGCCCGGGTACACCGACATGGGTTGGAGAGTCGACCCGGCCGGGCTGACCCGGTATCTGCGTCACATCCACGACACCTACGCGCCCCGATCGATCTTGATCACCGAGAACGGTGCCAGCTACTCCGACGGCCCCGACGAGCGCGGGATCATCGACGATGTCCGACGCATCGACTATTTGAGGTCACACGTGGAGGCGACGGCGGCGGCCAGGGACCGGGGGGTACCAGTCGACGGTTACTTCGTGTGGAGCCTGATGGACAATCTGGAATGGGTGGAGGGCTTTTCCCAGCGCTTCGGGCTGATCTGGGTCGATCGAGAGACACTGGACAGGACACCAAAGAGGAGCTTCGACTGGTACCGCGGCATTGTCACCGCCGGTACTTTGGCGGCGTCATGAGTCGCTCGATGACATGTGTGTGTCAGGTCGTCATCACGGCCGAGGACACCGAGTCGCTGATCGCGCCGGTCAAGGAGCATTTCGACCAGGAGCATCCCGACTACCTCGTGAGCACAGCCAATGTCCGGAACACGCTCGAGTCCGAGGATCGTGCCACCGGTCCCACCGAGCCCCTGGGGTCGATCGGCCCACTGGAGATCGTTCCCATCACACCCGGGTCGGCCGAGGACGTCGCCCGCTTCTTCGACGTCGATGCTTTCCCCGACAACCCGTGGTGGGGCGCCTGCTACTGCATGTTCTTCCCGCGGGGTGGCAGACAGAACGAGAACTGGGGTGAGGAGCCCTGGCAGGAAAACCGGAACGATCAGCTATCCCGGATCCACTCGGGAAGGACGACGGGGATGCTGGCCTACGCCGACGGAAAGCTGGTCGGCTGGTGCAACGCCACCGCCAGGTCGGAGTTTCCCTCGCTGGCTACCGGGGACGACGACGGGGTTGCATCGATCGTCTGTTTCGTCGTATCACCTCCCCACCGCGGGCACGGGGTCGCCACAGGTCTGTTGGACGGGGTGGTGCAGACGTTCCCCGAGCGCGGCTTTCACCGTCTGGAGGCTTATCCGGTGAAGGACGCGTCCGATCAGAGAAAGGCGTTCCACGGCACGGTTGATCTCTTCACGAGCGCCGGTTTCACGCTGGTCAACGAGGAGCCACTGGTCATGTCGAGAGATCTGCCATGAGCGAGCGTCTCGATGATTGGATGGAGGGCTATATCGAGGCGTGGACGACGAACGACGAGCACGACATCGCGGCGCTGTTCACACCCGATGCGATATACGACCCGCAGACGGCGGATGGCGAGCGACACGGCCACGCCGAGATCATCGAGTGGTGGCAGGACGTCGGCGATCGGCCCGGCGACTGGGATTTCGAGTGGCTCCCGCTGATCGAGACCGAAGAAATGGCGGTGATCACGGGCACGACGCGCTACACGGCGCCACCGGCGACCTATCGCAATCTGTTCGTGATCCGATTCGATGACGACGGGCGCTGCAGCGATTTCACCGAGTGGTACATCGAAGAAGAGGGGACGGAGGAGGAGTGATGGCCGTCTCGATGGCCGGCCTTCCTCGGCCGGAGGCCGCTTTCGAGCCCCGGTCGGCGATGATGTGCCCGGGCCATCACACCCCGGGCCGAACAGACGTCGGTCGGCCGGGGCTTCGACTCCATGGCCAGGTCCGGCGCAGCGCTGTATCCGGGTAGTGACCACCGCTTTCGTCCTCGGGGGTGGCGGGCGCTGGGGAGCGGTCGAGGTCGGGATGCTGCGGGCCCTCGACGAAACGGGGATCGAGCCTGACCTGATCCTCGGCACGTCGATCGGGGCATTCAACGGCTCGGTGATGGCCGATCGCCCCGGGCAGGCCGGTGTCGAGGCACTGACCCGGCTCTGGGCGGAGATCGCCGAAAGCGACGTCCTGCAGGGGAGCCGCATGGATCGTCTCAAGAACGTGGCCACTTTCCGACCAGCGCTGCACGAGACCTCCGAGCTTCGCACCTTGCTCGAGCATGTCCATCCACGGGACCGGCGCATCGAAGAGCTGGCCGTGCCCTTCCAGTGTGTCGCTGCTTCGATCGAGCGGGCTGCAGAGCATTGGTTCTCCAGTGGCCCTCTGGTCGACGCATTGCTGGCGTCTTCTGCAGTCCCGGCTCTCTTTCCCCCAGTCGAGATCGGGGGAGAGCACTTCTACGACGGCGGGCTGGTGAACTCGGTGCCGCTGGCCCGAGCCGTGGAACTGGGCGCAAGCGAGATATACGTGCTGCAGGTGGGCCGCCTGGAGTCGCCACTCCGCCCGCCTGAGCGTCTCCATGAGGCGGCTCTGATCTCGTTCGAGATCGCCCGGCGTCACCGTTACACCACGGCGGTGGAGAACCTCCCAGAAGGCATCGATCTCCACGTGCTGCCCTCTGGGAACCCGGTCGCATTCGATGACACCAGACAACTGAAATGGCGGGACGTCGGCTCGACCAAAGCCCTCGTCGAAGGCGCCTATCTGGCTTCGATGGCCTATCTCGACCCGGCCCATTCGTGACGGCGCCACCTCTCCCGCCACGATGGCTGAGACGGATCCTGATCGATCCTGCAGTCGTCGCATTGGTGGTCTTTGCCGTTCTCTCCCTGCCCCTCTGGATCATTGCCGCAGCCTTTCTCTCCAGATACGTGCCGGGCAACTGGCGCATCCTCCGCCTCGCCTGGTTCCTCTTTCTCTATGTTCTCGTGGAGGCGGCCGCTCTCACGGTTATGTTCCTCACCTGGGTCTTCTCTGGACTCGGGTGGAAGATTCGGTCGCCGTTCTTCATCGAGACCCACTATCGGCTTCTCGGGTTGATGCTGTCCGTCGTGATGCGATCCGGACAGCGGACCTTCAAGCTGCGGATCGTCGGGACACAGGAACGTCCCACCACCACGACCAACGGGGGGCAGCCCCGTTCGATCCTCGTCCTCTCGCGGCACGCCGGGCCCGGTGACTCGTTCCTGCTGATGGACGGCTTGGTGAATGGCTATGGGCGGGAGCCGCGCATCGTCCTCAAGGAGTTCATGCAGTGGGACCCTGCGGTCGATGTCATCCTCAACCGCCTCCCCACCGCCTTCGTCCCTGTCGGCAGGAAGGGCGGCGACGTCCTGATTCAGTCCATCTCGGATCTCGCCGGAACCATGGATCACGACGATGCCTTCGTGATCTTCCCTGAGGGCGCCAACTACACCGAAGGCAGGCACGCCCGCGCCATCCAGAAGCTGCGTGAGATCGGGCGGCCCGATCTGGCGGAGCGGGCTGAGGAGCTGAAGCAGACCCTCCCTCCCCGGTCGCTAGGCGTGATGACCGCTCTGGCGGCTGCACCGGCCGACACGGATGTCTTCCTGGTGGGTCATGCCGGGCTGGAGACCTTCATCACCGCCGGCGACATCTGGAGGGCGATGCCGATGGACACCGAGGTCGAGGTGAAGATCTGGCACGTTCGGGCCGAGGAGATCCCGCCGGCCGACCAACAGGAGGCCTGGCTCTACGACCTCTGGTCCGAGATCGACGATTGGATAAGTGCCGAATTGTCCCGGACCGGTTAGGTTTTGGCTCGATGACTCTCATCGGGAACATCCTCTGGCTCATCCTCTGCGGTTTCTGGATGGCGATCCTCTATCTGATCGGTGGCCTGCTCGGTCTGGTCCTGATCGTCACCATCCCCCTCGGCATCCAGGCTTTCAAGCTGGCCGGTTATGTGATCTGGCCCTTCGGGCGAACCGTGGTGAGCCAGCCGGGGGCGTCGCCGGTGTGGACTGCCATCGGCAACGTCATCTGGGTGATCCTGATCGGCTGGTGGCTGGCCCTGGCCCACGTGGTGGCCGCTGTCCTCTTCTTCATCACCATCATCGGGATCCCCTTCGGGGTGGCCAATCTCAAGCTGGCCCGCCTGGCGCTGCTGCCCTTCGGATTCGATGTCGCCACGCGGCCGATGGGTGGCGAGCCGGTGCTCTACGTCCCCCAGCTCGGGACATCGACGACGGTCCCGGTGGACACCCTTCCCTCGGCGACGCCTCTCGAACCGCCCCAGGTCACGGGGCCGTCTTCGGCTCCATGAAAGGCATCATCTTGCGCAGCTCCCGGCCCACGTCTTCGATCTGGTGGGCCCGGTTGGCCGCTCGCTGCTCGTAGAGGAACGGCGCTCCCTCCCGGGCCTGGGCCATCCACTCATTGGCGAAGGCGCCTGATTGGATGTCGGCCAGGGCGTTCTTCATGGCGGCGCGGGTCTCGTCGGTGATGATGCGAGAGCCGCGGGTGTAGTCCCCGTATTCGGCGGTGTCCGACACCGAGTAACGCATCCAGGAGAGACCTCCCTCATAGAGGAGATCTACGATCAGCTTCAGCTCGTGGAGGGTCTCGAAGTAGGCCGACTCCGGCTGATACCCCGCCTCCACCAGGGTCTCGAAGGATGCCTTGATCAGCTCCGAGATCCCACCGCAAAGAATGACCTGCTCACCGAACAGATCAGTCTCGGTCTCCTCCTTGAAGGTCGTCTCCAGGATCCCTGCCCGCCCACCACCGATGCCCGAGGCGTAGGAGAGGGCAAGGGAACGAGCATTCCCGGATGCGTCCTGATGGACGGCGAGTAGGCAGGGGACCCCCGATCCTTCGGTATAGGTGCGTCGAACCAGATGGCCCGGTCCCTTCGGGGCGATCATGGCGACGTCGACGTCTTCGGGGGGCACGATCTCACCGAAGTGGATGTTGAAGCCGTGGGCGAAGAGCAGAGTGTCGCCGGAGTCCAGGTAGGGCTCGACCGATTCGGAGTAGATGACCCCCATCACCTGGTCCGGGACCAGCATCATGATGGTGTCCGCCCATTCGGCAGCCGCGTCGGGCGTCAGGACCGTCAGTCCCTCCGACTCGGCCGCGGCCCAACTCGATGAGCCCTCACGCAACCCGACTACCACATCGACACCGGACTCCTTCAGATTCAGGGCATGAGCGTGACCCTGACTGCCGTAGCCGATGACGGCGACCTTCTTGGCCTTGATGAGGTCGAGATCGCTGTCCGCGTCGTAGTAGATGGTTGCCATGCCTCGATTGTGGTCGGTTTGGCGCTCGCGAAAAACTCGGGGTCATAGGATGCCTGAGGCATGACGACCAAGATCAGATCTCAGGAGGTGACCGAGGGCGCGGCCAAGGCTGGTGCGAGGGCGATGCTCCGTGCGGTCGGCCTCACCGAAGCGGACTTCGACCGTGCTCAGGTCGGGGTGGTGTCGGCGGGGAACGAGGTGACGCCGTGCAACCTCACCGGGCCCGAGCTGTCCCGGCATGCCAAGACCGGGGTGGCCTCGGCCGGGGGAGTCGGATTGGTCTTCTCCACCATCGCCGTCTCGGATGGGATCTCGATGGGCCACGAGGGGATGCGCGCCTCCCTCGTCTCCCGTGAGGTGATCGCCGACTCGGTCGAGCTGGTGATGCATGCCGAGCGGTTCGATGCGTTGGTCGCCATCGCAGGGTGCGACAAGTCGCTACCCGGGATGCTGATGGCTGCTGCCCGGCTCGATCTCCCTGCGGTGTTCCTCTACGGCGGCTCCAGTCTTCCCGGGCACTACGCCGGCCGCGACATCTCGATCGTCGACGTGTTCGAGGGTATAGGCGCCGAGTCCGAAGGCCGGATAACGATCGATGAGCTCCTCGCCATAGAACGGGCGGCCTGCCCTGGAGCAGGTTCCTGTGCTGGGATGTTCACAGCAAACACGATGGCATCGGTCGGGGAGGCGATCGGCATGTCCCTTCCGGGCTCGGCCTCGGTTCCGGCCGTCGATCCGCGGCTGCACGACTACGCCGAGAGATCCGGTGCGGCTGTGATGAGACTGCTCGAGGACGGGGTTCGCCCCAGGGACATCATGACCCGCCCTGCCTTCGAGAATGCGATCACCACCGTGATGGCGCTCGGTGGCTCCACCAACGCGGTGCTCCATCTTCTCGCCATCGCCCATGAGGCCGGTGTGCACCTCGAGCTGGAGGATTTCGACCAGATCTCACGACGCACCCCGCACCTGGGTGACCTCAAGCCATTCGGCAGGTATCACATGGTGGACCTGGACCGTGTGGGTGGCGTGCCCATCGTCCTCAGGGCCCTCCTCGACGAAGGTCTGCTTCACGGCGACACGATGACAGTGACCGGTAGCACGATGGCGGAGAACCTGGCTGAGACCGTCTTCGAGACCGGCCAGGACGTCATCGCCCCGCCCGGCTCGCCGCTGGCGGCAGAAGGGGGGATCGCCGTTCTCAGGGGCAACCTCGCCCCCGGTGGGGCCGTCGTCAAGGTCGCCGGCATCGACCTCGATGTATTCGAGGGGCCGGCCCGTGTTTTCGACGGCGAACAGGGCGCCCTCCAGGCCCTCTTCGACCATCTCATCCAGCCCGGCGATGTCGTCATCATCCGGACCGAGGGCCCCAAGGGCGGCCCCGGGATGCGCGAGATGCTCCAGATCACCGCCGCCATCAAGGGGGTTGGGCTGGGCAAAGAAGTCCTTCTGGTCACGGACGGGCGGTTCTCCGGCGGGACCACCGGATTGTGCATCGGGCATGTGGCTCCCGAGTCAGAGGCGGGAGGGCCGATGGCCCTGGTCGAGGAAGGCGACCGGATCCGGGTCGATGTCGCCTCGCGAAGCCTCGACATCCTGGTCGGCGACGAGGTGCTGGCCGATCGTGCCGCCAGATGGTCTCCCCACCCCGCCAGGTACGAGACCGGCGCCCTGGCCAAATACGCCCGTCTCGTTGGGTCGGCCGAGACCGGAGCTGTGACCGGTTGACCAGGGGCAACTAGCTTCTCCGGTGTGAGCGCCGAGCCAGTTCCACAGGAGAAGGAACGCAGAGGGCTGTTCAGACGCGCTGCCCGGGGAGCCACCAATGTCGCTCTGGAAGTCGTGGATCCCGACGTGGTGCTCGATCACGTCGATGTCAACGCCCTCATCGAGAGGGTGGACGTCAATCAGCTGTTGGACCGGATCGACGTCGAACGTCTCATCGGCCGGATCGACATCGATGAATTGCTCAAGCGCGCCGACATCGATGCGCTAATGGAGCGGGTCGACGTCAAGGCCCTGGTCGACCGGGCCGGCATTCCCGAGATCGTGGCCGAGAGCACGAGCCACCTCACGGGCTCTGCCCTGGACCTGTTTCGCAAGCCGATAGTCGGGATCGACGAGATCTCATATCGCGGCCTGAACCGGCTGATCGGTCGTGATCCCCGTGACTTCCCCTCGGGCCCAGGCGCCCTCGTCAATTGGGTGGATGAGCACACTCACGACACAGGTGTCCGGACCGGGCGCTACGCCGGGCCGGTGACCCGTTTGATCGCCTTCGTCCTCGACAGTTTGATCGTCACCACCGGTTTCACCCTGATCGTCGCCGGCGTCACCTATTTGATCGAGTTGGTCAGCAGCCGTGAGGTGAGTGCAGAGGGACCCGGGCTCTGGTATGTCCTCGGGTTCGTCCTCTGGGCATTCCTCTACCTCTGGCTGTCTATTGCCATATTCGGCAAGACACTGGGCAAGACGATCATGGGTGTACGCGTGGTAGGGCGAGACGGGTCGTTGGCCCTTCACGGGCGTCAGGCGTTCCTGCGGGCTCTCAGCTATCCCCTGAGCTTCGCCATCGTCGGCATCGGGCTGCTCGGCATAGTCTTCGGCCGGGAACGGAGGGCCTGGCACGACCACTTCGCACGCACTGCAGTCGTCTACGACTGGGGGAGCCGAGAGGCCCGTCTCTCCACCCCGCTGGCAGCCTGGCTGGAGCGGAAAGGTCTGGAAGGCTGACCTAGCGGAAGCGTGCCGGCGTGTATCTCCCGGCATCCACACCGGCGGCGCCGAGGTATGGCGGGGGAGCGGTCCCAGTCACCAGTGCCGCGATCAGCGCACCGGCCCCCGGTGAGGTCTGGATGCCGGTGCCGCCCTGACCCACCAGCCAGAAGAACCCCGGAGCGCTCTCCTCTTCACCGATCACCATCTCCCGGTCCGGGGCGAAGGTCCTCAGCCCGGTCCATTGCGAGTTCACCGTCCGGATGCCGAGTGTGGTGGCCTCGTTGATGCGATCGATCGCCAGGGCGATGTCAGCCATCTCGGGTCGGGGATCGGTGGGGAATGAGGGCGTCTCTTCGGCCAGGGAGCAGAGGAGTTGGGCGCCGTCGGGCCGGAAATAGAACCGTTCCTCCACGTCGACCACGAAGGGCCAGGCCGAGAAAGCGCTGTCACCGGGCACCATGAAGGCCGTGCGGCGCAGGGGCCGGAGGCCGATCGGACCGATGCCGGCCAGCCCGGCGACGACGTCACCCCAAGCACCGCTGGCATTGACCACGGCCCTGCAGTCGACGTGGCCGCCGGGTGTCGAAACCCGCCATCCGTCCTTTCGCCGGACGAGCCCGGTCACCGGTGTGCTCAGACGCAACTCGGCGTCATACCGGCGGGCGATCCTCACGAAGGCCTGGTGGAGCCCGGCGACATCGATGTCGAGGGCGTTTGGCTCGTAGAGCCCGCCGGCCACCCAGTCCGATCTCATTCGGGGCACCAACCGGATCACCTCCGACGCGTCGACCAGGGTGGAGCCGGTGCCGGCGGCCTTCTCCTCGAGCAGACGGGTGCGTTCTCTGGTTGCGACCCAGAGCAGGCCGCGGGTGGATAGCAGCGACGCATCGGCGGAGCCGTCCGGCGGGCCGTCGAGGAACGCCTTGCTGGCGGCGGCCAAGGGTCGTGTCCCCTTTCCGCCGTAGTTGGCCACGTACATCGCCGCCGACCGCCCGGTCGTGTGAAAGGCGAGGGTGCGCTCCGTCTCGAGCAGGGTCACCGAGCCGTTGGGGGCGAGGTGGGCCGCCGCGGACACGCCCGCGATGCCCCCACCGATCACGACGAAGTCGGTCACGAAGGGGCGGTCACTTCAGTGTTGCGCCCCGGGTGTGATCACCACCCGGCCGATGACCTTGCGTTCGGCGACCCAACGCATGGCCTCGAGCGCGTCGGCGAGCGGGTAGGTCTTCTGCACCAACGGGCGAAGGGTCCCGTCGGCCACCCACTCCATGATCCGTCGGTTGTTCTCGGAGCTCCTCTCCGGCTCCTCCAGGTTGAATCGGCCCCAGAACACACCGATCACCGAGTTCCCCTTGACCAGGTTCAAATTCAAGGGGATCTTCGGGATCACACCGGAGGCAAAGCCGACAACGAGGACCCGCCCGTTCCAATTGGTCGAGCGAACGGCCTGCTCGGTTGCCGCACCTCCAACCGGGTCATAGACCACGTCCACTCCTCCACCTGACGTCGCGGCCGCGATCCCGTCCCGGAGCGGCACCCTGTCATATCGGATGACCGAATCGGCGCCGGCCGCCCGCACCGCATCGGCCTTGTCGGCCGAGGAGACGGCAGCCAGCACCCTGGCACCCAGCGCCTTTCCGATCTGAACGGCCGAGATCCCCACCCCGCCACCTGCCCCGAGCACCAGCAGAGTCTCGCCCTCGACCAGCCCGGCCCGATCGACGAGGGCGTGGTAGGAGGTCCCGTAGGCGACCGGGATAGCTGCGCCCTCTTCGAACCCGATCGTCTCCGGCAACGGCATGATCGCGCCCGGGTAAGCAATCGTCCATTCGGCCAGAGCTCCCATGCCGACGAAGCCGCATACCCGGTCACCCGGGGAGAGACCTTCGACCCCGTCTGCCGTCTCGACGACCCCGGCGAACTCGTTGCCCGGCACGAAGGGAAGCTCGGGCTTCACCTGGTACTGGCCGGCGACTACGAGCAGATCGGCGAAGTTCACCGCGGCCGCCTCGACTCGGACCAATGCGGTGCCGTGCAACGGCTCCGGATCCGGCATCTCGCCGACCCTCAGGGCCTGCCAGCCGTCATAGCTGTCACAGATCAGGGCGCGCATCGTCGAGCCAGCCTACGGACATCGGGCGCCACGCTCTGACACAATCGGGGAGTGCCGATAGAGCCGATACCTTCCAGGTTCGACCTGCCCAACCCGGGACCTGACGACGGCGACGTTGTCGCGGTCGGGGCCGATCTCGAGCCGGGCACGCTTCTCCAGGCGTACCGGAAGGGTCTGTTCCCCATGGGTCTTCCGGACGGGCATCTCGGGTGGTGGTCCCCAGTCGACCGGGCCATCCTGCCCCTGCGGGGGCTCCACATCAGCAGATCGCTCCGCCAATCGACCCGGCGCTTCCAGGTCTCCGTCGATGCCGACTTCGAGGGCGTGATCCGCGGCTGTGCCGACTCGAGACGTCGTGACCCCTGGATCACAGACGAGTTCGTCGACGCCTACACCCAGCTCCACCGGCTCGGGTGGGCTCACTCGGTGGAAGTCTGGGACCACGATGGCCGGTTGGCCGGTGGGCTCTATGGAGTCTCCATCGGAGGCCTCTTTGCAGGGGAGTCGATGTTCCATGAGGCCAGGGACGCCTCGAAGGTGGCCCTCGTGCACCTGGTGGTGGTGATGACCAGAGGCGGGGGGCGTCTCCTCGACGTGCAGTGGCAGACCCCACACCTGCAGTCCCTGGGGGCGGTGATCATCGGCCGGGAGGCGTATCTGGACAGGTTGGATGCGGCTCTCGCCGGGCCGGACGTGTTCGACTCGGCCCACGAGAGCGACAGCGTCTGACAGCTAGAGTCGCATCTCAGTCCTGGAGGAACGTTGCGGGCCGTCGTTGCCGGAGTCGATCTGACCGCCATGGGCCGGCGCGTCGCCGAGCGGGCCGGGATGATGGCCGAGTCGGCCGGTGACCGTCTTCGTCTGGTCCACGTCCTCGAGCCTGTCGGGGAGGCGATGATCGAGCCTTCCCTGGCGAAGCTCATGCGCGAGTACCAGGTGGCCGAGGCGACCAAGCTCGCCCAGTGGGTGAAGCAGCGGGCATCGGTAGAGGTGGACCTGGATCTGGTCAAGGGCTCCCCCTCTTGGGAGCTGACTGCTGCGGGGAAGACTGCCGGGCTGGTGGTGGTCGGGTCGTCGTCGATAAACGCCTTTTCGGTGGGCCCGGTGGCGAAGCGGGTGGCCCGCAAGTCGACCACCGATACCCTGCTGGTGCGTCGCCAACCGCGTGTCCCCTATCGGAAGGTGATCGCCGCGGTCGACTTCTCGGAGCATTCCCGACTGGCGGTCAACCGCGCCATCGACATGTTCCCTGGCGCAGACGTGACGGCGCTCTATTCGATGCCGTCACGTTTCGACCCGCTCCTGGCGGGGGCGGGTCTGTTCGCCGAAGAGTTGGAGGCATCGCGCGGGGCCCGGCTCCGTATGGCCGAAGAACGCATGGCTGAGTTCACCGCGCCCTGGGATAGCAGCATCCGGACCTTGGTGGTCGACGGTCCCCCGACAGAGACCATCGACGAGGTGGTGCGACGGAGAGGCGCGGACCTCGTCATCGTCGCCAGCCGGGGCGCCACGGCCACCCGCATGGTCCTGCTCGGCAACGTCGCCGAGGGCCTCGTCTCGGAGGCCCCTTGCGACGTTCTCGTCGCCAAGGCGAAGGCGCCGTTCCGGCGCCCTTGACCATCTAGTCGATCGGGAACCTGATGGTGAAGCTGGTTCCCGACGGGTTGGAGTCGACCGATATCTCGCCGCCGGTGCGGTTGACGATGGTGTGGACAGTGTGGAGTCCGAGACCGGTCCCTTGACCCGGCGCCTTGGTGGTGAAAAAGGGATCGAAGATCCGGCTCGTCACGTCCGGGTCGATGCCGGGGCCGGTGTCCGAAACGCGCACGACGACAGACTCGTCCTCTCGTGATGCCTCGATCGTGAGGGTCCCCGATCCATCCATGGCATCGGCGGCGTTGTCGATGAGGTTGGTCCACACCTGATTCAGGTCTCGGCCCGAGGCCTCGATCGCCGGCAGGTCGGGCTCGATGTCCATGACTGTCTCGATCCCGCGCAGCTTGTGCTTGAGGAGGATGAGCGTGTCCCGTATCCCGTCGGTCGGATCGATGCGCTGCACCGGTCCCTGGTCGAGATAGGAGTAGTTCTTCACCACCCGGACCAGCTCCGAGATCCTCCCGGCGGCTATGCGTACCTCGCCGATCAGCTGAGAGGCGAGGACCCTGAGGCCCAGCCACCGGCTGAATTTGGACACGGTCTCCTCGTCCAGCCCGGCGACGGTGGTCTCCAAAAGGTCGCTATCCCAGCCATCGGCGACCAGGGCGGCGGCCAGCTCCCAGGCGTCGTCCACATCGCGTTGCTCGAGCCAGCCGGCCACATCCTCTTCCAGTCCCGACCGCGACAGAGGGTCGAGCCCGTCGGGTGGTTCGGGTACCGGGATTGGGCCGTCCATGACGTTGGCGATGCCGGCGAGGTCGATGGTGGCCGCGCCCAGGTCCACATACACCTCCTCGGCCCGTGCCATGCTCCGGCCGACCGCCGCAGCCGGATTGTTCAGCTCGTGCATGAGCTGGGCCGCCATCCGGCCGAGGGCGGCCATTCGTTCCTCGTGCCGGAGGGTGTCCTCGATTCCTCGAAGCCGTGAGGTGACTGTGCGGAACATGCGGCGCACCACTCTGGAGTCCTCGATCAGGTCCTCGAAGGCGTTGGCCGGGATCCGGATGAGGGTCGCGGGGGTGGCTGTGGTGACGCTGGCCGTTCGAGGCGCGTTGTCGAGAAGAGCGATCTCTCCGACGACCTCGCCAGGGCCGAGTGTGGCGAGCGTGACTTCGCGATCGGCTCCCTGCTTGGTCACCCTCAGTTCCCCGTCGACGATCACGAACATGTCCTCGGAGAGGGAGTCCTCCTCGATGATGACCTTCTCCGCTTCGACCTCGATTCGCTCCGACTTGCTGCACACCTGGTCGAGCAAGGTCTGAGGGAGATCGGCGAAGTAGGGCAGCCCCCGCAGCACATCCGCGATGTCGTTCAAAGCTCCGCCAGGTGAGTGTGAACGAACCGGATTGCGGTGGCGCCTTCGCCGACCGCACCGGCCACCCGCTTGATCGAACCGTGCCGGACGTCACCGGCCGCGAATATCCCCGGGACGCTGCTCTCGAGCGGCAACGGATCACGTTCCATGCTCCAGCCCTTGAGCGGGCCCAGGTCCTCGCCCGTGAGGATGAACCCGCGATCGTCCAGCTGGACCAGCCCCTCGAGCCATTCGGTGTGGGCTGTCTGGCCGATGAAGATGAAGACGGCCCCGGCCGGGACCTTCTCCTCTTCCTGCGTCTCACGGTCCCTCAGCACCAAGGTCTCGAGGTGGGTGTCACCGTATGCCGACACGACCTGGGCATGGGGCCGCACGTGGACCGCTGGGTTGGCCTCGAGATTGTCGATCAGGTACTTCGACATCGTTCGGGTCAGGTCGTCATCTTTGATGAGGATGGTCACCGAGTCGGTGAATCTCGACAGGAAGAGTGCAGCCTGGCCGGCCGAGTTCCCACCCCCGACGACGAACATCGGCTGGTCACGATGATTTGACGCCTCGATGTTCGAAGTCCCGTAGTACACGCCCGCTCCAATGAGCGGCTCGAGACCTTCGGCGGTGAGCTTTCGGTAGGAGACGCCGGAGGCGATGATCATTGCCTTGCAGGTGATGGCAGAGCCATCGTCTAGATGAACGATGGTGAAAGGGTCGTTTCTCGTCAGTCGGCTGACCGTCCCGGGCACCAGGATCTCCGCCCCCAGGCGCTCTGCCTGTGCCGACGCTCGCCGGGCCAGATCATTGCCACTCAGCCCCTTGGGAAAGCCGAGGTAGTTCTCGATCAGAGAGCTCTGCCCGGCCTGTCCCCCCGGCGCCTCGCTCTCGATGAGCAGGGTGCTCAGGCCCTCGGATGCTCCGTAGACGGCGGCGGCGAGTCCTGCCGGGCCGGCGCCGATGATGACCACGTCGTAGACCTCAGACGTGGCGTGAGTTTTGAGGCCGACGCGCTCGGCCACCTGCGCGGGCGTCGGATTGAAGATCGGTGGCCCATCACCGAACAGCACCACCGGCAGGTCGGCCATGTTGGCCCCTGCCTCCTCGGTCAGTATCCAGGCCTGCGGATCGGTCTCGATGTCCATCGAGCGATAGGGGATCTGGTTGCGGGCCAGGAAGGCCTTGAGCTCATGGGCGGCACGAGACCATTGCTGTCCGATCACCCTGATCCCATCGAATCTGGGCCGGTATGCCGCCATCCAGTCCTCGAGCAGGTCGTCGAGTATCGGGTAGAGCTTGTCCTCGGGTGGATCCCACGGCTTCATGATGTAGTGGTCGAGCCCAACGTCGTTGATGGCCTGGATGGCCGCCTCTGTGTCCGCATACGCAGTGAGCAAGGCGCGTTTGGCGTTGGGGTGAATCTCGAGGGTCTCCCGTAGGACGTCGATGCCGGTCACCGACGGCATTCTCTGGTCGACCACCATGAGCGCTACCGGCGTGCCCTGGAGGGCGAGGGTGCGAAGGGTGTCGATGGCTTCCTGGCCGCCGCCGGCCCACACGATTCGATAGTCGTCCGCGTACCGGGCGCGCAGGTCCCTCTGGACCGCCTGGACGACTTCCGGCTCGTCGTCGACGGCGATTATGATCGGCTTGACCTCGGTCATCTCTCCACGACCAGGTCCTCGAAGCAGAACTTCCAGGTCTCCCCGGGCTCGATCGAGCGGATGAGGGGATGTCCGATGTTCTCCCAATGCTTTCGGGCGTGTCTGTTCTTCGAGGCATCACAGCAGCCCACCGCACCGCAGGTGAGGCAGGCCCGGAGATGGACCCATCGGTCACCGAGCTCTACGCACTGCTCACACACGGTGGCAGTGGGCTCCGCCGGCACCAGCCCGACGAAGTGCTCACAAGGCGCATTCACGTCCGTAGGTCACCTCCCACCCCCCGAAAATAGCGTTCCCGATATCGATATGGCGCGACGACCAGACCCTAGAGGGTCAGATCGCCGCGAAAGTCAGGAGCCTCACCCGGTCAGACGGCGTCCAGGGCCTGCCTCAGCGCCCGCGCCACGAACACCTTTGCCAGGTGGCTCTTGTACTCGACCGACCCGTAGAGGTCCTCCAGGACGGTCACGGCCTCGAGGGCGTGCTCGGCTGCGGCCTTCACCGCCTCGTCGGACCCGTCGGTGCCGACGAGAGCATTGGCCACACCGAGGGCTAGCGAGGGCTTGGTGCCCACTCCGGTCAGCCCCACGCGGACGTCTTGGACCGTCCCGTTGCTCTTCTTGACCCAGGCGGCCGCACCGGCCACGGCGTAGTCACTGTGCCCACCCCTCCGGCCCAGCTTGTCGTAGGCGGACGCCTCGCCGGGCCCCATCTTGGGCAGCTGGATCTCGACCAGTATCTCGTCGGGTTCCAAAGCGGAGGTCAGTGCGTCGATGCAGAACTCCGACGCCTGGATCTCTCTCGAGCCCGATGCCGACCTTGCGATCATCTTCCCGCCCAAGGCAATCACAGCTGCGGGCTGGTCGGCGGCGACGTCTGAGTGTGCCAGCGAGCCGCATGTGGTGCCACGGTTCCGAACCTGCACGTCCCCGGTCACCTGTGCCGCCCTCGATAGGGCGGCGCCATGTTCGGCGATCAAGGAGTCCGACGCGGTGGTGGCATGGGTCACCAGCGCCGGCACCGAGATGTAATCGCCCTGATCGGTGATCTCGCCGAGACCGGGGAGACGGCTGATGTCGACGACGACGGGTGGTGAGAACAGCCTGGTCTTCATCAGCGGGATGAGGCTCATCCCGCCGGCGAGGACCTTCGATCCCTCACCGACCGCTCCGAGCGCCTCGTCCAGCGTGGACGGGACCACGTAGTCGAACTGGCGTGGGTACATCAGGAGCCCGTATCCCAATCCGGAGGTGGCGGTTCATCCCCCCGCATCCTGGCCGAGGCGTACTCAACGGCCCGGACGATGTTGTGATAGCCGGTGCAGCGGCAGAGGTTGCCCTCGATGCCGTGCCGAATCTCTGCTTCGGAAGGGTTGTCGTTCCCGTCGAGGAGGGCGATCGCCGACATGATCATGCCTGGAGTGCAGAAACCGCATTGCAGGCCATGTCGTTCCCAGAAGCCTTCCTGGACGGGGTGAAGGGTCTCACCATCGGCCACTCCCTCGATAGTCGTAATGTCGGCGGCCTCGGCTTGAACGGCGAACATCGTGCACGACTTGACGGCCTTGCCGTCCAAATGGACCGTGCATGCGCCGCAGTAGCCGGTCTCACATCCCACGTGCGTGCCCGTGAGCCCCATGGCTTCCCGGATGAAATGGACGAGAAGAGTTCGGGGCTCGACATCGGCCGTGACCGCCCGGCCATTGATATTCATTGATACTTCCATGCCCGCAACACGCTAGTGGTAAGACAAGGGACCAACCCACCCCTACATTGGTAACCCGAGGGCCGCCAGGATCAGATCAAGAGAGTCACTCGACGAGGAAGTGGTCGGGGAAGCAATACTTCCAGGTCTCTCCGGCCTCGAGCGACCGGATGAGGGGATGCCCGTCTTGCTCCCAGTGCTTTCGGGCGTGTCGATTCTTTGAATTGTCGCAGCACCCGACCTGTCCGCATGAGAGGCACGATCGCAGGTGAACCCATGTGTCTCCTGCTGCTACGCACTGGTCACACACCTCCGAGCGGGGATCGGCCTCGGTCTCGAGCCGTCTGAAGTGAAAGCACGGCCTGGTCACGCCATGGATGGCATCGGGAAGGAGGCCCCCGGCTGAGGCGGCTTCCTGCCGTCAGTTCTTCTGTTCAACCGGCGCGAGCTCCTGCAGCCACGAGGGCACGGCCAACGAAGATCGGCAGCATGTCGCGACGGTAATCCTCGCCCGCGTACAGGTCTCCCATGATGTCGTCACCGACCTCGTCGACAGCGGCTCGGGCAGCGGCTTCGGCGGAGTCATCCGTGATCGGGTTGCCCACCAGGCCATCGGCCACGGACTCGAGGACTGTCGCCTTGGGAGTGAGGCCGCCGACCGCGACCGTGCACGAGGTGCAGGTTCCGTCTCCGTCTACGTCCACCACCGCGCAAGCGCCGACGATGGCATACCGGGACGCCGGGTTGAAAAGCTTGGCGTAGGCGGAACCCTGACTCTCTCCTTCGGCAGACAGCCTTATGGCCGTCAGCAGCTCGTCTTCGTTCAAAGCGGATTCGAACAGGCCGGTGAAGAAGTCTGGGGCAGCCATGTCGCGGGTAGCGCCACCTTTGGACATCGCCGTCATCGTCGCGCCGAGAGCAGCGAACACGGTGGGGAGGTCCGAGGCAGGATCGGCATGAGCAACATTGCCGCCGACTGTGCCGCGATTCCTCACCTGGGGGTCGCCGATCATCCCGGCAGCCTCTTTCAGCGCAGCCGGGAACCCGGCTGCGCTCTCTGAGGCCAGCATCGAGTGCGTTGTCAGGGCACCGATGGTGAATCCGCCGTTGGAGCTGATCCCGCGAAGGTCGTCGATGCGCCCGATGTCGATCAATGTCCCCGGTGAGGTCATGCGGATCTTCATCATCGGGAGCAGACTGTGCCCGCCGGCGATGAAACGGCCCCCGGTGTCTGACTTGAGGTCGAGCGCCTGTCCGACCGACTCGGCGCGCACGTACTCGAACGGCCGCGGGTACATCATTCACCTCCGCCATTGTCGGCTGCTGCGATCGCTTTCTGGATCTTCTCGGGGGTCAGGGGCATGTTCATGTGGGTGACCCCCAGTGGTGCCAGGGCGTCCAGCACCGCACTCGAGACTGCTGCGGTGGCAGCGATCGTCCCCATCTCTCCAGCCCCTTTCACGCCCAACGGGTTGTGTGGTGAGGGAGTCTCGATGCGATCGACCGAGATCGAGGGGAATCCGTCGGCTCGGGGCAGGGCATACGAGAGCATCGAGCCGGAAAGAAGCTGTCCGTTCTCGTCGTAGATTCCGTGCTCCCAGAGCGCTTGACCGACCCCCTGAACGATCCCACCGAGGATCTGGCCTTCGACGATCATCGGGTTGATCACGTTGCCCACGTCGTCGACAGCTGCGTAGCTCTGCAGATCGACTTCGCCGGTCTTCGGATCGATCTCGATCTTGGCGACATGCGCGCTCGCCGGGAAAGTGAAGTTGGAAGGGTCGTAGAAGGTCATCTCTTCGAGGCCCGGTTCCATGCCTTCCGGGAGGTTGTCTGCGACGATGCTGGCGAAGGCGAGCTCGGCGAACGTCTTCACCGCTTCGGGCGAGCCTGCCACCGAGATCGTGCCCTCGTCTTGGTCGTACACCATGTCTTCGACCGATGCCTCGAGCTGGTGGGCCGCGATCTTCTTCAGCTTCTCGCGGATCTTCTCGGCGCTCCTGACGAGAGCACTCCCGCCGAGTGCGGCGCTCCGGCTCCCGTAGGTGCCAACGCCGTACTGGACCCGATCCGTGTCGCCGTGGACGATGTCGATGTCTTCGATTTCGATGCCGAACTGGTCGGCCACAATCTGAGCGAACGTCGTCTCATGGCCTTGGCCATGGGAGTGCGATCCCGTCATCACTGTGACCTTTCCGGTCGGGTGGACGCGGATGGCCCCGCTCTCGAAGAGGCCGATGGCCGCGCCCAGGCCGACTGCGGCCGCCGATGGGGCCGGCCCGCTCGCCTCGATGCAGCTGGCGAATCCGACCCCGACCAGACGCCCTTCGGCCCGGGCAGCCTCCTGCTCCTTGCGCAGCGACTCGTAACCAGAGAGACTCTCGATCTTGTCGAACAGAGCCTGGTAGTTGCCGCTGTCGTAGACGAGAGCAACAGGGGTCTGGTACGGGAATTGGTCGGCCTGGATCAGGTTCTTCCGTCGGAATTCGACCGGGTCCATACCCAACTTGCGGGCGGCGAGGTCGACCATGGTCTCCAGCATGTAGGAGGCCTCAGGGCGTCCGGCGCCTCTGTAGGCGTCGACGGGCACTGTGTTCGTGAACGTGCCATAGGCCTCACCAAAGATGAGCGGCGTCTTGTAAACGCCGGCGAACAGCGTGATGTACAGGGCCGTTGGGATCAGCGGTGCGAACGTCGACAGATAGGCACCCATATTCGCCCACGTGGTGACATGCAACGCCGTCATCGTGCCGTCGTCGTTTACCCCGAGCCTCGCTTTGGTTACGTGGTCGCGACCCTGGGCATCGGTGACAAAGGACTCTGAACGAGACGCCACCCATTTGACCGGCCGTCCCACGGCACGCGCGACGAACGGGACGATCACCTCCTCCGGGTAGTGGAAGATCTTGCTTCCAAAACCGCCGCCAACGTCGGGCGATACCACCCGGATCTTGTGCTCGGGGATACCGAGTGTGAAGGCCCCGAGCAGCAGCCGAATGGTGTGGGGGTTCTGGCTCGTCGTCCAGACCGTCACCGACTGTGTCGCCTCGTCCCACTCGGCTGCTGTGGCACGTGGCTCCAGGGCGTTCGCGATGAGACGTTGGTTGACGAACTCCAACTCGACCACGTGGTCGGATTGAGACAAGGCTTCGTTCACCTGATCCTCGTCTCCGAGGGGCCAGTGGAAGCTCTGGTTCTTGTCCACGCTGTCGTGGACGAGTGGTGCGTCGTCGGCCATCGCCGCTCGAGCGTCAACAACAGCCGGCAGTGGTTCGAGATCGACCTCGATGAGATCGAGAGCGTCTTCGGCGATGTATGGGGACTCGGCGACCACGACTGCGATCCCATCACCGACGTGGCGTACCTTGTCGACCGCTAGAGGATTGTGCGGTGGCACGTTGAGATCGGGCACCTGCCATCCACATGGCAGCGATCCACACTTGAACCCACCGGTTCCTTCCAGGAGATCCTCGCCTGTGTAGACCGCGATGACCCCCTCGAGGGCTTCGGCCCGCGAGGTGTCGATGCTGTTGATCGTGGCGTGCGCCAGGGGGCTTCGCTTCACGGCCGCAAAAGCCATATTGGGGAGAACCAGGTTGGCCACATACTTGCCCTGGCCCTGGAGGAAACGCGGGTCTTCGACTCGCTTTACAGAGGTTCCCATGTATCGGCTCATGACTGACCTCCACCCATCGCGGCTGCCCCCAACTTGACGGCCTTGACGATGTTCTCGTAACCCGTGCAGCGACAGAAGTTTCCTTCGAGCCCATGGCGTACGTCCTGGTCGGTGATCCCCGGGTTCCCGTCTGCGATCTTCACCGACGCCATGATCATCCCCGGAGTACAGAAGCCGCACTGGAGGCCATGAGCGTCCCAGAACGCCTGCTGCATCGGATGGAGTTGCCCATTACTCGCCAGTCCCTCGATCGTGGTGATCTCGGAACCGTCAGCCTGAACGGCGAGAACGGTGCATGACTTCACTGCCATGCCGTCCATGTGCACGGTGCACGCACCGCATTGGCTCGTGTCACATCCGATGTTGGTTCCGGTGAGACCGAGGTTGTTCCTGACGAAGTCGGCGAGGAGAATCCTCGGTTCGACGTCAGCCGAGACCTCCTTGCCATTAATGGTCATGGAGACATTCATGGAGGCCCCTTTCAGCCGTGACGCCGCAACCTCGAAACATATCAAAGGCAAAAGGTGCGTGCGCCCCGAATCTCCCTACGAACCGATTCGTAACGTTCAGGAACGCCCGTGACCTAGACCTCAGTTGGACATCCCATCAGGACGATCCACGTTGGAGATGACGGTGGCCCCGGCCTCGCTCGGAATCTAGATTCGCAGCTCATGACTGCGCCACGTGCTGCCGCCATCGCGACCTGGGCATACGCCGCCGGGTTCGGCATTTCGGCTATCCCGGTCGCGATTTTTCTCGCGCGGAGGGGCAGGCTGCCTAACTTCCTCGGTCTTTTCGAAAGCTACGGCGGCCGCTGGTCGGCGCGGTTCCCAGACGGAGCCTTCATCGCCCTCCTGCTCGCGTTCTTCATCGTCACCGGGGTCGCGGCGTGGTCGGCCTGGTTGCTCTGGAACGGGTCCAGGACCGGTGCGGTGATCAACCTTATCCTCCTCCCGGTGGAGGCGATCTTCTGGATTGGGTTCGCGCTACCCATACCCTGGGTGTTCGGCATGGCTCGAGTAGTGCTCGTCCTCGCCGGATGGAGCTCACTGGCGAAGGCGTAGCGAGGGCTGACCGTCGAACGGGAGCCGACCTCGTGCACGGTTGACGTCTGGATGGTTCGGGGTCGGAATTGGGAGGCGGTTGGGTGGTCGATCGAGGATGGAAGCCCGGTCCTACGGTGGAGGCCTGGTGGCCCGACGAAGTCGCCACCGCCCGTGCTTGGGATGTCGATAGAGGACGAGGCCCAGGCGGTGGATTGCAACATGGTGGTGGAACCAGCACAGAGTGATCAGGTTCTCCGGTTCGGTCGCGCCCCCCTCGCTCCTGGGAACGATGTGATGCACCTGGAGCCGATTCCGGCTGCCATCGACGACACATCCGTTCCTGTCGCGGTGGATGATCGCCGAACGAAGCGCCGGAGGAATCGAGCGGCTCGATCTGCCGTATCGCATCGGTTCGCCCTGTTCCCTGTCGATCATTACGGTGCCAACCGAGTCGCAGAGGACCGCATCGAGGGCATCCCTGCCCACGGTGGGGCCCGCCTGGAGGTAGACACCCGACCTTGCATCGTTGGCTGTCGCGACTGCGGCGTCGACGAACACCGTGATCTGGGTTTGGGGTGGGTCGTCACCTGCACACAGCTCGGCCAGGGCCATCGCTCGGCGCCATGCACCGTTCCTGGACTGTGGCATGTCTGGGCCGACAGGCAGCCGGTCGGCGATCTCGCTCAGAGTGCCGTCGATCATGAGGCCGAGCAGGCCATCGATGCCGCCCCAGATCTTGTACCACGAACGATCCAGTGACGGCTGGAGGACGACGTATGAGTCCTCGATGGTCCGCCGCTCTTCGGCTGACGACTTTCGGGCGCGGATGGCGGCCTCCCGGTGCACTCCGTTCACCGGGAGGTGGAGAAACAGGGGATCCGGATCGCGATCGTCGATCCGTGAGGCCGCCTCGACTCGATCGAAGGTCGCAGTCCCTTCGGCCATCGCCTGACGGAGCTCGGGTCTGTGCTCGGTGCGGCGCATGGTCCTCACCAGGGCGTGTGCGCTGTCGATTCCGAGGTCGAGCCTTCCCGCCACCCATTCGGTCAGGTTGCGAGCGCCGTCGGCAGTGGCCACTTGGGCCTGATCGATGAGTTGGAGGGCGGCGAGTTGGATCGCTCGGTGATGAGCGATCTGCTCTTCCTCGCCGATCAGGATCTGCTCGAGGGAGTCGACACTGAGACCTGCGATGGGGAGGGTCGCAATCGTCTGGTCGCCCGGATGGTGGATCGAACATATGTTCGCTCCCATGATGTGAACGTACCGCAGGCCAGTGACGAATTCAATGGGTCCGAGAGGGGTTTCCTCGAACGTGTGGAATGTGGCGTGGCGGGTGACGCTCCGGGCTCGGCCCCCGCGCTCGATCAGGCCACGGCGCTCATTGTCGAACGGCCACAGCCGGCGCCAGGCTCTTTCCGGCGACGATGACGGCTCCGACGACCATGACGGCGCCGATCCATGCCCGGGTGTGTAGTTGCTCGCCCAGGATCACGTTGCTGGCGGCAACGCCGAAGAGCGGGATCAGATTGATGTATTGGCCCGCAACCGATGCGGGGGTCCTCTGGAGCCCGGTCAGGTACAACGAGAAGGCGATTCCGTAGTAGAGGCAGCCCGAGACGATGGCGCTGACCCATGATCCTGCGGATATTGCAGAATCAAGCGGGATGCCACCTGCCAGACCCACCACCGAGAGCAGGATCAGTGCGAATCCCAGGGCGGCTGTTTGTTGGTAGATCACGACCCGCAGTGACGACTCATTGATCATCCATCTCCTCGAGAGAACCGTGTATATGGCACAGGCGGCAACAGCGGCCAGCGTCAGGACGATGCCGATCGGGCGGTTGCTGCGATCTGGCGTGATGACGATGAGAGCCACACCGGCGGTGGCTACGCCCGCTGCGACCACCCGAGTCTTTGTGATCTGTTCTCGGAGCATTGCCGCAGCGAGGGCCATGATCATGATCGGCTCGGTGGCCCACAGGAGCACGGACTCGCTTGCGGTTATGAAGACGAGCCCAAGCAGGCCGAGGGCGTAGGAGATACCCGGGTTGAGGACACCGAGTGCGGTGAGCCTCCCGAGTCTTCCGGCTGGCGCGAGCTGTCGGTGGCGAACCAACAGGAGGGGCGTCACCAGCATGACGCTGGCACCGAGTTGGATCGGGAGCAGCGTGAGCGGTGGGATCTCGCCCAGGGCGTGTTTCGTGAGCACTGTGGCGATGCCCCAGCAAGCGGCAGCGCCGATGAGGGCAGGCGCGGAGCGACGACGATGAAGGGTCAGCACCGGACTCCTTGGACTGGTGGATGGACGGGTCAGGTGGGGTGCTGGCTCGTCGGGTCCTCGGAGTCGCAATAGCTGTAGCCGGGAAGCCGTATCCGTCTGAGGTTGCGGCGGCCCTGCGTCATGTGCACAACGCTACCGCGGCTCTCAACCCGGCTTGCGAGCCTTGATGATTACCGAGTCCATGCCGTCCGTCGCCTGATGGCTCGTAGTGAGCGTGACCTCATCGAATCCCGCGGCGCTGAGCAGGGCCCGGTACTCGCTGTAGGAAAGGGCACCGGCGATACAGCCGACCCAGGATCCGCGCTCGGCCCGCTCATCGACGGTGAGCCAGTCGTCGGCGACGATGTCGCTGATTCCGATCCTTCCTCCGGCTCGCAGCACGCGGTGGATCTCGGCAAAGACGGCAGGCTTGTCCGTGGAGAGGTTGATGACGCAGTTCGAGATGACGACGTCCACAGAACCATCGGGCAGAGGAACGTCCTCGATGTACCCCTTCAGGAACTCGACATTGGTGACGCCGGCGTCGGCGGCGTTCTTCTCAGCGAGCTCGAGCATCTCATCGGTCATGTCGAGCCCGTAGGCGAACCCTGTGGGACCGACCCGATCGGCCGAGAGGAGAACGTCGATGCCTCCACCAGAGCCCAGGTCGAGAACGGTCTCGCCTTCGGATAGCTCGGCCACTGCCGTCGGGTTCCCGCAGCCGAGGCTGACTTCGACAGCCTTGGCGGGCAGCGTCGAGATCTCGGTCCGGCTGTAGCTGCCCGCAGTCAGGTCGGCATCCAAGGTGTCATCGTGATCACAACATTCGGGCCCGCAGCATGACCCTGTCGTGGCGGCTCGGGCATAACGCTCACGTACCTGTTCCCGCATGTCGGCGTCCGTTGTCATTTCCCTGGCTCCATTCGTATCGACAGACTTCGATACGTCGCACCATACAGATCGTATCGACATCTGTCAATGTGTTACCGTGAGGGGGTGACGTCTTCACAAGCCGAATGCTGCGTCCCGGTCACTTCCGCCGCTTTATCGATCGCTGATGCGGAGACCATGGCCAACGACTTCAAAGTGTTGGGCGATCCGATTCGGCTCCGGCTGTTGAGTCTGATCGCGAGTGTGCCCCAGGGAGAGGTCTGCGCTTGTGATCTCAACGACCCGTTGGGCCGCAGTCAGGCGACCGTCAGCCATCACCTCTCGATACTGACCGCGGCGGGCCTTGTCACCAGAGAGCAGCGGGGTAAATGGGCTTGGTTCCGTATCGCCCCGGAGCGATCCGAGTTCGTTCGGTCGGTGCTGATCGATCACCCTCTGATGTCGGTCAGCTGAGCTCAGCGCCAGGTAGGACCTCTCCGAGCAGAGCCCGGACCCTCACCTCGAGCGCGTCGCGAATCGGCCTGACCTCCTCGACAGTCTTCCCCGAAGGGTCCTCGAGCTCCCAGTCCACGTATCGCTTGCCCGGATAGATAGGGCAGGCGTCGCCACAGCCCATGGTGACGATGACATCGGCAGCTCTCACCATCTCGTCGGCCCAGGGCTGGGGTATCTCACCGCTGATGTCGATACCGACTTCCGCCATCGCGTCCACCACGGCACTGTTGACCTGGTCGGCCGGCTCGCTGCCGCCGGAGAACACGTCGATACGGTCGCCACCGAGCTTCCTCGCCCAGCCAGCCGCGATCTGGGACCGACCCGCATTGTGAACGCAGAGAAAGAGGATGCTCGGGTTGAGTGCGGAAGAGTCTGACTCGAGTCGAACCAGGGCGCGGAGCCGGTCCCGCGCGAATCGTTCGGCCAGCAAGGGGATCCAGGCACTGGTCGTGGCCTTCTGCATCAAGGTGTCGAGGGAGTCGTTCATGAAGCGCTCGATGGTTTCCTTGTTCAAGAACCCCGAGAACTGACGTTGCAGGCGTTCAGCCGCCTCGCGGACCTGGAGCTGCTCGGCTGTGGTCAAGGTGGCTGGCATCAGGTGCCCTTCTTCTGGAGTGGAGTCAGCAGGTGAATCGAGAGGAAGACTGCGGAAAGCCCACCACCAGCCAGGTGGGCGAGGGCCAGATTCGGATGCCAACGATCTGGTAGCGCGACCCGCCGGTCCCCAGCAGCTCGCACACCTCTCCCTTCGTGATCATCCAACAAGTGCGTCGACTCGCTGCTCGATCTCGTCGAACGCAGATCGGAAAGCCCCCACCCTGCCGCTGGCCACCGGATCGGGGATAGACCAGTGGACATGACGTCGCCACCCTGGGAGCTCCTGCTCCCGTGCCCGATCGCACACGGTGATCAACAGCTCCAGGGGCATTTCCAAGGAGTCATAGCCCTGGGGCGTCGCCTCGCTCAGGTCTACTCCTCGCTCCGAAGCCACCCTGATCGCGATCGGATGCACCACCTGTGCCGGCTCGGCTCCGGCGCTCTGAACGGGCTGACCCGTGCGGGAACGCCAATACGCGGCCGCGTATTGAGACCGAGCCGAGTTGTGATTGCAGGCGAAGACCACCGAACCTGGATTGATCGTGGCGGTGGAGAGCCCAACCATGGCAGAGCGTTGGACGGTCACGTAACGGCGACGACGGTCGCCTTCCGAACGATGCCGAGCGATCAACCCCGCATCTTCCAAGACGTTGAGATGATGGGCGAGCAGGTTCCCGGGCATCGCCGTTGTGGTAGCGAGTTCCTGAACCGTGCGATCGCTTTCCACGAGAAGGTCCACAATCCGCAGCCGTGCAACGTCCCCGAGTGCGGAATGGATCTGTGCCCTCTGAAGGATGTCCATTTACTCAAACGATACTGACTCAATAGAGGCTGATCAAATCTAACCTGAACCAAGTTCTCGAACGACGTGATGTGGCTGATCGCCGAGGCAAGGCGGCAGGTGGGCTTCGCGGGTGTGGCCCATCAAGCGGGCCTTGGCCCGGCGTGTTCGCAGACACCGGTCGAGAACCCGAGTGTCCGACTTTCCGAAACAATGCTTCATGCCAGAATCGTCAAACAGATCTGAACATTCGGGCCCGTAGCTCAATCCGGTCAGAGCAGCGGACTCATAACACGAAACCCGCTTGCGCTATGCGGAAACGCGAAATCCCTGGTCATCGGCTCCTGGAGACGGCCGAAATCTCTCGATTATTCCATTGAGGGAAAGCCCACACTCCGCCGGTTCCCGGCGCCAAATCGTCTTCCGGCGAGGTGTCATCGGTCAGGCCAGTGAGTATCAATGGTCCTCGAACCGGCACCCGGCATGGGGCCTAGTGTCGATGACACGGACATAGGGTCGGGCCAGCCCTGAAGTCTATGATCTCGCTGGCAGCAGGGGTAGGGGTGCAGTTCCGCTCGGGGAGGCACAGAGGTGAACTACTTATTGGAAGTAGTGGCGTGGTCAATCGCGTATGTCGTACTGATGTTGGTGATCAACTGGGTGATGGAGCGTCGCGACAAATCCTGACCCTGCCTCTAGAGCAGAAACCCCCCGGAGCGGTCCGGGGGGTTTCTTTGGGTCTAGGAAAGCCGCCGGAATGGTATGGGGCCGGCTTGGGCTCCCATCGACCCGCCGGCACTTTCCCCGAATGCCTCAGGTGGGAATCGCGATTTGCTGTCGTTCCGAAGCGGTACACACCGGCTCAATGAGCTGTGTCGACATCACCCCTGAAATGGCGCGGCTGCTTGCCGCCCTGCGCTCCTCGCCGGTAAGCCCTGAAGTCCTGGCGCAGGTCCGGGCCATGCCCGAGTGGGTGGGGGCTCGGATTCGTCGGGTTGGGTCATGGAATCAGGTGAGCTGACAGGGACCGGCCACCGTCATGCCGGCGAACAGCCGAGGGGAATTCTCCCGACCGCACTCTGATCGTGCGGACCACTGAACTTGTGATCTAGAAACCCGGTGGTTGGGTTCAAAACCGGAAGGTCGTCGTATTCCTCGGGGGTCTTAGGACGGCGTTTGGTTGGTTTGGTGAAGATGACTGCCGCAACCGCGGCAACGAGGAGCAGGAGCACCCACCAATCCAAGATCCAAGGCCCAAACCTGATCGAAGAATTCGATCAAGAGGTCTCACAACCTACACGTTGAGAGATCGGACTACGTTTGAGAGTTCCCACGTGGGAGTCGTCGTCACTATTCGATTTCGCCGCAGGAGCGGCACCCCCGAGCTGTCGAATCACACCTGAGCGCTTAGGACCGTCGGCGAGCAAAGGAGGAAGACATGACCAAAGTCAAGGCAATCTTCGGATGGCGTAGGGCGGTCCTGGCAACCGTCTTGATCGTCGCCACCGGAGCAGCGCAGGCGTCCGCGTCGAGCGCGCCGATCGTGATCACGTACGAGAAGACGTGTATCGAAGCGGCCGGTATATGCAATGGGACCACCGGAGACGGCGACACGCTGACGATGGTGATTACGGGCGGGCGTCCCACCGGCAAGGCCGTCCAACTGACAATGAACGAGTCGATCGTCGGAGACTTGACGTTCACCGCCGTGCTGAGCGGGCATTTCAGCCCTGCGGGGTTCATTGTCCTGAACGGCACAGTCACAGGCGGACCGCATGCGGGAGCGCAGGTCCACCAGCGAAGCAACCTGACGGGCGTCAGCATCGACGGAACCACGACGACGTGGGAGGGAGAACTCCGGATCATGCCAGCGAGCTCGTGAGCCGGGAGCTGAATTAGACACGCGGCGATTCATCCCATTTCTCGAGGAAGCCCGTCGCAAAGGGAAAACCGTGACTCTGCGCTGTGCGGGGTGCTAAATTGATCCGATAACCGAGCCCGGCTGTTCTGCCGAAGCCCGCTCGTCTGGCACCGAGCTACTTGAAGGGCTAGCTTCCGCGTGTCACTCACACCCTCTGAATTTCTGCGCGTACCGCCGCATACTATTTCGATAGTGAATCCTTCTGCGTGTCTGGGATATCGGTAGCACCTGAGGGTAACAATATGACTTGTCCACGGCTTGAGCTTCTTGGGATCGCTCTGCGGCGGCGCGCCGGTCCTGTAGTTGGCAAACTCCGCGATGCCGTAGTCGATGGGGCGCCGACCCTTGAATACAACTCGGATGCGGCCATCGGATTCGTCGTGGATCTCGCCGATCGTGCTGCGGCATTCGCACATTCGAAGGGCCGGCTTCATGCGTCGTCGCCGATCCCGAGCTCGCGATGTATTTCTCGTGCCCGCTCACTGCCTGCGCTTGCTCCGTAACGGGTGAGCATTTGCGGCGAATCCCATCCCATGATCCTCATTAGATCCGTTTCTGGTCCGCCGGCCCGAACCCATTCGTGGGCAAATGAATGCCGGAATTGATGCGGGTGGACTCGCTCTAGGCCGGCGAACTCTGACCGCTTGGCGAGAATCTGCGCCACTCCGGATTGGGTTAGTGGCCCGCGGAGGCCTAGCCAGAAGTTGGGAAGGTGGGCGAGTCGGTGCCGACCACGTTCCCGCTTGTACCGGTCCAATGAGGCCACCGTGTTCGCCCCGAGGGAGATGCTTCGCACCTTTCGACCCTTGCCGAGCACCGTGACCAGGTCGTGGTCTAGGTCGACGTCGTCGACGCCGAGTCCGACCAGTTCCGAGAGGCGCATCCCGGTGTTGGCCAGGAGGCGAACGATCGCCGTATCGCGCAAGGACTCGAATTTGGGTCCCTCCTTGCAGGCGGCCAAAAGCCAAGTGCGGTCGGTCTTGGAGATGATTGGAACCGGCGTCTCCTGGATCTTGGGTTTCCTGATCCGGTCGAACGGGTTGGCCGGAATCTCACCTTCCTCGAAGAGCCACTTGAAAAGCTGTTGGAGACTGGCATACCGCTGCTTGGCGGTCGACGAGGCTCGGGTTTCGAGCATCATCACCAGATAGTCCTGGATCTGACCGTTGGTTATCTCGGCCGCGATGGTGGAATGACCATGCGCGTGGAGGAAAGCGATGAGTTGGCCGGCGGCGAGGTCATACGATTCGATGGTGCGTGGACTCTTGTTCTCCGCCCGGAGCGATCGGCGCCACGAGGGGAGTAGGTCCTCGAGGGTGTAACCGATAGTTGACGGTTCGATCATTGCCGAATATATTATCCTACTGAGAAGCGCTATGCAAGCATTGCGAGAGGTGGCGACACTGCCAAATTGCCAATAGCTAACTGCCAAACCTGGGGCCCGTAGCTCAATCCGGTCAGAGCAGCGGACTCATAATCCGTTGGTTGCAGGTTCAAATCCTGCCGGGCCCACCAAACGATCTACCAGGGGAGACGGACAGTCCTTCCCCGATTCGTGATCGAGGGTCTCGGTCGCCCTGGCGAGGGTCTCGTCTTCACCGCGCCCCGCGGTGGGCCCCTACGTCACTCCAGCTTCACCAAGGGCGTCTGGCTCCCCGCCTGTGAAGCCTCGGGGATGCCTGACGGGCTTCTCATCCACGACTCAGGCTCAGGGAGAGCCAGCGGAGTTCATCCGTTTAGCCTCGCGTCGATGTTGCGAGTGCTGGTTGCGGTGGCGACCTTCGCCCTTGCCGTCATGAGAACGCGACAGCGGATCAAGGTCTCGATCCAGGGACCAATCTGCCTCGAGGGACCTCACCCATACGACTACACGATCACGGTGACGAACCTGTCAACACAACCAAGGATGATCGCTCAAAGCGGCCTTATGGTCGCCTCGCCTTATGGCACCTGGTGGCTCCGGGGCCAGCCTTCCCAGAAAAACGCGAATAGAGGGACGGGACTCGGCCACTTGGACTGTCGAAGCCGGCGCCTTGCGGACCCATCTCGTGACCAAGGGACTTCGGGAGGCGCGTGTGTCGGGGTTCTCTCAGCCGGTGATAGGCCCCAGTGATTCGGAAGCTGCGCCCTCGGGGGGTTCTCTGTACGTGACGTTGGATCGTTTGGCGACGAGTCCCCACGTCACAGCGCCAACGTAGTCTCACCACTCGATGTCATGCGTGCCGATCAACCCCTCAAATGGCCCACTTGCTCGAAGCGTGCCGCTCCTGGCCGCTCGCACCAGATGTCCTCGACCAGCTCCACGCGATACCCGAATGGGGTGAGGCTCGAGCATGGGGATGGATATGCAGACCGGACGTTTGACCGGGACCGGAGCCCGTCATGCCGGCACTCAGAACCGACGCGGCATCCTCGAGTAGACAGAAGTCTCATGACTGACCCGACCCGTCCGATGTCAGCTCCGACGTAGGCCAGATACTCCTCCGTCTCAGCGACTACCTGCTGCGCCGCGGCTCAAGGGGGGGTTGCCCGATCCCGGCCGGTGGTTGGCTCGGGCCCGACTCCAACCGACTGAGATGTCGCAGGGCCGCCCTTCTTGAGTCAGACGAAAAGTTCGAAGGTCGTGGTCGAGTTCTTCCAACAGGTTTGGGCTTGGATCTTGGATTCGTGGTGGCTCCTGGGCATCGGCGCCCGGTCGATCGGAGCCGGTGGAGTTGATCTGCCCACGTGTTAACGACGCCGGGTAGACAAGAGGGAGAGAGTCCTCCGGACTCTCTCCCTCATTCTTGTCCGTGATGTTTGGATCAGTTGTCGGTGATCGCCACCGTTCGGCCACTTCCTCGCTGCGTGCACTGGAAGTCGATCCCGGTTGCGTCTACTTGCTCCGCAAGCACGAGCACATCCGCCACCACCAAGGCACAGACGTTTGCGGCTACCCTCGCAGCTACAGCGACGTCGACCTCCTCAAGGATGGTGACGTCTCCGATCGACACGTTCACAAGCCCATCCTGGGTTTGCGCCATGGCGGCGGTCGGAACCGACAGCGCCAGCACCGTGCCTAGCGCCACACCTGCGATTCGCTTTCTAAGGGACATCTTGCCCCTCCTTCCCTTTGGGGCTGCCCCTATGGCTGCCCTTTCCTGGAACACGCGTACCCTGGCGAGCACCCGTCCAAACTCGGAGTCTGCGGCTCATGGCCGGTCAGCCCTGAAGTCCTCGAGCAGATCCAAGCGATGCCGGAAATGGGATCAGGCTCGAGCCTGGGGTCGGATCATGCGGACGGGGGAGTTGACGGGGACGGGCTCACGGCAGGCCGGTGCAATCCCGAAAGGGATCGTTCACGACTGATGAGGTTGAGATGTTGCCGCGTATCCTCGGGCACCGATTCAGCGATTACTTACGCGAGAAGCGCCTCTGACCCGGGGCATGGACCTGAGGCGCTTGGGTGATTTTCTCGCCTCCCTGCTGGGCGTAGGAAGCCTTCAAAGATTGGTTGGTGGCGACAGGATTCTCGACAGCCTATCCCGGCGAGGTGTCTTTCGCTCAGTCGAGCCGGCGCTGATATTCCTGGTCATACCCGGGGGCATCGGTGAAGGGTCGAAGGGGTGAACCCGGTCCCCGCGGCTTGACCGAAGAATGCGGCTAGCAACAGACACCCTCCGGTCTTGGGAGCGGGGGGTTTCTGATGTTGGGGCTGCGTGCCCCTTCTTGTCGCCGGGGAATCTGCTTCCCGCCGGGAGGAGGATCCGGCACCCGGTTACGGCGCGCACATTTACCCGTATGGGAGATGGCACAAACAGTGGGGCATGACCGCGGGGATAAGAGAAGGCGCGTCTCATCCACACTGTGGATGCTCGCCTCTTTGACAGCGGCTGGTTGGATCGTATGGA
>JAICRU010000027.1 GCA_025937235.1 Acidimicrobiia bacterium
ATCAGGAACGTCACCGTTCCGCTGGGCAGGCTCGACGCCGAGCAAGCCGGACGATCAACCATGCCGGTGCATCATGCTCCAGAAGTAGACACTGTGAGCCTACCTGGAGGGCCAATCGCTGTCAACGCGGAAGCGGGCGGGAACAACAATCAGCCCGGGAAGCTTGCGCCCCCCAGGCTGTCGATCACCAGGCACTCGCGACGCTGGCCGTCGTCGCGTGTACTGCACCGGCGTGGCGCCCCTCGCGGGTCGACCCGCCACCCCGGACGCAGGAAGGGCTGCTCTGCCGGTTCGCCGACAGGATCGCCTACCTCACCCACGATGTGGCCGATGCGCTCCGTGCGGGCGTGATCACCTACCAAGACATCCCCACCCGGGCCCTCATCACTTTCGGGGCCACTTCCCGGGAATGGATCGGTTCGCTGGCCACGTCGGTTATCGACGCCAGTCATGACGCGGGCAGCGTGGAGATGGGTGTGGATCACCTCGAGGCGATGTCGGAGCTCCGTGACTTCATGTTCCAGCGGGTCTACCTCACTCCGGACAGCGAGAGCCAGAAGCAAAAGGCGATGATGGTGATACAGGACCTGATCGCCTACTTCGCCCAGAGCCCTGGTGAGGTCCCGGATTCGGCCACGGTCCCAGGCGCCAGTGACCTGGATCGGGCCGTGGACTACGTCGCCGGTATGACCGATCGATTCGCGCTGCACACCCACGACCGGCTCTTCCGGCCCACTCTCCTCGACTGACGTCCTCCCCGTAACCTGGCTCCCACTCTCAAATCGCAGCCGTAGCGAGCCGCATTCGACACACACCACCTTGTCTCAGTACGGGTGGGGAGCTCACGGAGCACCTCTCGGAGAGATGGCTCGTCCGACCATGTCCCACACAGGACCGAATGGGCGAGCGGTGACCAGGTCGTCACAACCGCCTCGGAGCACATGCGCGTACCGCCGACGTCTTGCCGATTCCCGCCTCACCCCGGACGAGCACCGCCAGGCCCTCGCCGTCCCTGGCTCCGGCGAGCAGCTTCTCGAGACGTTGCAGCACGTCGTCGCGTTCGAGGAATGGACGAACAGGCCATGGTACAAACGGCGGACGGGGTCCCTATGGGGATCGACCCCTATCCTGGCTCGGGTGCTGGAACTGAAAGAGCTGCGCAAGCGGTACGACGACGTGATCGCCCTCGACGGCTGCAGCCTTGAGGTGAGACGAGGCCGAATGTTGGGGTTCTTGGGCCCGAACGGCGCCGGGAAGACGACCGCGATGAGGACCATCTTCGGGCTGGTCACCCCCGATTCGGGACAGGTGAGCTGGGAAGGTGACCCGATCACGATCGAGCAGAGACGTCGGTTCGGCTACATGCCCGAGCAGCGTGGCCTGTATCCCAAGATGAGAGCCCAGGAGCAGCTGGCCTACTTGGGCCGGTTACGCGGCATGGATGCCGGCGAGGCGTCCGCCTCGGCAGACAGATGGCTGGAACGCCTCGGGTTGTCAGAGCGCCGGACGGATCGAGTCGAGGTCCTCTCTCATGGCAACCAGCAGCGTGTGCAGCTGGCAGCCGCATTGGTTCACGACCCCGAGCTCCTGGTGATGGACGAGCCCTTCAGCGGACTGGACCCAATTGCCACCGAGACCATGGCCGACATCCTCAGGGAGGAGGCCGCCCGGGGCAAGGCGGTCGTCTTCTCCTCCCATCAGCTCGATCTTGTCGAGGACATCTGCGAGGAGGTGGCGATCATCAACGACGGGAAGATCGTCGTCGAAGGAGACGTCCAACGCCTCAAGGATGCAGCCCCGATCCGGCATCTCGAGATCCAGATGGACGGAGAGATAGGGGACCTCTTCGACGACCTGCAGGGCGTTCGCCAGATCAGTTCGCACGACCACACCCACACAGCCATCATCGAGGCCGACACCGACGTGCGCGGGTTTCTCACCCGGGCCCAACAGGTGGGCATGCTCCGCCATTTCTCCTACACCACCCCCTCGCTCTCCGACCTGTTCCGGGAGGCGGTGCGATGACGTCGGCTCGCACCTTATGGCAGATCGCACTACGTGAGATCCGTGAGCACGGCCGCTCCAAGTCGTTCTTGATCACCACCTTGGTCACCTTCCTCCTCGTCGGCGCGCTGGTGACAGTCCCCGGGCTGATCGGCGGTGACACCTCCACGTACACCGTTGGTGGAGTAGGGGAGGGCAACGAGCCGATCGCCATCGCCGCCGAGCTGCTCGGGAACGCGTCGGACGAGCCGGGTGCCGAGCCGTCGGTGGCGATCGAGCGGCAGGAGTTCGACAGCGTCGAGGCCGCCGAGACGGCGATGAGCGAGGGCGATCTCGACGCGATCCTCATCGACGGGTCGCAAGTGATCCTGGAGAGCGTTGGCGGTTTTGGTGAATCTCCGCTTCTCGCACTGCTGCAGCGGGGCGCCGCATCGGTCCAGCTCGAGACGATCGTCGCCGAGGGTGGTCAGGCTGCAGCCGACGTGATCGAGGTGATGACCTCGGATCCGTTGCAGACGACCACGCTCAGCGGTCAGGAGGCAGGGGACGAGACGCGCGGGGCAGTCGCCTACGCCGGGCTGCTCATGCTGTATCTGGCCGTCCTGCTCTACGGCAACTGGATGCTGGCGGGCGTCACCGAGGAGAAGTCGAACCGCGTGGTCGAGGTCCTCCTGTCCAGCGTCAAGCCGTGGCAGATCCTGGCCGGCAAGATCATCGGGATCGGCGCCCTGGGCATCGCCCAGTTCGCCGGCACCATCCTGATCGCTCTTCTCGCCCTTCGTGTGACCGACGCTTTCGAGCTACCCAGCCTGGATGCCGCCCTTGTGTTCAACCTGATCGTCTGGTTCATCCTCGGTTTTCTCCTTTTCGCCGTCCTCTACGGGGCGGCCGGGTCACTGGTGAGCCGGATGGAGGATGCGCAGAACGTGGCGTTCCCGATGTCGATGATCGCCGTGGCCGGGTTCTTCGTCTCCATCGCCGCCCTGTCGGATCCGGACGGCACCGCCGCCGTGATCGGAACCTTCATCCCATTCACCGCCCCCTTCGTGGTCCCGGTTCGGGCCGCCCTCGAGGCGATCCCGGCCTGGCAGTACATCGCCGCCGTGGTGATCACCATCGCCACCATCATCGGGTTGGTCTTGGTGGCCGGCAGGATCTACGCCGGGGGGCTGCTCCGCTTCGGGACGAGGGTCAAGCTCAGGGAAGCCTGGCGCTCGGCCGAGACCTGAGGACCGGCTCGTAATTGGGAGCCGCAGTGTCGTATATGACACTTCCTCGTCCCATTTACGAGGGATAGGCTCCCCGCATGGCCTACGACGAGGTCCTGGCCGCTCGGGTGCGGGAGCTGCTCGAGGGGAATCCGGACATCTCGGAGCGAAAGATGTTCGGGGGTATCGCCTTCCTCCTGGCCGGCAACATGTCGGTCGGGGTCAGCAAGGACCAGTTGATGGTCCGGATCGATCCCGAGGACCAGGAGACCGCCCTCGATCGCCCCGGGGTGCGCCCCTTTGACATGACCGGCCGCCCGATGAAGGGATGGATCCTGGTCGGACCCGAAGGGATCACCGAGGATGCCGACCTGGAGACCTGGGTGTCCGCCGGTCTCGACTTCGCCGGGACCCTCCCGCCGAAATAGGCTCACGACGTGGGCTATCAGCACCTGGATATCGAGCGCGATGGCGCAGTGGCCACGCTCTGGCTCAACAGGCCGGAGAAGCTCAATGCCATGTCGTCCGATATCTGGGAGGACATCCCTGTCGCCATGGCCGAGATCGACGCCGACGAGACGGCCCGGGTCGTGGTCCTCGTCGGCCGAGGCAAGGCATTCTCGGTCGGCATCGACGTGGGGCTGCTCGCCAACCTGCAGCCCGGGCCGGGCTCTCCCGCCGAGTCCAATCAGAAGCTGTTCCGAACCATCAAGAGGCTGCAACAGACGGCCTCCTGTCTTGCCGACTCCCCCAAACCGGTCATCGCCGCCGTCCATGGCTACTGCCTGGGAGGCGGCATGGCCCTGGCCACCGCCTGCGACATCCGTCTCGCCGCCGCAGATTCGGTCTTCTCGGTCAGGGAGACCCGCATGGGCCTGGTCGCCGACACCGGCATCCTGCAGCGGCTCCCGGCGATCGTCGGGCCCGGGCACACCGCCGAACTCGCCTACACCGGCAAGGACATCCATGCCGATAGGGCCTTGTCGATCGGTCTGGTCAACGATATCTTCACCGACGCCCAGGCAACCCTTGCCGCGGCAGTCCGGCTGGCGACCGAGATCGCGGCGTCTTCGCCGCTCGTGATTCGAGGGATCAAGCAGGTGCTGGCGGCCAACCAGGGTCGCACAGTGGAGCAGGCGCTCGACTTCGTGGCCCAGTGGAACGCGGCGTATCTGATCTCCAACGACCTGACGGAGGCGATCACCGCCTTCTTCGAGAAAAGGGAGCCCGATTTCAGGGGCACCTGATCGGAACCAAGCACGTCTTACAGTCGTTGCTGTCCTGAAAAGAGAGAGGGAACCGTGCGCTCAAATCAGATGTGGATCGTTCTGCTGATGAGCCTTGTGGTGGCCTGCGCCGGCGATGACGGGGCCGCGTCGTCGACGACGACAACCAGTCTGGCCACCACCACGTCGACACCTTCGACCACCATCAGCACGGTCGGCAGCACCACATCGATCGCTCCCGTCGTCACCACGACGAGCCTCCCCGAGACCACTACCACCACCACGAGCGACGAGCTGCCCGGCGCGCCGATCGATTTCGGGCCTGGGCAGGGCGACACACTGGCGGTCATCGGGGTGGCCCACGACGACGTGCTCAATCTGCGGGCCGCTCCCGGCGCCGACCAGCAGATCGTCGGTGAGATCCCGCCCACCTTCGACACCCTCACTGCGCTCGGGGAGACCCGGGAACTGCCGGGATCGTTCTGGGTAGCCGTCGATTACGACGGGACGCCGGGGTGGGTGAACCTCAGATACGTCGGCTATCTGGGAGTCACCAACGACACCACTCACATTGCGACCGAAGAGGGGGTACCTAGTGCCGACACGATGCTCGACCTCGGTTTCATGATGGCCGACGCAGTCGCCTCGGTGGATCCGCCCTCCGAGATCGTCCTGGTGGTCGCACCCACAGTCGGAGACCTTGGCGAGGTCACCTATGACGTGATCGGTTTCGCCGATGACGCTGTGCGCGGTCTCCGCGTCCACGTCTTCGGGCAACCGATCGACGAGGCATTCACCCTCGAGTCCGTCGAGGAGACGGCGCTGTGCGGCCGTGGGGTGGATCCTTCGGGCGCCTGCGTCTGAGGAGGCCCGGCAGGCCCGCCGATTAGGTTCCCACCCGTCGCACATGGAGGAGGCTCCCTTGCAAGGTCACAAGGTCACGATGCTCGGCACCGGTCTCATCGGTGACTTCTACACCATGACCCTGCACGGACCGAGGAGCCGGGACTCGGTGGGTGTCGTCTACTCACGGTCCGATGAGCGCGGCCAGGCTTTCTCGGAGCGCTGGGAGATACCGGCCCACACCACGAGCCTCGAGGATGCGATCAACCACCCCGATACCGACGTGGTGGTCGTCGGCCTGCCCAACTTCCTCCACGAGGAGGCGATCGCCCTCACCGCCGCCGCAGGCAAAGCGGTCCTGGTCACCAAGCCGCTGGCCAGGGATGCGACTGAGGCGAAGCGCATCCTCGATGTCGTGGAAGGGGCCGGGATCTTCGGCGGCTACCTCGAGGACCTGGTCTACACCCCCAAGACCATGAAGGCGGTCGACTCGGTCGCATCGGGTGCGATCGGTGACGTCACCTGGGTCCGGTCACGCGAGACCCACCCCGGGCCCCACTCCGCCTGGTTCTGGGACAAGGAGATGGCCGGAGGCGGCGCCATCGTCGACCTCGGCTGTCATTGCATAGAGATCATCCGCAACTTCGTCGGCAAGGGCAACCGGCCGATGGAGGTGATGGCCTGGGCCGACACCCTGGTCCACCCCATCGAGGCCGAGGACAACGCGGTGGTGCTAATCCGCTTCGAATCGGGCGCTTTGGGTCAGTTCGAGGTGAGCTGGACCTTCCGGGGCGGCATGGACCTCCGGGACGAGGTGGCCGGCACGGAAGGGACCATCTGGCTCAATCACTTCCTCCGCACCGGGTTTGAGATGTACAGCTCTGGGGGAGGCGGCGGCTATGTGGCAGAGAAGTTGGAGTCGACCGAGGGCTGGCTGTTCCCCGTGGGCGACGAGATCAGCGAGCTCGGGTATACCGCAATGTTCGCCGACATGTTCGACTCGCTCGAGGCGGAGCGGGCGCCGCGGGAGACCATCTACGACGGGTACGTGGTGAACGCCATCATGGACGCCGCGTACTCATCCGCTGCATCCCGGCAATGGGAGCCTGTCGAGATGGAATGGAGAGCAGGGTCCACGCCGAAGATCGGCAAGACCGCTCCTACCCACGAAGGGCACGCCATCGTCAAGGAGGAGACCCTCCCCGACGGGAGACGGAAGCTGATTCTCAGCGACAAGGACACCGGATCCGTGTTCGACGCCGTCGTTTCGGGTTGAGTCTCGACCTCGAGGTCATCCCCAGCGGTGAGTGGCCGATGCGGGTTGGCGCGAGACTGGGAGCGGTGATGGGAGCCGACCCAAGCAAACGGGTCTGCCTTGCCACCGGGGAGACGACCCGTCCCGTCTACGGCAGCACCATTCTGGCCGGCGCCCCCGAGGTGTTCCTTCTCGACGAGTTCGGTGGCCTGCCCGAGGACGACCCCGCACGGTGCGCCGCCATGCTTCGCCGAGACCTTCCGGGGGTGCCGTTCCATGGACCGGATGTCGACGCCGCCGACCCCGACCTGGCCGCCACCGAATATGGGAAGCTCATCACAGAAGACGTCCTCGATCTCGCCGTCGTTGGCCTAGGTCGCAACGGCCACGTCGGGATGAATGAGCCGGGCTCCACCCGGGAGTCCCGCACTCGCGTCGTACGGCTCCACGAGACGACAGCCGACGGGGCGCGGGCCTACGGGGCGTCTACCCGACCCTCCTGGGGGATCACGGTCGGGATGTATGAGTTGCTCCAGGCTCGGGAGTTGTGGCTGGTGGTCACCGGCGGGCACAAAGCCGGGATCCTGGACCGGGTCATCACGGGACCGATCGGGCCGGAGATCCCGGCCACCTTCCTGCGGGAGCACCAAAACGCAGTCGTCCTGGCCGATCCCGCCGCTGCTGGCCACCCCTAGCCGGATATGGTCAGCCATCGAGCCGGGTTGTCCACGAACAACCCGACGATCTGACCATCCTCCAGGCCACGGTTGGCGAGGAGGGCTCGGAACTGGCCGTTCATCCACCCCGGCCCGCGCGGACCGCCGAGGCTCGACCACAGCGTTCGACGGGCCGCGTCGGTGCCGATGAGCAGCTGGTTGCCGTACCCGTCGGCGACCAAGTCGACGACCAGAGCCGCCGTCTGCTCGCTCTGCCGTAAACCCTGATCGAGACAGAGCAAGGCTCCTGCGTCCAGGAGGGCCCGGTGATAACCCCGGTCCGCCACCTTGTCGGTGTGGGAGAGGCACACCCGTGACAACTGGATACCGAGGCGGCTGAGCAATTCGATCTGGGCCACCGCACCCACGCCATCCTCGCAATGGGTCAGCACCGGAGCACCCGTGGCGGCGACGGCCATCGCAGCCGCCTCGAAGAGGCGACGCTCCTGCTCGCTGGGGTCGAGACCCAAGGTGGCCACCTTGATCACGCCCGCCCGTGGTGAAGGGCCGGTGATGGCTCGGATGAAGGTGTGGGCCAACTCCTCGGCCGAGGCACTGAGATGCCGGTCACCCGGCTCGTAGTAGCGCGCCGTGTGCATGCCCGTGGTGGCGACGACGTGGAGGCCGACTTGTCGAGACACTTCGGCGAGCCGGCCGAAGTGGCCACCGGAGCCGGCCGGCATGGCATCCACCACGGTCCCCACCCCGGCCTTCATCATCAGCTTCGATTCCGTAATCGCATCATCGACCGAGGGCAGATGGATGTGCGGCAGGCTCCCGGCCACGATCGGGCTGTCGATGATCAGATGCTCGTGGGCCAGCACGGTCCCGAGCCGGTCGGCCTCGACGTCGCCGAGCACTGTCCGGGCGAAGCCGGTCACGACATCTCGAGGATCGCCCCGGCGGCCCGCAACCCCTCACGGAGCCGACCGGGGTCGACGGATCGGACCTCGCCCCCGCCCGCCGCCGCTGTCGCCGCGGCCAGCCCGGCGGCATGGCCCATCGCCATGCATTGCGCCATCGACCGGATCGAGGCCTGCGCGTCGTGGGTTGCCGAGAAGCACCGACCCGGGGCGAGGATGTTCGAACCGTCCCGGACAACCAGGCTCCGATACGGGATGCCCACGGCGGTGCCCTCGGGAAGGTACTCCCAGGTCGTCGTCTGGCCCGGGATGTGATCCTCGATCGGCGCCCCACACAGCCCGATCTGGTCGTCGAACTGGCGGGCAGACAACACGTCATCTCTCGTCACCCGATAGTCGCCGTACACCCTCCTCGTCTCCCGCAGGCCGATCTGGCTGCTCAGGGAGGCCAGGGAGGCCCCCTCGTAACCGGGCACACGATCTACGAGAAACCGGGCGTACTCGAGCGCCTGACGCCGCCCCTCGATCTCGGCATGGGTGAGAACCTCCGGATCGGTGGCGTTGACCACCTGGCCGGCGTCGTCGTGGCCGACGTGCTCGATCCTGGTCATGACGGTGGCAGTCATGCCGCGAATAGGGGTTATGTGATCGCTCCCCTCTCGCCGGGGCAGCTGGTATTCACCCGATTCCGCCGCCTCCTCCATCAACTCGTGGAAACGGGCCTTGTCGATGGTCCGCCTGCGCTCGTGATCCACGTTGACCATTCGGAAGGTGGTGGTCAGGGTCTGGGCCGAATCGATCTCCCCGGCCAGCTCGTAACCGAACCCGGCGTGATGGCAGACGTCGGCATCGCCGGAGGCATCAACGACGATGGCGGTGTCTACTTTCATAAGCCCGGCCTTGGTGGCTGCCACGAGCGTGGTGACGCGACCCTCTTCGACTTCCACATCCTGGACGAAGGCGTGCAGTAGCACGGTGACGCCGGACTCCAGGACCAGCTGTTCCCAAACCACCTTGAGATGCTCCGCCAGATAGGTGACCCCGGTCCCGGCCCCGTAGGTATTGGGTCGCTCCACCACCTCACCCAGGCGACGGAGACGGTCGACCACGTCGTCGGCTACCCCACCCACCACCTTGATCGCCCGCTCACCCGGGGTGTAGAAGCCGTAGAACGTGTCGAGCACCGCGGTCGAGTTGCCACCGAGAAACGGGAGCTTTTCGATGAGCAGCGTTCGGGCGCCCGCCCGGGCCGATGCGATCGCGGCCGGTGATCCAGCCGAGCCGGATCCGACTACGACTACGTCGAAATAGGGAGCCACGGTGTCGAAAATCGCATCTCCCGATCCCAATTTGGAGAAGACCTCACTTCACATACGGGCTCAGGACGTCACGGGCGAGGAGGAAGCCACGCTTTATGAGCTCGTCGGTCTCCTCGAAGCCCCGGTCCTCGTGCTCGACGATGATCGGCCCGTCATATCCGGCCCGATACAAGGCCCTGAACACGATGGCCCAGTCCACGTCGCCGAGGCCGGGTAGACGCGGGATCTGCCATCCCATGCCCGAGGACAGGCTGCCGTTCTCATACAGCCCGTTGCGGTCGATCATCACGTCTTTCGCCTGGAAGTGATAGAACCGCTCCCCGAACTCATCGATGGCGCGCTCGATATCGATCATCAGCCACACCAGGTGGGAGGGATCAAAGTTGAGACCGATCGTCTCCCCGAACTCCTCGAACATCCGACGCCAGATCTTTGGGTTGTAGGCGAGGTTGTGCCCCGCGGGCCATTCATCCCTGGAAAAGATCATCGGGCAGTTCTCGATCGCGATCTTGATCCCGTGCTCCCCGGCCCAGGTGACGATCTCGGGCCAGACTCTGGTGGCCGACTCCCAGTTCTCGTCCTGGCTCTTCGAGCTGTCTGCTCCAATGAAGGTATTGACGACCGGGACCCTCATCACCGAGGCAGCGGCAATCACCTTCTTCAGATGGTCGATCACCATCCGCTGATGTTCGGCGTCGGGATGGAGTGGGTTCGGATAGTAGCCCAAGCCGGAGATCTCGAGGCCGAGTTGGGTCATCTCGCCAACGATCTCGCTGGCCCGGGTCTCCGAGAAGTCGTCGACGTCGACGTGGCTGGTCCCCGCATACCGGCGGGAGTCGTCACTCGAGGCGGGCCAGGCGGCGATCTCGATAGTGGTGAAGCCGTTGTCCGCGGTCCACCGGGCGACCTCGGAGAGTGGTGTGCCGGGGAAAGGCGCGGTCAATAGACCGAGTTTCATCTCATCTCCTCCTCATCGCTGGACGGTCACCCAGCGTTGCTCGATGTTGCTTCGGGCCACCGCATCGGTCACCAGGACTGCGTCGTGGCCGTCGCCGAACGTCGGGTAGGCGGGGCTCGACGCCGGGCCCCCGGTCATCACGTCGATGTAAATCCGGCTGAACAGGGCACGAAAGGTGTCCGGGAAGCCCTCTAGATGACCGCCCGGGTAGGCGATCAGAGCCGCGGCCTCGGGCCCGGCCAGGGCGGGATCTCGATGCAGGATCTCGTTGGGGCGGCCCCGATGCCCGATCCAGAGGTCGTCCGGACGCTCAGATGTCCAGGCCAGCGCGGAGGCGCTCCCCGCTATCTCATATGCGAGCGAGTTGCGACGTCCGGCCGAGACCTGTGAGATCGTGACTGCGCCTCTCGCCCCTCCCTCGTAACGGAGCAGGATCCCAGCGGCGTCGTCGCTGGTCATCACCTCCTCGACCAGTTCCTGATCCGGGTCAACGGCGGCAAAGGTCTCCACGGGCCCGGCCGGGTGTCGACGAATCGGAACGAGCGTGTGGAGGTCTGCCATCACCGCCTCGACTCTCCTTCCCGAGATGAAACGGGTCAGGTCGAGCCAGTGAGAGCCGATGTCGGCCACCGCTCTCAAGTCACCCGCCTCTTCGGGCTGCAGCCGCCAGTTCCAGTCGGTGTCCCGCAGGAGCCAGTCCTGGTGATAAGAACCGGTGATCAATCGCACGTCGCCGATCTCACCCGCCGCGACCATCGACATCGCCTGGTGGTTCAGCGGGTAGAACCGGCTGTTGAAGCACACCGCATTGACCAGACCGCTCTCCTCGGCCCTGGCTACCAGATCCGCCGTGTCCTTGGCCCCGAGGGCGAGGGGCTTCTCGCAGACGACGTGCTTACCGGCGGTGAGACAGGCCCGCACCTGATCGGCATGGGCGTGGTTTGGGCTGGTGATGTGCACGACATCGATCGAGGAGTCTTCGGCCAGCTCCTCGACGGAGTCGTACACAGGGGGGAGCCCGGCGGCTTCCGCCTTTGCCCTAGCCCGTTCCGGGCTCGACCCCACCACTCCACCGACCTCGACCCCGAGCCGGCGGAGGGCCTCGACATGGGCAACGCCGATGAACCCGATCCCGACCACTCCTGCCTTGATATCGCCGTAAGCCATGTCTTCTTCCTATGAGGTTCCGGTGACTCGTGCGTACAGCCAGGCCAGACCGAGGACGATCCCCCCGTACACGATCTGTTGGATCGCCTGGCCGGCATCGAGGAAGGTGAGCATGGTGGTCAGCACGCCGAGGATGAGAGCGCCCAGGATGGTCCCGCTATAGGAGCCGATCCCCCCGAAGATCGAGGTGCCACCGATGACCGCCGCCGCCACCGATGGAAGCAGGAAGTTGACCGCCAGCTGGAGGTCCACCGCTCCTGTCCGGCCCGCGAGCAGGATGCCGGCGAGGGCGGCGAGAAGACCCGCGATGGCGTAGGCGGCGATTTGGACCTGCCAGATCCGGATCCCCGCCAACCGAACCGCGATCGGATTGTCACCAACCGCATAGAGGAGACGCCCCAGGCCGGTGCGACGCAGGCCATAGATGATCAGCACTGACACTGCGGCCCAGACCAGGGCGTTGTAGGGGATCCGGTTGCCGAGAAAGGACCCCCCACCGATGGTCTTGATGAACTGAGCCACCGTGGTCGACCCTTGCAGCACGGTGAAGGAGAGGGCGGTGAACAGCCCGAGCAGGATGGCCGACATGGCGAGGGTCATGATCAACGGATTGACCCGGAACAGCCCGACGCCTACCCCGTTGACGCTGCCGGCGACGACCCCCACCAGAAGCCCGAGGACGATCGCGATGGCAGCGCCATTGGGAGATTGGTTGCCGGCGACGTAGGCGGCAGCGGTGGCGATCATGCCCACCGAGAGGTCGATGCCCCCGGTCAACATCAGGATGGTCTGCGCGGCGGCCATGATGCCCAATGGGGCAGCGATCAGCACGGTGTTGCGCAAGCCACTGACGCCGAGGTAACGGGGCTCGATGATCGCGGTGGCGATCACCAGGGCGATGAGGACGATCCCCAGAACGAGTAAGGGATGATCGCGGAGGGCGGTCCGCCACTTCGAGTCGGGCAGGACTTCCATCTCGATCATGGGGGCGTTCGAGATGGTCATCCGGCCCTCTGCCTCCTCAGCTCGATGATCCCGGCCACCATCATCACGACGACTATCAGGACACCTTGCACGACCTGCGCGCTGTTGGGGTCGATGCCCATGGCGCTCAGGATCGGGGACAGGGTGAAGAGAATGATCCCGGCGGCGGCGGCGCCGACCACCGAGCCGATCCCGCCGGTGAGGGCGACACCGCCCAGCACGATGGCAGCCACCGATCGAAGGGTGAAGAGGGACCCGGTCGCGGCCCGGGATTCACCGGAGCCGGTGATCGCCAGGGCGGACAGGCCAGCCAATGCCGAGAACCCGCCACCCACCGCGTAGGAGACGATCTTCGCCCGTGCGGTCCGGACTCCGGACAGGTAGGCGGCCGTGGGGCTCGACCCGGTCGCGTAGAGCGAGAGCCCGGTGCGAGTGTTCTTCATCCACCAGGCGGCAAGGGCCATCGGGATCGCGATGGCGACAAGGGAGGGCCAGAAATTGGAGCCGCTCCCGGTGGTGGAGCCGGTGAACATGGCCCTGAAGCCCTCACTGGTGCCCCCGCCCGGGGAGGGGAGCACCAGAAGGGCGACGCCCGAGAGACTGAAGCTCGTCGCCAGAGTCACCACGATGTCGGGAACTCGGGAAACGGTGATGATCCAGCCCACCACCCCGTTGATCACGGCCCCGATCAGGATCACCAGGACTGCGATGGCCAGGGTGACTCCGAATGGCTGCTCGAACATCAGCTGGGCGGCGATCGAGTTGGAGAGGATCAACATCGCTCCGACCGAGAGATCGATGCCCCCGGCGATCACGATGACCGCTTGCCCGATCGCCAGGTACACGAGGGGCAGGCTGTTCTTGGAGATCGAGGCGATCTGAAAGCCGCCGAACTTGGGGATCAGAGCCGAGTACCAGAGGATCATGAGAAGCAGGAGGAGCCAGACACCTGCCGTCCACCCCCGCCGGCGAAGCCAGGTGGACCAATCGAACCGCGTCGAGCGCCCGGCGGTCTCAGCGGTCATGCCACCTCCTCCGACCTGATGCCGTGTGCCGCGGTGAGCAGTGACTCCTCGGTGGCGCTCTCGGCAGGTTGCTCGTCGACGATGGAGCCGCGGTAGAGGACCTGGACGCGGTCACAGACCAGGGGGATCTCGGCAAGCTCGCTCGTATAGAGGAGGACTGCAGCGCCATCGGCGGCCAGCTCGCGGATCAGGCCGTAGATCTGGGCCTTGGTCCTGACGTCGATCCCCCGGGTCGGGTCGAAACAGAGCAGGACCTGGAACCCGGCGGTCAGCCAACGACCCAGGACCACCTTTTGCTGGTTCCCACCCGACAGGCGCCCAGCCTGCCGAGCGGCGCGGGTGTCGATGGACAGCCGGTCGATGGCGTCGGCCACCTTCTCTTTTTCGTCTCGAGCCACCGAGAACCAACGTCTTATCCGGTCATACAGGGGAAGCCCCAGGTTTTCACGAACCGAGCGTTGCGGAAGGAGGGCGAGGAGTCGGTCCGGTGGCACCAGGACGACGCCGCGGGCCACGGCGTCGTAAGGCGATCTCGCTCGGAGCGACGCGCCTTTGACCAGGATCTCCCCGCGATCGGGCCGCCTGTCGCCGGCCAACACCTCGAACAGCCGGTCCTGGCCCTGTCCCTCTAGCGCCGCCAGGCCCAGCACCTCACCGGCATGGAGTCGGAACGAAACACCATTCACCTTGTCCCCGGATCCGATGTCGACGGCCTCGAGCAAGACCTGGCCCACACCGGCACGAGCGGTTCTCACCGCGCCGGGTTCACCATGGACGACCTCACCGAGCATCGCTTCCACCAGACCCGACTCGCCGACTTCCTGGGGAGCCACGGAGGCGACGGTTCGGCCATCCCTCAGCACGGTTGCCCGATCACACATCCGCATCACCTCGCCCAGACGGTGGGTGATGAACAGCACCGAGTTGCCACGGCTCCTCCATTCCTCCATGACCGTGAAAACGTGCTCCGCCTGATCGGCGGGAAGCGCCGCGGTGATCTCGTCCAGCATCAGCAGCGAGGGCTCGAGTGCGAGCGCCCGGGCCAGGTCGAGCAGACGGAGGAGGGGAAGAGGCAGCTCTCTGATCAGGGCACCGAAATCGAGGCTGGCTCCGTCCATCCGCTCCAGCCACACGCGGACCTCACCCTCGTCGATCCCGGTGAGCCGCAGGTTCTGTCCGACCGTGAGGTCGGGGATCAGAGCCGGGTCCTGGAAAACCGTGGCCAGCCCGGCCGCGACCGCGGCGGCAGGTGTGGAGAGGCGGACTGATTCGCCCTCGACCTCGACGTCGCCCGCGTCGGCCTGATACACGCCGGAGAGGATCTTGACCAGGGTGGACTTGCCGGCGCCGTTGGCACCGAGCAAGGCGTGGATCTCGCCGGGAGCCACATCGAGCTCGACCGAACGCAGCGCGATCACGTTGCCAAAGCTCTTGGCGACGGCGCGCGTCGAGAGAAGTGGCCTTACGCCTGGCTCAATCGTCACAGAGTGGATACTCGCTGAAAACGGGGCCGGGCGCCCGCTACCCGGCCCCATTCCCTGTCAATCGATCGGGTTCTTACTCCTCGCCAGGCCCGACACAGTCGGAGACCTGGGAGGCCTCGTAGGTGGTGTAGGGCTCGATCTCGACGTAGGTGCTCCAACCGACCTGCTGGTCCGGGTCGAAGAGCTCCTCCAGGCTGGCCTGGTCATCGGAGGCGAAGACCTCCGGTGTCAAGGTCACAACCTGCTCCGGCTCCTCACCGGTCAGGGCTTGGATTGCTATCGCAGCTCCCACACCACCGATGGCCGGTGGGTTGGTGACCGCGGCGCCGGTCAGCCCTTCGACATTGAGCAGCTGATCGATGAAGCCGTTGTTGTCGGCTCCGACGATCGGCACGAACTCGGCCCCGGCGCTCTGGAAGGCCTCGACGACTGTGTAGTCGATGCCCGAGGTCCAGATGCCGTCCACGTCGCCGGCGCTGATGATGTCCAGCGCTTGCTGGCCACCGGTGGTCGGGTCCCAGCCGGTGAACGTCTCCTGGGACACGGTGATGCCCGGATAGTCGGCCAGAGCGGCCTCGAACCCGGCGTGACGGTCGGTGTCCGCAGGCACACCGTCGATGCCGCGCATCTCCACTACGTTGCCCTCACCTCCGAGCTGATCGAAGAGCCAGCGGGCACCCAGCTCGCCATAGGCGACCTGGTCGTTTGTGGCCACGTAGGCGCCCTCGGCCGTCACGGCCTGGTCCACCGCTACCACCACGATGCCTTGGCTGATGGCCTCCTCGATGACCGAGTTGAGACCTTCCCGCTCAGTGGGGTTGATGATGATGGCGTCAACGCCCTGTGAGATCAGGGATTCGATCTGGCCGATCTGGCCCGTCGTGTCGGTGTTCTCGTTCTGGAGAACGACCTCATCCACGACCCCACTGGCCAGGGCCTGTGCCTTGATCGCACAGATCATCTGCTCACGCCAGCCGTTGCCGGCAAGCGTGTTGCTCACCCCAATGGTGTAAGTCTCGTCCTCGGCGCTATCGCCACCCCCACAGGCAGCAGCGATCAAGGCGAAGACACCAACCAAGGCTGCGACCCGCAGTCCTGTCCTTCTCTTCATCCTTCCTCCTCTTCCTTGTCTATGCCGTCTTCACGGCCTCTTTCCAATCATCCCGCGGTGGCGGGAAGAGTCCTTTCAAGCGATGCCGGCCAGTACCTCGTCTATCGCACGTGGGGTCAGGATGTGGTCGATGGCCATGGCAGCGGCGCCGATGACACCGGCCCTGTCACCGAGGGAGGACACCCCGATGGTCAGGTCGGTAGTGCTCAGAGTGGTCGACCGCTGGTAGACGATCTCCCGGATGCCTGCCAGGAGCTGCTGCTCGGCCCGGGCCAGGTCCCCGCCGATCATGATCAGCGACGGATTGAGCAGATTGACCATCGAGGCCAGCACCTGGCCGATGAGACGGCCGGCCTGTCTCACCGCCCTCGTTGCATCCTCGTTGCCCCTCTCGACGAGTCGGACCACATCGCGGCCACCCATCGCATCGAGACCCGACTCCCGCAGCCGGGCAGCCAGGGCGGCGCCCCCGGCCAAGGCCTCCAAACAGCCGTTGTTGCCGCATCGGCACACCACATCCTCAGAGGTGGCACGCACGTGGCCGATGTCCCCGGCAGCACCGTTGGCGCCGCGATGGAGGACACCACCGAGAATGAGCCCGGAGCCAATACCGGTGCCGACCTTGACGAAGACGAAGTCGTCCACCTTGGGCTCCATGACCCAGTACTCCCCCAGGGCCATGATGTTCACGTCGTTGTCGACCAGCACCGGGGCGTCGTAACGCTGAACGAACCCGTCTTTGATCGGGTGCATGTGCCAGCCGGCCATGATCGGCGGGTTGACTGCCATGCCACGGACGTAATCCACCGGTCCGGGCACGCCGATTCCGACGCCACGCACCTCGGACTGTGCCCTGCCGATCCCGTCGAGCAGCCGGTCGAACGTGTCGAGGAGCCAGCCGAGTACCTCATCCGGACCTTTGTTGATGTCGATCTCGGCGGTCGTCTCGACCAGTGATTCGGCGAGGAGGTTGCACACGGCAATCCTGGAATGCGTCGCCCCGAGGTCCGCAGCCAGGATGACGCCGGCTTCGGCATTGAAGCCGAGCAGTGAGGGGGGCCGGCCACCGGTCGACGGTGCGCCACCGACCTCGACCACCAACCCGGCCTCGATGAGGGCGTCGATGCGCTGGGCAACGGTGGACCGAGCCAGCCCGGTCACCTCACCCAGCTCGCCGCGGGTGCGGGCCCTTCCGGTGCGGATGAGGTTGAGCAGATCGCCGGGACGATCCGGCTCCGGGACCTGCGTCTTCTCGGTGTTGCTCACCAATGCTCGACGCCTCCAGTTTGTCCACCATGCCAGACACTTTTGCGCGTGTCAAGAGCATAAGTCTCGAACTTATGCACAGGCCCCCGGGTTCAATCGGCCGGCTTGCGTAAGACCCGGGCCAGACGCTCCGCATAGTCCGAGTAGGCCCGGTCGAAGAGACGATGCGACTCGCTGGGGCCCACCAACGATGGGCTGGTCAAGACCGCGGGGGCGAGCCCACGCGCCACGAGACGGCCGGCGACCCGCACCTTCAACTCGTTCACGACAGCGGCGTTGGCCAGCGTCGATCCGGGTCCGACCGGGGTGCGGAGCCCGGGGACATGGACCAGGGCGTCGCCGGGCGGCGTCCCTATGTCGATGACCAGGTCGGCGTGGTCGAGGAGCCGGGTCCCACTCGTGTGAGTCGGGTCGGCTGCCATCGACTCGGCGATGGAGGTCACCGCTGCGACTCTCAGCCCTCGGCGACTTGCTCCCATGGCAATCTCGATCGGCACCGCCGAACGGCCACTGGCACTGAACACGACCATGACGTCTGCAGGACCGAAGTCGAAGTTGGAAAGGATGACTTCGGCGAGACCCTCCACCTGCTCGATGAACATGGCCTGCCTCTGGCCGTTACTGCCTACCACCTCGGTGTGGAAGGTCATGGACAGTTCGGCCATCGGGTGAAATCCGGAGAACGAGCCATAGCGGGGGAACATCTCCTCGAGCGGGATCCGTGAGTGACCCGAGCCGAACAGATGGACCAGCCCCCCACCTTCGATGGCATCGGTGCACCAGACGGCCAGCTCGTCGATGGCGTCCATCTGCGAGCCCTCGATGTGATCGAGGATGGCCCGCGCCTCGTCGATCCACGTTCCCGCCCCTGCGTCCGCTGTCATCTTCTCGTCACCTGCATCGGTGGGATGTATATACAGGCCTGGTGAGTGACGCATCGTGTGAGCTGGCGAGAACCAACCAATGAGCGGGCCTCTGCTAGGGCTCGACCTGGGGGGGACCAACATCAAAGTGGTCCTGCTCGTCCCGGATGGCGACACATTCCGGGCGGCGGGGACCTGGGAGTACCCCACCGAGGCAGGAGAAGGCCCTACCCACGTGGCCGACAACCTCATTCGGGCAACACGGTCTCATCTCGGTGAGAACAGTGGAATCGATCGGGTCGGTGTCGGAGTGCCAGGGTTGTTCCACTCCGCCACCGGCGTCATCGAGCTCTTCCCCAACCTGCCGGGTGGTTGGGAGGGTTTCCCCCTAGGGGCGACGATCCAACACGCCCTGGGCATCCCGGTAACGATGGTCAACGACGCACGCGCATTCACACTGGCCGAAGGCCTCGTGGGCGCGGGCAAGGGATTCAGGATCGTGGCGTGCCTCACCTTGGGAACAGGGATCGGGGGTGGGATCATGATCGACGGGCAGCTTCACCTCGGAGCATTCGGGGTCGCCGGTGAGATCGGGCATCAGATCATCGATCCCGACGGGCCTTTGTGCGGATGCGGGAACAATGGCTGCGTCGAGGCGATGTCCCGAGCCGATGTCCTGACCGCCCTTGCCGGCAAGGAGAGCGCCGAAGAGGTCTATCGGACAGCCTCGGGTGGGGATGCGGGAAGTGTCGCCGCCATCGAAGCGGTGGCAGAAGCCCTCGGGATCGGGTTGGCCAATGTGGTGACGCTCATCGGGCCCGACCGCATCGTGATCGGAGGAGGCATCGCCGACGCCGGCGATCTCGTCCTCGATCCGATTCGCAGGACGATTCGGGAGCGGGTCACCCTGGTGCCTCCGGAACGGATCGATGTCGTGGCGTCCCAACTCGGCAAATGGTCGGGGGCACACGGCGCGGCTCTGGCCGCTGCTCAGCCACTGACGCGGGACCGATAGTCGTCGAGGATCGTGGCCGTGGCAGTGGCGCCACATCTGTCTGCGCCCGCCTCGATCACTGCTAGCAGTGCGTCGAGGGTCCGCACGCCGTGTGCGGCCTTGACCTTAACCATCGGTCCGACGCTGGAACGCATGAGCCGAATGTCTTCGATCGTTGCGCCGGTCGGGGCGAACCCGGTCGATGTCTTGACGTAGTCTGCGCCTGCGCCCTCGGCCAGCCGACAGGCGACGATCTTCTGCTCGTCCGTGAGATAGGCGTTCTCCAGGATCACCTTGACGATGGCACTTCCGCCGGCCGTGTCGACCACAGCAGCGATGTCGTCCTGCACTGCCTGATGCTCCCCGGACAGGAGCCAACCGATGTTCATCACCATATCCAGCTCGACCGCCCCGTCTTCCATGGCGCCGGCCGCCTCGTTGATCTTGGTGGCCGTGGCGCTGTCGCCATGGGGGAAACTCACGACGGTGCCGACCGAGACCCCCGTTCCCGCCAGTTCCTTGGCCGCCAGTGCCACATCGGCCGGCCGAACGCATACAGACACCACCTGGTATCGAGCGGCCAGGGCGCAGCCCTCCACGACCTCGGTGAGCGTGAGCTGGGGTTTCAACAAAGAATGGTCGATGGTCCCCGCCAGCTTCTCGTAGCTGACGTCGTCGACTGTGAGACCGGTGGGCAGCATTCCGGGAGTGTCGTCGGCCGGGCGTGCTCTAGGCAAGTCCGCCCGCGGCATTGAGAGGGCGGGCTAGCTGGTCACCGCGACGGATTCTCGCCGATGGGTCATTCGACCCTAGAAACAAGAGACTCGAAGAGGTCGACTCTGCCTTATGGCAGGAGATGAAGCGTCAGTCCCGGGCCCCGGTTCGTGGCCTGCGGACGGGGAGCAAAGAGCCGGAGGAGGCAATGCCGTGACGCTGATCGACCGACTGGCGAACGGTCTGGGCAACGGCATTGGATTCTTGGTCAACAGTGGAATTCTGTTCGTTCTGTTTGCACTGATATGGCTCGCCTTCGGGGCAGCACTCGTTTGGAGCCAGGGGAGCATCGATGCCGTGTGGTCCTGGATTCGCGACCTGCCGTGGCTTCTGGAAGGCGCAATTTGGCTTCTCTTCCTCCCGGTGATGCTTGGTATGTGGATCTGGCAGACCTCCTGGCCTCTGATCTTGCGACTCATTCTCATCGTGGGTATCGCCGGCTGGACCCTGCTGGTCTTTCCAAAGCCCTGGAAGTAGCCCTCCCCAACCGGTGGGCCGTGACGTTGTCGACGGTACGCAAGCCCGCCTCTGGGGCGGGCATGTAGACCCGTTTGACGGCGGCGACGAGTGCGCCGGCGCCCGCTGAATGCATCCACGGCCGCCGCCTGCCCGATGCTGGTGATCGTGCCGTCTCCCACGAGCATCCTTGACTAGTCGAGGGTTGCCACCTCATACCTCGGTGACACCCCATCCACCGTCGACCTCCAGCACCTGCCCGGTGATCTGCCTCGACTCGTCGGAGAGCAAGAAGACGGCTGCTGCAGCGATGTCCGCTGCATCGAGGAAACCGCCGGCCAGCGGCTGCTTCTCGCGCGCGTAGGAGACTGTGGCCGGGTCTGAGGAAGCGCGGGTAGACATCGGCGTGTCTACCAGCCCCGGTGCGATCAGGTTGACCCTGATCCGGTCGGATGCGTAGTGGGAGGCCAGTGACCTGGTCAGGGAGATCGCCGCTCCCTTGGCCGCCGCGTAGGCGTGGGTCACGAAGTACTGCGATGGATGCATGGCGGAGATGCTGCCGATCAGGACCACCGATCCTCCGCCACCAGGCCGCCTCATCACCTTGACCGCCTCACGAGCGGCGAGAAACGGAGGAACGGTGTTGATGTCCATGGTGTGACGCCAGCCCTCCAGGGGTATCTGATCCAGCGGCCCATCCCCGTGGCCGCGCCCACTCGCGCCAACCACTGCGAAGAGGCCGGTCACGCCTCCGAAACGATCGGCGCATGCGGCAAACGCGGAGACCGTGGACGCTTCGTCGGTGAGATCGGCCACCGACCAGCCGACCGGGCCGGCGTGCCCGAGTTCGGCCGCCAGGTCACGACATTGATCCTCGTCGATCGAGACGATGAACACGGATGCACCTTCGGAGGCGAACCGTCGAGCCCCGGCGGCCGCGATCCCGGAGGCACCGGTTACCACCACCACGTGCCCGGCGAGTCGCATGCCGGCGTTTGTAGCAGGACTTTCGGTCCCTGGTCTTAGGGACCTAAGACCCTCGTGCAGTCTTTCACAAGCGCCGAGGATGAACAGGTACGGCAGTTGGTCCTACAAGAAGGAGGCACCTTATGACTGCTATCGATCGAGAGAAGCTGGTCGCTACCGAAGAGATCAGCCCTCCACGCAAGCCTTTTGTCCTTCTCACCGCCGCCATCCTCTCGCTGGCCGTCGGACTTGGTTCATTTGCCGGGGGCATCTTCGGTGCCTGGTACACGTGGGATCAGGCCGTTGCTCAGGACGTGACCACACCCGATGACGCCGTCATCCCGGAGACACCGGTGAGAGGCCCGTTCACGATGTGGGCCCAGGCCGACATCATCACCCACCACCAACTGGATAACACCGAGGGCCTGTACTACGCGCAGATGCCACGGGAAGTGCCGGTGGTGGACGAGAACGGCGCCGCTGTCCTCGACGAGAACGGCGAGCAGGTCATGGGGCCCAACGAGGCCAGGGCATCCTGGATCCCCGCCACGACCCTGACCACCACTCTTGGGCTGGGAATCGTCTCCTACGCACTGTCCGCTTTCGCGGTCGTGATCGGGTTGACACTGATGTTCACCGGCTTCGTGTTCCTGTACATCCGCAAGAGGGCCGTCCTTCTGTAGGAACCAACGCCTCGCGGATGAGGTGGATCGGGTCCCCGGCAACGGGGGCCCGATTCGTGTGTCATGACGACCGAGGCCGAAGCCGGTCGACACGGCTGGCTAACGATCCCGTCGCAGCATGGTCCGGACTGCCGAGTTTTTGTAGATGTTGGAGAACTGACCCCACTGCCGTTTCTTGTCCACGAGGAGGACCGTGGTCTCGACCACCGGTTCCTCGAGGCCGTAATGGGAGGCCACCTGGGTCAAGGTGTGGTTCCAGATCCTGTCCTCCATGCGTGAGGTGTACAGCTTGAAGCTCATCTCGTAGAGAGGATCGTTGGCCCGGACCAAGAGATGGATCCTGGCCACGGTGGTCCCATCGTCCCCGTCGTAGGCACTGAAGGTGATGATCGCCGCCCAGGGGTGGCCCTCCGGGGTCATGTAGGACCACGAGCGCTCGTCGGCATAGATCACTCTGACACCGGTCGTCACCTTGGCCGGGCCCTTGCCACCCCCGATCACGGCCACCTCACCGGGCGAAATGCCGCCGGCTGGGGCATAGAACTTGTTGTAGTCGGGCCAGAAGTCGCCGAACTTGGCCTTCCAGGTGGCGATCAGCTCCTCGGGTGTGGGTCCGGGGACCCGCACCTCATAGGTCTTCTGCCACAACTGACCGAAGCCCTGTAGCGGCCCGGTCGGCTTTCGCCCCTCGACGTTGCCCTTGCGTGCTCCCTCGGCGACCTCCCCCACGTGGAAGGCGTCGACCGGCTGCGCCCAGCTCTCCGAATTTCTTGGCTCGGTCAACTCGTTCCTTTCTCCGATCCCGTCAATGAACCATGCCCGCGTTCCGCCACCGTTACGAGACCCCGGGTTCCCACCATCCGGGTCGGTGACCATGTCGTAACGGGAGTGGGGCACAATCGTGGGTGAATGTCCGAGTACGACGCGGTCGTTGTCGGCGCCGGCCCCAACGGGCTCTCTGCCGCGGCGGAGCTGTCACGACGCGGGCGAAGGGTCCTGGTCGTCGAGCAGGCCGAAGAGATCGGCGGTGGCACGAGAACCGAGGAGCTCACCCTTCCCGGCTTCGCCCACGACATCTGCTCGGCGATTCACCCGCTCGGGGTCGGCTCGCCGTTCTTCCGAGACCTCGGTCTCGAGGTCGAGTGGGTCCATCCCGACGTCCCCCTGGCCCATCCCCTCGGCGAGGGCCGGGTCGGGGTCGTCGAGCGAGACGTCGAGGCGACCGCCAGCCGCTTCGGGGATGATGCCCGCCATTATCGGCGAATCCTCGGCCCGCTGGTCGAGGCGGCCGATGCCCTGATGGAAGACTTCCTCGGCCCGATGACACTCGTTCCCGACGACCCGGGGAGCTTCGTGAAGCTGGCGAGCCGGGGCGCCCTGCCGGCCTCGATCATCGCCTCCGGGTTCACATCGACCGAGGCGCGCGGTGTCCTCGCCGGGCTCGCCGCCCACGCCATTGCCCCATTCAGCTCACCTCTGACGGGGGGAGTGGCATTGTTGTTCGGTGTGTCGGCTCACGCCTACGGGTGGCCCATGGTCAAGGCTGGGTCCCAGCGAATAGCCGAAGCCCTGGCAAAGGTGATCGTCGACCATGGAGGCACGATCGAGACCGGGCGCATGGTCGGATCGATCGACGAGCTGCCCGCAGCTCCTGTGATCGTCCTCGATGTCATGCCACGTGCCGCGGTCCGGATTGGTGGTGCTCGCGTCAGCCCATGGGAGCGACGACGACTGACCGCTTGGAAGACGGGGCCTGCCGTGTTCAAGGTCGATTGGGCCCTCGACGCCCCCATCCCATGGGCCGACGAGTGGAGCACCAAGGCGGGAACTGTCCATGTCGGAGGGACGTGGGAGGAGGTCGCAGCGGCCGAGGATCAAGTGCATTCGGGAAGCCACCCGGACCGACCGTTCGTCCTCCTCGCCCAGCAGAGCCGCTTCGATCCGACCAGGGCACCGGAAGGCAAACACACCGCTTGGGGCTATTGCCATGTTCCTCCGGGGTCGGCTGTCGACATGACCGAAGTCATAGAGCGACAGGTCGAGCGGTTCGCACCCGGGTTCAAAGACCTCATACTGGAGCGTCACACGATGAACGCCGGCCAGTTCGAGGCCCACAACCCCAACTACATCAAGGGTGACATCGCCGGTGGCGGGTTCGGGATCAAGAAGGTGTTCCAGCTCGGATCCACCGCCCCCTACCGCATCGGCGACGGCCTGTTCCTATGCTCCTCGGCGGCCCCGCCGGGGGCCGGTGTCCACGGGATGTGCGGCTATTACGCGGCCCGGGCCGCCCTGAGGGGCTGACGTCCTGGTCCGCGAACGGGCCGGGCCCGCCGGCCCGGCCATTCTCTTGCGTCTCTTGCGGAAATTGGGATCGAGAGTGACGGTATTCGACGCTCAGGCTCCCAATTTCGGCGCCCGGTTCAGACCGCGGACAGCGCGGCGGCCTCGTCGTCGAAGATCTCGATCGCTTCGTCTAGACGCGTCAGCGAGAAGATCTGGCTGTAGTGGTCGGTCAATCCGTAGGCCATCAGGCGATGACCGCTTCGCTGGGCTCTGATCAAAGTGGTGACCAGTAACCCGATCCCACCGCTGTTCATGTACTCGAGCCCTTCGAAGTTGAGCACCACGGCGTCGACCCCGCCCTCCGCCGCCGCTTCGTGGGCGGTTGAGATCTCCTTCTCGGAGAAGGCGGTGATCTCTCCAGAGATGTCGATCACTCGCACCCGGGGGGCCACCTCCCGAACGTTCATGGTCGTGTTGGCTGTTGGCATGGGTCCTCTCCTCACCCGGCCGCGGCTGCAGCCGTCTCGTTGTCGTAGATGGTCATGAAATCGGACAACCGGGTGATGGTGAACACCTCCCGGTAATGGTCGGTCAGGCCGAATGCGCCGACCGCGCGATGCTCGGCCCGGGCGATCGCCAGCACCCCGACGATGACCGCTATCCCCGTCGAGTTGATGTAGTCGACGCCCCGGAAGTCCATCAGGATCTTCCCCGGCCCGGATGCGGCTTCCTCGTAGGCGCTTTCCAGGGCTTCCTTCGCCGCCCGGTTGACGGTCCCACTCATCACCACGACCGAACCGTCCTCGGTCCTCGACACCGTCGCCTCGAAAACGCTCTCCATCAGAGGGCTCCTTCCCGGTTCATGACGAGCTCGACGGTGTGCGCCCCGCCATTGCTCGTCGACTTGACCTCGTCGACCATTTGCTCGATCAGGAACAGGCCCCAACCACGCGGGGTCTGCTCACCGGCCAGCTTGGCTTCGATGTCGGGGACCGCCGCTTCGGGGATCAACTTGTCACCGCCTTGATCGGTGACGAGCACACTCACCGTGTCGTCGTTGGCGCAGACTTCGACCTCCACATCGAGCTCGGAGCGGAACTCGTTGCCGTGCTCGATTGCGTTCATCACCGTCTCCCCAACTGCGGTCTTGAGCCGCTCGAGACGGTCCGGCTGAAGCGCCAGTGAGCCGATGGCCGCGGTCACCTTGGCTATGGCGATCCGTTCGTTGCCTTCCTCGCTGGGAACACTGAACCTCGCCAGCACCTGCGGGCCTTCGGATTCCCCCCCATCCTGCAGCGGGACGCCCCCCTCCAGGGGGAGGAAGGTCGAGGCCGCACCCTGGGCAGAGGAGGTCCGTTTGACGACCACGAGCGTGATGTCGTCTTCCTGCTCTGCATCGGGCCCGGTGAACTTCTCCAGGTCGTTGACCACCTCGTTGAGCATGTCGTCCTCTGAGGTCTTCTTTCCGACCCGTCCCATGAGCCGGGCAAATCCGTACATCTCGCCCTCGGGGCTGTGGGCCTCGGTGATCCCGTCACTGGTCAGGACCATGACCTCGCCGGCGCCCATCCCGTAACTCGTCTCCTCATAACTCATCCCCGGCATGAGCCCGAGCGGCATCCCTGTCGCCCTCAGCTCGATCACCCCGCCGTTGCTACGCACATACGGCAGGTTGTGCCCGGCGTTGGCGAAGACGATCTCGCCGGCCCCGGTGTCGATGATGGCGTAGAGGCACGTGACGAACATGGCCGGGGGGATCTCCGGAACCAGGGAATCGTTCACCTCGGCCAGAACCGCCGAAGGCGCGGAATGCCGCTGCGCCGCCGCCCGGAGCATCGACCGGCAGGTAGCCATCACGAGTGCCGCGGGCACACCCTTGTCCGTGACGTCGCCGATGACAACGCCGAGCCGCCCGTCTTCGAGGTCGATGAAGTCGTAGAAGTCGCCTCCGACGGCGCGTGCCGGTCGGTAGAACGCATCGACTTGCCATCCGGTGATGGCGGGCAACTCCTTTGGCAGCAGGGTCTGCTGGATCAGCGCGGCGACCTGGAGCTCCTGCTGGATGCGTTCCCGCTCCTTGGCCTCCGCCTGTTGCTCTCTGACCAGTTGGGCCACCTTCATGGCCGGCGCCACCTGAGAGGCAAGGCTCCCCAACAGACGCCGATCATCTGTCGAATAGGGCTGGTCGGAGAGACGGGGGCCGAGGTACAACGCGCCAAGGAGCTCGCCCTGGCCGATCAGCGGCACGACCAGCTCCACACCGGACTGGCGTAAACCATCGAGGGCGGCCGACTCAAATTCGAGATCCCGCAGGACCACCGGGCCTCCGTTCGACAGGAGCAGTGCCTCGAGGGGATCCCCCATCGGGATCGGGATGGCGTCGATGAGCCTCGTCTTCGATTCCGACGCGGTCTCCTCCACCTGCGCCGACTCTGTCCCCTCAGCTCTGCGTCGTCTCATCAGCTGAACCATGCCCTTTTTCTATCCCTCCAACGTCCCGAAATCGTTACGAATCCAAACCGAGACCGACGACGGCTGCATCGTCTCGGACACGACACCCACCCAGCCCCCCACCAGCGTGTTTGGGTCGAGACCCTGGCGGAGCGAGCCGGAAAACCCATCCATCACCTGCTCGGCGTCATGGCGGGAACGGTTGAATCTCCTCACCACCCCGGGTTGGACCCATCGCCGCAGCGGTGTGAAGAGGGCGGCGGCCAGCGTAGAAGCCGCGACGGTCAGAGAGTGCTCCGAGAAGAGGGACGACATTGACGCTGGGGCCGATCAGATAGACACCGGACAGGACTCCGAGGACAATCAGGTACGAGACCGTCCTGGACAGGATCCGGTCGCCGAACAGGACGCCCGCCATCTGGAGGACTACCCAGAAGACACCTAAAGTCAGCATCATCAGCGCCCAGAGGGCGAGCGCGATCCGGGCCACTGTGCTTCTCATCGGGCCTACCGCACCCACATACCGGCCGAAGTCTGTTGCATCGTCCTGGCGACGACGCCCAGCCAGCCTTCCACCACCCCGTCGGAGTCGACGGGCGAAGGACATCCCGACGCCCAAGGCGATTCAGTCGAACCCAAGGATCATCACCAAAGGGAAGAAATCGGACGTTCGGTGGGTCGCACGGACTCGGCTACAAGGCCTGTGAACGGAAGCGCCTCTCATGGTTCGCGCACCCAGACTCCGGCGGCTGCGGGCTCCATAGCCTGCCTGACCGCAGAGACCCATCCGCTCATGATCGCGTCCGGATCGACTTCATCGCGGATAGAGCCCGCGAAGCCGGCCATCACCCGCTCCGCGTCGTACTGAGATCGGTTGAAACGCCGGTCCACCCAGACCTGCACCCGTCTCCGCACAGGGTTGAACAGAGCCGCCACCGCCAGGGTGGATGCCGCGACTGCCAGATCGCTTTCCGTGTCGAGCAACGAGCTCGCCAGAGTCACGATGCCGGCGAACACCGCTGCCAGGAGACCGACCACGATCAGGTAGGTGAAGGTGCGGGAGATGAGTCGATCGATCTCGAAGAGCTGGTATCTGACCACCGCGACACCGATCGAGATCGGGATCGCCGAGCCACCCAGCAACCAAAGATACTCGCCGGCCGAATCCTCTGGCAGGAACTGACCCAGAGCGATGATCAGCACGAAGACGGAGCCACCAAAGAGCAACCAGCGATACTGCAGACGCTCGATCCCCGAGCTGCGACGTAACCGACGGATGAGGCTCGTCAAGGCCAAGACCGCCAAGAGCACCACGAACAAGAATCCCGAATCTTCGGTGATAAGCGTGAAGGCCGGCGAATCGGCGACCCCCAGCGGATTGGCCAGACCGGTGTCCTCGAGTGGCGCGGGACTGAACGCGAATCCGAGAGTGGCCCAGACGCCGATGACCCAGAGGCTGCGGCTCACCAGACGCTCGATGCGACCGCCGGGCTGTCCGGTGGGAAAGTTGGCGAGGAGCCAGACGATGATCAACCAGGGGACTACGCCGAGCACCGTATATCCGAGCTCGATCCAGGCGGCAGTCTGATCGGGGATGTCGAGGACGACGGATTGCATGGCGAAGGACAGCCCCCAGACCAGGCCGATGGCGAGACAGGCAATCCCTATCCGGTTGCCCGGCTTACGAAAGAGGATCACACCTCCGACCACCGGCCATGAGATCCAGGTGAGGGGCCAAAGCCTGTCACCAGTGTCGGCGAGTGGGCCGTGGAGCATCGCCATGACGGGGCCCACGACAGAGAGCAACACCAGGAAGGAGATCCAGATCCTTCTCACTGACCGCCCCGCACCCACACCCCGGCCGATGCAGGATGCATGGTCTCGTTGACCACCGATACCCAGCCCCCCACGACCTTTTCCGCATCGACCTCATCCCTGAGTGTGTCGGTGAACCCGGTCATGACCTGCTCCGCGTCATATCGGGTGCGATTGAACCGATGGTCGACCACACCCTGGACTCGTCGCCGCAGTGGGTTGAAGAGCGCGGCCGCGGCCAAGGTGGAGACAGCCACAGCCAGCGGAGAGTCGGTGTCGAGGAGGGAGGTGAGCCCGGTCAGACCCACGGCGTAGACCAGGGCAAGCAGCGCGATCACGATCGCGTAGGACACGGTCCGGGAGATGATCCGGTCGATCTCGTAAAGCCGGTATCGCAGGATCGCAAGCGTCGCCGCGATCGGTATGGCGATGATCGATAGGTCGATCCATAGGTCCACGATGTATGGCGGCTCGGCGAGTCCCATGCTCTCCAAGGCGATCTCGGCACCCAGGGCGGCAACGAAGGAAGCGCATGCGAGGAGGAACCACTTCAGCTGGAGCCGTTCCACGGTCTCCGCCTTCCGGTAACGCATGAACAACGACAAGACGGCTCCACCCATGAAAACGGGATACAGGGCGAACAGCGGGCCGGACAGCCAGCCGAACTCCGGGTTAGGCATCCCCCGAATGCCGATTGGGTTGCTGACCCACTGCAGACACTCCCCGTCGGAGAAATCGGCGCAGAGCTGATCGGTGAAGGAGTAACTGATGAAGGTGAGCGCCACCAGAGCCAAACCGAGCCACTGCAGCCATAGCCATCGTCGCGACGGAACCTCACCCGTCGGGAACCAAAGAACCAGGGTGCCCACACCGATGATCCATCCCAGCCACAAGCCTCCTCCGATGGCGGAGAACGCCAGATATCCCCGGTCGGCCAGACCGCCGGCTATCGCCGAACCGGCAATGAACAGCCCGATCCCGGAGAAGACCCAGCCGACACGGTTCCCGTTTGCTTTCCATAGGACGAGGGGGCCGAGGACGAGAAAAAGGGTCATCGTCATCAGGTTTCCCCAGGTCTCGGTATCGAAGGGCAAGGGATCCAGCCATCCAACCATCCCACCGCCGATCCGAACCGAGAGCAGGAACACACCGATGAGCGCTACCACCCATGCGCTCCCGGCCCCGACGCGGGCTGCCTCTCCATCCCTCATGCGATACACAGAATGGCATCGCAGCGTTACGTAAATGAAACGAAGAATGTCCCGGAACACCATACGTTCCGATTTGGGTCGGTTTTCCGTTCCGTAACGCCCCGCTACGTTGCCCGCTGCAACGGTGAGGTGACGGGTCTTGCTCGAAATCAATCTCTTGGGACGTCCCGAGGTGCTCCTCGACGGAAAGCCGGTCGTGGTCGATACCCGCAAGGCCATCGCCCTGCTCGCCTTTCTGACGGTTGAGAGGTCGGGATCGAGGGATTCGCTGGCGGCCCTGTTCTGGGCCGACGCATCACAGGAACGGGCCCGGGCAACCCTGAGACGCACCCTCTCCGCCCTTCGGGGAGCCACCCGGTCCGATCTGATCGGGGCGGACCGCAACCTGGTCACGCTGATCGGGCCGACGCGGTCGGACCTCGAGATCCTGGAAGCCGAGATCGCCGCCACCCGGGACCACGGTCATGACCCGCGCGATGTCTGCGACCGCTGCATCCCGCATCTGCGCAAAGCCGCCGACCTCTACCGGGGTGACTTCCTCGAGGGCTTCTCGTTGAAAACGTCCCCCGAGTTCGAGGACTGGGTCCGGAACATGTCCGAAACGGTGCGGATCCGGATTGGGGAGACCTACCACCGGCTGGGCACGGCCCTGGCCGCCGCTGGTGATTATCCGGGTGCGATCACGGCGGTGACCCGGTGGCTGGAGCTGGACCCCCTCCACGAACCGGCCCATCGCTTCCTCATGCTGCTCCATGCCTGGTCGGGTGACCGGCCCGGTGCGATAGAGGCCTATCGCGCATGTGTCACGGTTCTCGAGCAGGAGCTGGGGGTGGCACCGCTCGAAGAGACCACCGAGCTGTACGAGGCCATACTCGACGAGGACCTGCCGCCGGCGCCGGGGGCTCCACGCCGGGTCAAGGCGGAAACACCTATCAGGACGGTCCAGCAGCCCGACCTCATCGACCGAGAGGATGAGCTTGGCCTCCTGAGCCGGACGTTGCGCCGAGCCACTGCCGGGCAGGGATGTGTGCTGTCGATGATCGGGGCGCCGTGGATGGGGAAGACCCGCCTCCTCGAAGAATTCGCATCGAATTCCGGTCGTGAGTCCGGCATCCTGATCGGCCGGGCCTTCCGAATGGAACAAGACCTGCCTTATGGCGTGGCCATCCAGGTCCTGGCCGGGGCAGCGCCGTTGATCGATGGGAGCCGGGATGAGATCCCGGATTGGGCAGTCCACGAAGTGGGGAGGCTCGTGCCCGGGCTCCAGTCCGGTGAAGCCACGACGACGCCCGATCGATTCGGTGAGCTCAGGCTGTTGGAGGGGATCCTCACCGCTCTGTCGACTCTCGCCGCGAGGCGTCCACTGGTCGTGATCCTCGACGACGTCCAATGGATGGACCAGGCATCGGCCTCCCTGTTCTCGTACCTCGCCCGGCGCATCGGGGACCTCCCCGTCCTGATGGTGCTCGCCGCCAGGAGCGAGGATGATCTCCTTCCGGGTGTTGCTGAGATGATGTCCGGAGCCGCCGAGAGAGTCGAGGTCCAGCCCCTGGCCCTGGAGCACCTGATCCCACTGACCGATGGCGACGACAACGAAGCCGCACGGTTGCTCGAACAGACCGGAGGGGTTCCTCTGCTGATCAACGAGGCCCTTTCTCCGGACGCGGATCCAGCGACTCCTGGAATGGCCCGCTACATGGAGGCGCGACTACTCGAGGTCGGCGACCTCGCCCGTCAGATCCTCACCGCGGCCGCGGCCCTGAATGGCACCTGTGATGCCACCCTCCTGCGTGAGACGAGCGGTCGAAATGAGGAGGAGGTGGTCGAAGCCGTCGAAGAACTCATGGCCGCCCGCCTCTTGCGGGAGATACCGGAGTCCGATGGCCTCGCATTCACTCTCGACGCCCTAGAGCGAGTCGCTTACGAAGCGACGTCGATGGTGCGTCGGCGGCTCCTCCACCGCAGGGCGGCCCGCGCCTTGTCGGAGCGGGGGCACGCCCGTTCGGATGCCCGGCTGGCCGCTGCCGTCGCCGGTCATTATCAGGCGGCCGGCGACGACAAGGCTGCGGAGTGGTACCACCTGGCCGGGGACCTTTCTCGGAGCGTGTATGCCAACGAATCGGCCCGGAAGTTCTACGAGATCGCCCTGGCCGTCGGTGATCCAGACGTCACCGGTGCCCGATTGGCCCTCGCCGAGATCGCCATGGCCGCCGGGGAGTACGAACGAGCCAGACGTGAGCTAACTCTGGCGTCGGCACATGCCGAACCGGGTTCAGCAGGGGTCATCGAGCATCGGACCGGCGAGGTAGAACGCCTGCTCGGGCGCTTCGACGACGCCGAGGCGCACTTCGAGCAAGCCATCCTCAGCCACCCGGCGCCGGCCGAGGTGCTCGCCGACTGGGCATTGCTGGCGCATCGGGTTGGGGACGCGGCCAAGGCCGCCGAGCTGGCGGAGCGGGCCCGATCGGCCGCCGAGGACGACGACAGCCCGGCTCACCGATCCAGGGTGCGCAACATCCTCGCCGTCGTCAGCAGCGACAGCAAGGAGGCGTTGGTGCATGCCGATGAGGCCCTCAGACTCGCGGGAACCGACGATCTGCTCCGGATGGCGGCACTCAACAACAAGGCGATTCTCCTGTCAGAGGACGGCGACAGCCTGACGGCTGTCCGGCTCGTGGAGGAGGCGATTTCGATCGCCGACCGTACCGGACATCGTCATCGGGAGGCGGCGCTCTGGAACCATCTCGCCGACCTCCATCACCGCGCCGGCCGTGAAGCCGAGGCGCGGGACGCCCTGAACAAGGCGGTGTCATTGTTCGCCGACATCGACTCGGGCGAGTTCGAGCCCGAGCTCTGGCTCCTCTCCCGCTGGTGAGAGGCTTCGCGTACGAATGCAACTCAACGTCCATGCGCTGGCCGCCGCAAGTGAGGGTGTCGGTCGCAGGGGCAGCCCGTCCAAACCTCTCGGTGGTTTCGGTTGATGTCCGCTCCTTGGGGCAGCAGATTCGAGGTGGTCAAGACCCTCGCTCGGCGAGTTCGAAACCCCGCCGACCTGCGTTGTAGATCACGATCATCTCGACCGGATCGGAGCCGACGTTTCGGGCATTGTGGGCCATGCCTGCCGGCACGATCAACATGTCGCCCGCGGCCAGCTCCATCGTGTCGGGACCGACGGCGTGCTCGACGTTGCCGGCCAAGAAGAGGATTATCTCGGCACAGTTCGGGTGTATGTGTAATGGGTTCTCCGCTCCCGGTTGGATCAGAGCGGTACCCACTGTGACGCCCGGAATCGAGGTGATCTCCTCGTCGGCGAGGATGTTGAGCCACCCCCAATCCTGGGACGATCCGGCGGCCGGGTCGACCACGCCGCGCCTGACCAAGTAGTCGCTCATGGCATGTTGTCCCCGCCGTTCGGAGAGAGGACCTGTCCGGTGTAGAAGGAACCGCCCTCGGAGAGTAGGAAGAGGACGGTGTTGACGGTGTCCTCGACGGTCCCATACCGGCCGAACGGGATCTTGGACAGCTGGAGGTCCTTCCACCACTGGGGAAGTCCGGCCACCCGCTCGGTCAGGGTCATCACCGGGGCGACCGCATTGACTGCGATGTGGTCCGGCGCCAGTTCCAGGGCGAGGGCCCGGGTCAACCCCACCACTCCGGCCTTCGACGAGGCGTAGCCGACCTGTTGTGCCTCTGGCCGCAGCCCCATGTTGGAGGTCAGGTTCACGATGCGTCCCTGTCCTGCCTCCCGCATCCGGGGCACGACCGCCCGGCAGCATAGGAAGGTGCCCTTGAGGTTGAGGTCGATGAGCAGGTCCCAGATTTCCTCGGTCGTCTCGGTGAGCGGGGCGATCCGGTTCGTGCCGGCAATGTTGACCAGGGTCGTCGGAGTCCCGAACCTTTCGGTTACCCGGGCCACTCCGGCCTCGATCGATTCGGCCGAAGTCACGTCGACGAGCTCCAGCGAGAGCGAATCGGGATGTTCCTCGGCCACGGGCCCGAGGGTGGCGTGGTTCACATCAAACCCCCCGACCCTGTATCCGTTCTCGAGAAGCGCGATCGTGGTCGCGTGGCCGAGGCCGCCGGCCGCCCCGGTCACGATGGCCACCTTGGAGTCAGTCATTAAGTCCCACCTTCCTCTCATCGGGCATGCCGGCAAGGGAAGAGAGCACTTGCATGACGACAGCCGGGTCCTGGTCCTGCCACCCATTCGCGGCTGCCGAGAGCAGGAATGACCCCGCCATGGACAGCAGCGGCACCGGGCAGTTTTGGTCCGCGGCGAATCCGAGGATGATCTCGGTGTCCTTGGTCAAGGTGTCGACCGTTGCTGATCCTATGTCGTAGTCGCCAGCCACCATGAGCGGCCCCCGGACCTCCAACATGCGAGAGTTGCCAGCCCCCGAAGTGAGCAGCTCGAGCGCGGCCCCGAGGTCGAGCCCGCACTTTTCTGCCAGGGTGAGGGCCTCGGCAGCAGCGACGGTGTGCACCGCAACCAGGAGGTTCGACACGAACTTCATGACCGATCCCGCTCCGAAGTCGCCGACCCAGGGAGCGTCCCTGGATATCGCTTCGAAAACCGGCCGACACTTCGCCACTAGCTCGGCAGGACCGCTGGCATACAGGACGATGTCGCGGCTCCGCGCTTGACTGCCGGTCCCGCTGACCGTGCAGTCGAGCAGGGCGATGTTCTTGGCCTCCAGGGCCCCAGCGGCGGCGGTCTTCGCGGCGAGCGGGAAGGTTCCGCTCTCGATGCAGATGAT
>JAICRU010000113.1 GCA_025937235.1 Acidimicrobiia bacterium
ACCTGGTACTGCCCACCCAAGGACTTCTCCACTCTGGGTCTGGTCTATGACCCGACGGTGCTGGAGGAGGCCGGGGTGGCGGTGCCCACCACCTGGGAGGAGCTGGCCGCGGCGGCCGAGGCCCTGACCACGGGTGATGCGGCGGCGATCGCCGCCGGGACCGCCCAGGCCGGACTGTCCATGGGCGTCGAGTACCCACGCTGGGGTGCGTTCCTGTTCCAGAACGGGGCGTCGATCACCAACGAGGACAACACCGCCATGACCCTCGACACCCCCGAGGCCCGGGAGGCGATCGAGTACGTGGCCGGTCTCTATCAGGACGGCTTCGCGGTGAAGCCCGCCGCCATCGACTCGGGATGGTCTGGTGAGGCCTTCGGTCAGAACAAGGTCGCCATGGTGGTCGAGGGCAACTGGGTGGCCCCGGCCATGGCGGCCGACTTCCCCGACAAGCAGTACGCGGTGGCCGAGCTGCCCGCCGGCCCGGCCGGACCGGGCAACTTTGCCTTCACCGTCTGTTACGGGGTAGCCGCCGATGCGGCCAACCCGGAGGCGTCGTGGCAGCTGGTCGATTATCTGACCAACGAGGAAGGGTCGCTGGCCTGGACCGAGGCGTTCAGCGTGATGCCGGCCCGTCAGTCGGTGGCCGAGCAGTGGGTTGCGGCTCATCCCGAGCTGGAGCCCTTCGTGGCCGGCGCCGAGTACTCTCAGCGCTGGGGTTTCGTCCCCGGCTTCGGTGACGTGCTCGGCGTGTTCAACACCGGGATCGAAGGAGTGGTCGACGGGAACATGACCATCGACCAGGTGATCGCCGACACCACGGCGGCGGGGGAGGGGGTCCTCGAAGGATGAGGACAGCTTCGGGGGGCCGGGTCGCAAGCCCGGCCCCCGGAGGCGGGCGATGGCGGTAGAGACCCCGCCCCCGGCCCGGGGGAAACCCTCGATGTTGGTGGAAGCGGCTCCTCGTGCCGAGACCGTCCTCGTCCAGCGCCGGGTGCGTGTCAAGGGTGAGGGCGGGCTCGGATGGCTGTTCAGCGCCCCGGCCTTCATCGGGCTGCTCGTCTTCGTGGCGATCCCGATCGTGTTGACCGCCTGGGTGTCATTGCGGGACTGGAGTGGTCTGGTCTCCCCGTTCAACACCGAGTACATCGGCTTCGAGAACTATCGGGAGCTGTTGTTCGAAGACGGGGTGCGTAGGACCGACTTCGCCCTCTCCATCCGCAACAACTTCTACTACGTGTTGTTCGTGGTCCCGATGCAGACGATCCTCGCCTTCGTCCTGGCGGTGATCCTCAACAACAAGTTCCTCAAGGGAAAGGGCTTTTTCCGCACCGCTTATTACTTCCCCTCCATCACCTCGTCGATCGCGGTGACCCTGATCTTCGTGTTCCTGTTCCAGACCCAGGGGGCGATCAACGCCATCCTCCCCTTCCCGACCATCAACTGGCTGAACAACGCCAACGGCCTGTTCCACATCGTCCTCGGGGCGTTCGGGGTCGACCAGGCCCCGGCGTTCCTGGCGGAGAACGAATTCATGGGGGTGACCTTCTGGCAGTGGATCGCCGGGCCCAGCGTGGCCATGTTCGCCATCATCCTGCTGGTCACCTGGACCACCACCGGCACGTTCATGCTCATCTTCCTGGCCGGGCTCCAGTCGATCCCCGAGTCGGTGGAGGAGGCGGCCAAGGTGGACGGGGCGTCGACCTTGCAGACCTTCTGGCACATCACCATCCCGCTGATGAGGCCGACCATCTACTTCGTGGTCACCATCGGGCTGATCGCCACCTGGCAGGTGTTCGACCAGATCTACGCCACCAACTTCGGCGGGCCACAGAAGACGACGATGACCCCGGCCTTTCTCATCTACTTCCAGTCGTTCCGCAACTCCGAGGCCGCCCTGGCCGGCGCCATCGCCATCTTGTTGCTGCTGGTGATCATGCTCTTCACCTTCATCCAGCGACGAGCGATCAAGTCGAGCGGGCCGGGCTGATGGCGGCGGTGCATGCTCCTGGTGCGACTGGCGGCTGGCGTCGCTGGCTGGGCTATGCCGCCCTGGTCTTCTTCGCCTTCGTCTTCATCTTCCCCTTCGTGCTGTCGCTGGTCTCATCGTTCAAGACCCTGCCCGACATCCAGGCCAACCCGGTCCAGCTCTGGGCCGACCCGGAGTACGGGGGGTGGACCCTGGAGGGGATCGAGGGTCTGAACACCCAGAACGTGAGGCTCCCTCGTTGGACGGTCAACTCGACGGTGGTGACGGTGATCGCCACCCTGGGCCGGGTCTTCCTGGCGTCGCTGGCGGGCTACGCCCTGGCCAAGATGTCCTATCCGGGCAAGCAGATCCTGTTCGGGCTGATCATCGTGCTGCTGGCGGTGCCCGGGGTGGTGTTGCTGATCCCCAAGTTCCTGATCCTGAAACAGCTGGGGCTGTTGAACAGTTACGGAGCACTGATCCTGCCGTTGGTGTTCGATGCCTTCGCCATCTTCTTGATGAAACAGTTCTTCGAACAGCTGCCCGATGAGCTGATCGAGGCCGCTGCGATCGACGGGGCGTCGGCCTGGCAGACCTTCTCCCGGGTGATGCTCCCACTGGCGGCGCCGGGTCTGATCGCCCTGACCATCCTCTCGGTGCAGGGGATCTGGAACGAGTTCCTCAATCCGCTGATCGCGGTGCCGGGGGCGCCGGAGCTGGCCACGCTGCCGTTGGGTCTGGCCAACGTGCGGGCCGCGTTCGGTGAGGCCCAGCCGTGGAACACGATCCTGGCGGGGAGCCTCATCACGACCATCCCCATCGCCATCATCTTTTTCGTGTTCCAGCGCTACTTCGTCCAGGGGGTGGCCGCCACCGGGGTCAAGGGGTGAGCGGTTGCTCGGCCCGTAGTCCGGCAGTTGCCTGCTGATTGAGGGCTAAATGCCCTGGCGATGATGGCGCCATGGGTGAAAAGCTCGACGCTATGGCACGTGTGGCTCGGCTTTCAGTCGCCCTCACCTGTGTGGCCCTGGTGGCCACGGCATGTGGAGGTGGAGTTGGGGAAGATGGGGGGGTTGCAGGCTACGAGGTCAGATCGGAGACGGTGTCGGATGAATCGACCCAGGACATCTGGGTGTTCACCCCCCAATCCGAGGGATCATGGCCCGTGGTCATGCTCCTGCATGGGTTGGATGGCGTCGGTGAGGCCATGGCCGAAACCGGCTCCCAGCTCGCGGCCCACGGTCTCGTGGTGTTCGCACCCACCTATCGCACCGACATGAGCACCGAACAGGGGATGGCCGATCTCGAATCCGACATCACCTGTGCCTACCGGTACGCGATTGCCAACGCCGACCGATACAACGGTGATCTCGACCAGCCGATCACCGTGGCCGGCTGGTCTCTCGGAGCCACCTATGCCCTGGAAGGTGGCCTCACCAGTGAGGAGCAGCCGATCGCCTGCGGGGCTGAGGTGCCCCTGCCCGAGGTCGTGGTCGCGATTTCCGGCTGTCATTACCAGTTCGACGAGTCCCAGTTCGACTTCGATCCCTCCGGCTGGGGGAACAAGGATGCGACGGTGCTCCTGATCGGCGGGGAGGAAGACGCCACGTGTGCCGCCTTTCAGTCCGAGGATGCCGCCGCCGAACTACGAGAAGCCGGTTATGACGTCGACCTGGTGATCATCGAAGGGGCTGACCACCCCGCACCCATCTTCCACGAATTCGTCGACGGCGAGTTCGTGCTGACCCCGGACGATCCCGCAGGCACACAGACAGTGGACCTGATCGTCGATGCGATCGAGTCTCGATCCGGCTGATCAGGCCGGGTAGGGGAAAGTGACCTCCGCCCCTAACCGTCTGTTTGAAGACAGATCATCCTGGGGAACGAGGATCGTTGGACCTAGGAGGGCCAATCATGAAGACATTCGACGAGATTCTCACCGTCGCCCAGGACGCGATCACCGTGAAGCGGGTCTACGGCGAGCCTTACCAACAGAACGGCGTGACCTTCATCCCTGCCGCGGCGGTACGCGGAGGTGGCGGAGGCGGAGAGGGCGACCCGACCGAGAACACCCCGGGCGGCCGGGGAGGCGGCATCGGGATATCGGCACGACCGGTTGGCGCCTATCAGGTCAGGGGTGATGAGGTCACCTGGATCCCGGCGGCCGATATGACCAAGGTCATGATCACCGGTCAGCTCGTGGCGATCGTGGCCCTGCTGGTGCTCCGCTCGATCTTCCGCAAGCGCTCCAAGAGTTAGGCGGAAGATCCGGCGCGCACTCGCCGGATCAACCCCCGAGAGTCGAAAAAGATCTCGTACACCATCCAGGCCGGCCAGAAGAACCCTGCACCATGGCCAGGAGGTACTCCCAGAAGGCATCGGCTTGCTGCCAGTAGTAGACGAGGCTCCGAAGATCCCCAGGCCGTAAATCGCTCCACCACCAACCAGCACGTGCGTTCTTGCTCACGGCTTTCAGGTTGTAGGTAACGGCCTCGCCATCCAAGGGCCAAAAGCTCTCATCTAGTCAGGGTCCGCCATCGCCGCGATGTTGCCGCGGGTGGTCGTGATCTTCACCTTTGGCCAACGACGGCAACACGTCGAGCGAGCCAGGTGGCGGGGGCGACGACGGGGTGAATGGGTGAAGCGGAGTGTTGGCAAGAAGCCCGGATCGGCGCTGGTCGTGGCCCGAGAAGCACGTAGCCTTTCGTTCGTGCAAGCCGTTCGACTTCGTTCTCCCGGGGGGTGGGCCGACCTCGTCATCGAGGAAGAGGAACGGCCAGAACCGGCAGAAACCGACGTGCTGATCGAGGTCCACGCCGCGGCGCTCACTCGTGACGAGCTGAACTGGCCTGTGGACAGGTTGCCTGCGATACCTTCATATGAGGTCTCGGGCATCATCGCCGAGGTCGGGGCTGCGGTAACCGGATTCGAAATCGGCGACGGAGCGTACGGACTGACCGGATTCGAGCGTGATGGGGTGGCTGCCGAGTTCGCCGCAATCCCGGCGGATCGTCTTGCCCACAAGCCCGTATCCCTTTCCCACGTCGAGGCATCGTCGCTTCCCCTCGCCGGACTCAGCGCCATGCAGGGCCTATTCGATCATGGACGACTGGAGCCGGGACAGCGAGTGCTGATACACGGTGGGGCAGGTGGTGTCGGCTCGTTCGCAGTCCAGTTGGCGAAGGTCCGCGGCGCCCATGTGATAGCCAGTGCCGCCGGGTCGCGGGTGTCGGCCGCCGGCGAGCTCGGGTCCGACGAAGTCATCGACCACCAAGAGCATGACTTCACAGAGGTCGATCCCGTCGATCTGGTGTTCGACACGGTCGGGGGACCCCGCCTTGCCAGGTCGCCCGCGGTGGTGCGTCCCGGCGGGCGAATCGTTTCCGTGGCGGAGAGGCCCCCAATGGGCTTCGGTTCAGAAGAGGGTGTCGAGTCGACATTCTTCATCGTCGAGCCCAATGCCCATCAGCTCGACGAGCTCACACGCCTGGCCGACGAAGGCAGGTTGCGTGTCCTCGTCGACAGCACCTTCTCTCTCGACCGCGTCAAGGAGGCCTTCCAGCGACTGCAAAGTGGAAATGCCGTTGGGAAGGTCGTACTCACAATTCACGACGATTAAGGGGGCGAGGAGCACTGTTCGAGGAGGGGTGGCTGAGTACTGTGATCCCTACTGCAAGCCAGCCGTCACCGGAGCCAGCACTCGACAGGACCTTTGCGGCTTGGCCCAGCGCGACGCGGAGGAAAGCATGTCCGATCGACAGACGCGGGCGACCAGTCAGCCAGCTCAGGATTTGGAGAACCTTGCCTCCAATGCCCTCTTGGCCATTGGCTCCCGGGTTCGTCAGCTCCGAAACGAGCGCGGATTGACACTGCAGACTGTGGCCGAGATGACCGGGCTCTCCGCGTCGTTGCTGAGCCTGGTCGAGCGGGGAAAGACCAGCCCGTCCATCGGGACATTGGTGTCGATCGCCCACGCCTTCGAAGTGCATATGACCGACCTGATGCCAGGTGCTCCGGCTCCTCTTCAACTCCCAGTGCTTCGTCACGACGAGCAGCGGGTCTTCGCCACACCTGAGGGGGTGAACCGGCGCATCCTGCGCGACGATCGGGTGCGCGGCCTGGAAGTGGCCCTCAACGAATATGGGCCGGGGGGCATGAGCGCTGAATCACTGCTCCACCACGATGGGTACGAATACGGTGTCGTCATCGAGGGCACTCTGACCGTCGAAGTCGACGGCCAGTCGTATGAGTTGCACACCGGGGACTCGATCGCTTACGACTCGAGTCACCCTCACCGAATTACCAACAACGGCGCCACAGAAGCCAGGGCGATGTGGGTCAACCTCGACCGGGCATGAGCCGGTTTTGCACACAGTCAAGAAGTTTGACTGCTGCTGCACGGCGGTGCCACACTTTCTGAGGTGAAGCCGACCGCCTTCGAGTATTTCGCTCCCCGGACGGTCGACGAAGCTCTGTCTCTTTTGGCCGCGGTCGAAGGCGCCAAGGTTCTCGCCGGGGGGCAAAGCCTGGTCCCGGCGATGAACTTTCGTCTTGCCCGTCCGGCCGCGCTGATCGATGTCAACCGGGTCGGCGGGCTCGATCAGGTCGTGTCGACCGTCAACCAGGTCCGGATTGGCGCGATGACTCGCCACCGAAGCCTGGAGAACCCCGACGTTCCCGGGCCACTGGCAAGCCTCCTCTCCGAGATGGCCCGCCACGTCGGGCATATGCCGATAAGGGTCAGGGGCACCATCGGGGGGAGCCTCGCTCATGCCGACCCTGCCGCGGAGTGGTGTCTCCTCGCACGCACCCTCGACGCCACAATTGTGGCCAGCAGCACTGACGGTGAGCGGGAGATCTCGGCGGAGGAGTTCTTCGCGACGGTGTTCACCACCACGCTCCGGACCGATGAGATGCTCACCGAGGTCCGGCTGCCCCGATTGACCGAGCGCCATTTGGTCGGTTTCAGCGAGTTCAGTCGACGGGCAGGCGACTTCGCGCTGGCAATGGTGTTGGTGGCCGCTGAGGTCGAGGGTGGCGTGGTGATGTCTGCGCGGGTCGGTGCCGGCGGGGTCTCCGACGTGCCGGTCCGCCTCCCTGCCGCCGAGAGCGCCTTGACCGGAAA
>JAICRU010000143.1 GCA_025937235.1 Acidimicrobiia bacterium
GGCGACGCCGAATGAGACGGCTAGGCCCATCACTCACCCCATCGGTTCGGCGGAGCCGGCGGCATCTGTACGGAAGGCTCGATCAGCCAGGTGTCGCCAACAGCCGCAGCACTGCCAGAACCCTCGCCGTCCATTGTGTGCCATTCGGCCCAGGTTCCAGCGATCCGCTGACGGCACGATTTCATACACGCTTGTGGTTGGTGTTGTCGTGCTGGTCTTCGGGGCTGTGGCGGGGTGGATTCCACAAGTTCTCGGTCTCGACGATCCGCTGTTTGTGGCCGGCGCGACACTCGCCGCCGCTGCCCTGTTCAATCCGCCGGCAGCAACCTCCCGTGGGAGGGGTGGAATCTGCCATTGCTCGTTGATGATACCGTTGTGATACCATGTGGCTCGTGGCCTTCACAGTCCGCACCGATGAAGAGCTCGAAAGAGCGCTCGATGAACTGGTCAAGGAAGAGGGGCTGTCCCGTCAGGAGATCATCCGACGGGCCATCCTCGACCGCTATGAGCGAGCGGGTCACGCCAAGAAGGTTGCAGACAGCACCGATCGCATGGTGGAGCGGTGGGGTGACGTTCTCGACCGACTCGGCTCTATGTGAACGGAGTCGAGTATCTAACTCTTGAAGACCTCCTTGGTTTGGTGCGTCGTCTCGGCGTTGGGCCGGTGAGAGACCTCGGTCTTTTGGATGCGGCCACCGCCCGACCCCAGTCGAGTGCTTTCGGAGAGGACGCCTACCCGACGGTCAAGCTCAAAGCGGCTGCTCTGTTGCATTCGATCGTGACAAACCATGCGTTGGTTGATGGCAACAAGCGTCTGGGATGGCTGGCAACGACAGTCTTTCTGGATGTGAACGGTGAGCCTGTCGATCTCGGCGATGCCGAGGCTTTCCAGCTCGTTCTGGATGTCGCCGAGGGAAGCATTGGCGTTGAGGACATTGCCGCCCGCCTCATCACTTCCTAGGGGGCCAGGGGATAGGACCAGCGCTCTGAAGTCAGTGCGGGACAACCGGAAGCCGCAATCAAGTCTGACGAAGTCTCACGATGTCTCACGTCGTCCGCATCCCTCGCTCCACAGCCGCCCCACAAGACCCTCAAAGCACGCCGTTTCCCCTGGTCAGGGGGTTTTGACGGCATCTCTCGCGACGAGGGGGTCACGGGTTCAAATCCCGTCAGGTCCACTAAACACGCTGGTCACAGCGGTTCAGTAGACAGTCCTGCTTGCCCGATCCTTGGTTTCGCTGACTCGTGCTCCACAGGCGACCCACAAGACTCCGCTCCGAAGCACCTCACTTCATGCGAGGTGCTTACTCACTCCGTCTCACATCATCAACTTCGAGATAGCCTCGCGCCGATCTGGGAAGTCCCACCGCGGAGAGGGCCAGCAGGTGGACCTGGCGGGACACACGCATCCAGGGTGCCCAGCATGGGGGTAGTTGTGAAGGCGACGGTCTCTGAGCGGTACGGGCCTCCCCCGAGGTCCTCGAGTTGCGGGATGTGGATACTCCTGTTCCCGGCGACCGGGACCTTCTCATCCGGATGGTGGCGGCGTCGGTGAACCGGTCGGATTGTTAGGGCCTGATCGGCAAGCCTCTCTACGTCAGGATGGGAGGGCTGCGCCGACCTCGTCGGCCCGTCCTCGGCTCCGACGTCGCCGGGCGGGTGGTGGAAGTGGGGAGCGCCGTGGAGTCGTTCCGAGTTGGTGACGAGGTGTTCGGCGATGTCATGTACCACGGGGGGAGCGCCTTCGCCGAATATGTGTGCGTCCCGGAGACTGCGCCAATCGTCCACAAGCCGGCGACGATCTCCTTCGCCGATGCATCCACCCTTCCCCAGGCGGCGGTCATCGCCTTCCAGGGCACGTCGGGGAGCGTGGCGCCGGGGGGTCGGGTCATGGTCAACGGTGCAGGCGGGGGAGCGGGTGCTTTCGCGGTGCAGATGGAGAAGGCCGCTGGGGCGGAGGTGACCGGTGTCGACAACGCGCGCTGAAACAGGAGTTCATCCTTTCTCTCGGCGCCGACCATGTGCTCGACTACGTCGCGACTGATTACACCAAGATGGTCTCCGGCTTGACCTCATCCTGGAACTGGTGTGTGAGCGGTCGATGTTCGCCCGGCGGGTGGTTGCTCCCGGCGGCCGCTACATGGTGGTCAGCGGCTCCGTGCCAGCGCTCCTGTCGGCCGCCACCGTCGGGCGGCTCCTATCGACGGGAGGCCGGAAGATCGGGGTCCTCAGGGTGCGGCCCAACAGAGAGGACCTGCTCCGGGTCGCCTGGATGGCCGCCACCGGCTCGCTACGCGCCGTCATCGAGCGGACCTACCCGTTGAACGGAGTCCCCGAGGCGCTACGTCAGCTCGGTGAGGGCCGCGCCCTTGGAAAGCTCGTGATCGAAGTCGGGTGACCTCGTCATACTCCACAAACGCAACGGCCCTCGCGGTGACGAGCCGAACCCAGCCCCATCGCACGGTGGCGCTCCCGACGCGGGCACTAATCGAACATCTCCTTATCCGCCTATCACAGTCCGGCCTAAGGCGTCGAGGATGAGATCGAGGCCAAACTCGAACTCGCTGTCGAAGCTGAATTCGAACCTGAGGGCGTGTTCCGCGATTTCGGCGAGATGGGGATACTCCCCCGTCGTGGTCTGGTCGAGGATGGACCTTGTCGACTCGGTCGCCTCCTCTGGGGTGTTGATGGGCCAGCTGGTCTCTTGGATGACGTGTCCGTACACGTAGCTGTCGAGCAGCGAGAAGGCGTGTGCGGCGTTCTCGATGGAAAAGCCTGCCGATCGCAGATTCGTCAGGATCGCGTCCACATAGCGCAGCGTGGTGGGCCCCATCGAGCCGCGGGCCTCCATGAGCCCGATCGCCCATGAATGGCGGCTCAGCACCTCGCGCGCCGAGATCGCACGTCGCCTCATCGCATCTTTCCAATCGGATCCTGCGCTCGGAATCTCGATCTCGCCGATAACGAGCTCGACGATCCCGTCCAAGATCGCTTCCTTGTTGGCCACGTGCTTGTAGAGCGACATCGCCTCGACACCGAGTTCAGCGCCCAGGCGCCGCATGGTCAGCGCCTCGAGGCCCTCCCGATCAGCCAGGTGGACGGCGGCCCGCAGTACCCGTTCTCTGTTCAGGGGCGGGCGGGTTGTGTCTTCGAGCGATGCCATGTTTGACAAGCTTACTAAGTAAACGTACAGTTTACTTAGTAAGCCGCCCCACCTACCCATCGGAGACACATGGTCAACCAATCCAACAGGGCTCAGAAGCCGACAAGAAGTACGAAGGAGACCACATGACAATCGCGCTTGACCGCATCACGACGACCGCAGCCCGGATGGAAGGCGGCGTCAAGAGATATGGATTCGGCGACGCCAGCATCCGGGCCCTCGACGATGTCGACGTCGGATTCGAGGTACGCCGTTTCACCGCCATCATGGGGCCTTCAGGCTCCGGCAAGTCGACCCTGCTCCACACCCTGGCCGGTCTCGACAACCTCGATGAAGGCTCGGCCTACATCGGCGACGTCGAGCTGGGAGCGCTTGGTGATCGCAAGCTGACGCTGCTGCGCAGGGAGAAGGTCGGCTTCATCTTCCAGGCCTTCAATCTCATCCCCACCCTCACTGCCGAAGAGAACATAGTCCTGCCTCTGGCCATCGCCGGTGTGGACGAGGATCGGGGCTGGTTCGACCACGTGGTCGACATCCTCGGCCTTCGGGACCGGCTGAATCACCGGCCGTCGGAGTTGTCCGGGGGCCA
>JAICRU010000055.1 GCA_025937235.1 Acidimicrobiia bacterium
ACCGGCATGCCGATGCCCACGTCCTTGGAGACAGCCGGGATCCCCGTACCACCGTCAGCCCTCTGATCCATCCCGAGCATCTGGCCCGGGTCGAGGGCTTCGTCGAGAGGGCGCGCCATCATGGAGATCGGGTGATCCGGGGTGGCGAGAGATGGAAACAGGACGGCCTCTGGTACGAGCCGACCCTTATCGAGCCCGTCGACAACGAGTCGGAGATCGTTCAGAGGGAAGTATTCGGGCCGGTCCTCACCTATCAGACCTTTGTCGACGAGGAGGCGGCTATCGCTCTTGCCAACTCGACCTCCTATGGTCTGTCAGGCGTGGTCTACACCGGCAGCGAGGAGCGCGCCGAACGGGTGGGACGAGCGATTCGGGCCGGGACGATCTGGATCAACACACATCTGGTCCGAGACCTGACCGCCCCTTTCGGCGGCACCGGCATCTCGGGCATAGGTCGCGAAGGCGGCGACTACGCCCTCGATTTCCACTCTGACCTGAAGACCGTCCAGGTGGGACACGGAACGGTGAGCTGAATGCCCCCGCGGGTCGATCTCCCATCACCCCTTCCGTCCGGCCTCCTGGACCTGAAAGACGGCGTCACCAGCTGGTGGCGATGTATTTGGTCTCGAGGAACTCCTCGATACCCTCGTGGCTCCCCTCGCGGCCGATCCCGGACTGCTTGACCCCGCCGAACGGGGCGGCCGGATCGGACACCAGGCCCCGATTGAGACCGACCATGCCCGACTCGATCGCCTCGGCGGTGCGCAGGCCACGCGACAGGTCCCTCGTGTAGAGGTACGAGATGAGGCCATGCACCGTGTCGTTGGCCATGGTGATCGCCTCTTCGTCGGTGTCGAAGGTCACGATCGGCGCCACCGGGCCGAATATCTCCTGATCGAGGATGTCGGCATCGGGCGGGACATCGGAAAGAACGGTTGGTTGGTAGAAGTAGCCCTTTCGATCCGGGACCGAGGCGCCGACGGCGACATTGGCCCCCGAGTCGACCGCCGACTGCACCAGTTGTGCGATGTCGTCGCGAGACCGCTCGTTGATCATCGGGCCGACCTGGTTGGTCCGGTCGATCCCGGGCCCGACCTTCATCGCCCCCATCGCACCGGCCAGCATCGTCGTGAACTCGCCGGCGACGGCCGAGTGGACCAGGAACCGATTGGCCGCGGTGCATGCCTCGCCGGCGTTGCGCATCTTGGCCACCATCGCCCCTTCCAGAGCTGCGTCGAGGTCGGCGTCATCGAACACGATGAAAGGTGCGTTGCCGCCCAGCTCCATGGACACGTTGAGCACCTGATCCGCCGCCACCCGGAGCAGTGTCTGGCCCACCTCGGTCGACCCGGTAAAGGAGAGCTTGCGCACACGCGGGTCGTGGAGCATCTGCTCGATGACACCTGACGAGCCCTTGGCCACCACCACGTTGACCACTCCCGGCGGCAGTCCCGCCTCTTCCATGAGATGGACTACCGCCAGTGTGGTCAGCGGCGTGTCGGAAGCAGGCTTAAGGATCACAGTGCAGCCGGCCGCAAGGGCGGGGCCGATCTTCCGGGTAGCCATCGCAGCAGGGAAGTTCCAGGGGGTGATGAGAACGCTCACGCCCACCGGCTGGCGGACGGTCATGATCCGTTTGTCGCCGGCCGGGGCGAGCCGGACCTCGCCCGAGATCCGGGACGTCTCCTCGGAGAACCAGCGAAAGAACTCGGCGGCGTAGCGCACCTCGCCCAGGGCATCCGGGAAGGCCTTGCCGTTCTCCAGGACGATCAACTCCGCCAGATCATCCTCACGAGCTCGCATCGCCTCGAAGGTCCGGCGCAGTATCTCCGCTCGATCCCGAGGTGGGGTCGCCGACCATGGTGCGAGGGCGTCGGCCGCGGCATTGACCGCATCGGCGCCGTGGCTCGCCTCAGCCAGCCCGACACCGACCAGCACGTCTTCGGTGGCAGGATCGACGACCGGCAGCTCGCCGTCCCCGGTGAACCAGTCACCTCCGATGTAGAGACCGGTCTTACCCCGCTCCTTCAGCTCTTCGAGGATCGCAGTCATGCTCTTTCCACCTCCAGTGGCAGATTACGTCGCAAAGTCGTTCCACCCTTCCACGAGACGCCGACACGGTGGTAATAGCCACCGATGATCTCCTCCGGCGCCAGCAAGGAGAGCTCGTCCCCCGGTGAGGCGAACAATTCCAGGTCCGCCGACCCTGCCCACACCTCGGTGACCTCCCCGTCGTAGCCACGCATCGTCACCAGCTCGTCGAGTGATCCCGTGCCGTCGGACTCGATCGCCGGCCACCACCGGTTGTGCAACATGGGATGCCCGTTCACGAACCCGGGAGCGGGGGCTGGTGACTCGAGGGTTACCACCCCCTCGGCCAGCCGCCGATCGGCGGCGGCCAACGTGACGCCGAATGTCCCGCCGGGCTCCAGCCGGGGACCGGCGTTGCCCACAGTCACCGGACGGGTCATCCAGATGCTCCCCATCTTCTTGGGGTACCCCTGGTGGTAGCCACGCACCAGGGCGAAGTCCTTGTCCACCCAGATGAACACACATCGGCTGAAGATTTCCCCGTCCCAGGTGCAACGTACTACGGCGAAGCACTCCTTGTACTGGGAGCGCACCGGGTCGAGCAGCTCTTCGAAGCTGTCTCCGCAGCTCTGCCAGTCGGCCCAGATCAGCGCCACCGCGCCTGGGTCCTCCCCGGCGGGCTCGATGCCGTCCGGGAGCAGCTCGGCTACCCGCGCCGGGTCGGTCCGGTATTCGACGGTGAGCATCTCACCCGAGTAGTGCCACGGCGGCGGGGGGATCAGCGATGACCGACCGCTCGGGGTGCGGGGAAAGAGGAAGGCCGACATCAGGTGGCGTGCAGCGTGTAGATCACCTGATCGTATCTGCCGATCCGAGCTGGGCGAAGCGGCAGGCAGATGCGGCGAAGCCGCGGGCAGATGGCTACCTTGGCCAGATGCCGGGAGAACTCGAGCCGGGGCGGGAAGAGCGAGCCGCGCTCGCCGAGAACGTGCTCAACGTCATCCAGGACTGGATCGACCGGGCCGACACCATGCCTGCATCCGGGGTGGACCTCGATGAAGTCGTCACGGCGCGTTTGATGGCGCCGCCCACCGAGACCGGCCGCAGCCTGAAGTCGATCCTGGCCGATGTCGACGACGCCGGTAGGTCCGGGGTGTTCCACCCGTCCGGAGGGCATCTCTCCTACATCCCCAACGCCGGCTTGTTCACAGGTGCCTTGGGTGAGTTCCTCGCCTCCGGTCTCAACCGCTACACCGGGGTCTCGGGTGCCGCCCCGGGGATGGCCGCCATCGAGCACGGGATGGTGCGCTGGATGACCTCCCTGTTCGATATGGGAGATACGGCCTCGGGTCTGATCCTCTCCGGCGGCTCGATGGCCAACCTCACAGCCATCGTCGCCGCCCGGACCGCCCGCCTCGGTGATGAGTTCGCCCGGGGCGTCATGTACGTCACGCCCCACACTCATCACTCGGTGGAGAAGGCAGCCCGAATCGCCGGGTTCCGGGGCGACCAGATACGGGTCGTCGGCATCGACCCCGATCTCAGGATGGATGCGGACGCCCTGGCGGTGGCCATCGACCGTGACCGCCGGGACGGTCTCGACCCGTTCCTGGTGGTGGGCTCGGCGGGCACGACGGACACCGGGACGGTGGATGTGCTCTCCCAGCTGGCTTCGGTCGCCGAGACGGAGGGCCTTTGGCTCCACGTAGATGCCGCCTACGGCGGCTTCTTCCAGCTCACCCATCGGGGCAGGACGGTCCTGTCCGGCATCGAAAAAGCCGACTCCATCTCGGTGGACCCCCACAAGGGGCTCTCGATCCCGTTCGGGGCCGGGGCTCTCCTGGTCCGAGACGAGGCCCATCTGATCGACGCCAACCAGGGTCGCGGCGCCTACCTCCGGGAGGAAGACCATGACTCCGGCTTGAGAGACATCGCCGCCCTCGGGCCCGAGCTCACCCGACCGTTCCGTGCCCTTCAGATGTGGCTCCCACTCCACCTGCACGGTGTGGCGCCATTCCGGGAGGCACTCGACGTATGCCTCGACCTCGCCAGTCATGCCTACACCCGACTCGGCGAGATCGATGGGCTGGAGACGCCGTGGGCCCCGGACCTCTCAATCGTCGCTTTCCGCTTTGCAGATGACGACCTGGGGAGACGCGCCCTCGAGTCGATCAACGAGGAGCGAATCGTGCATCTCTCCCCCACCATCATCTCCGGCCGTCTCGTCCTCCGCTTCGCCATCCTGAACCGGAGGACCACCCGGGATCACATCGATCATGCCATCGACATGATCGAGAAGTCGTTGGTTGGCTGAGCTCAGCGACGGACGGCGCCTGCCTCCAGACGAAGAGCCTGGGTCAGCGAGTCGATGTCATAGGCTCCGTGGTGCCGCCTGCCATTGATGAAGAACGTCGGCGTGCCCGCCACTCCGCTCTCATCTGCGCTCTCCACGTCACGAGCCACCCTCACCGCAAACCGGCGGGACATGAGGTCCTCCGTGAAACGCTCGACATCGAGCCCCAGCCGGGAGGCATACCCGATCAGGTCATCCAGATCCAAATCGTCCTGGTGGGCGAGGAGCAGGTCGTGCATCTCCCAGAACTTGCCCTGGGCGCCGGCCGCTTCGGCGGCTTCGGCGGCCTGTTCCGCGCTCTCATGCACGTCGGTGAGTGGCAGATGCCTGAAGACGAAGGCGAGCTCGTCGCCGAAGTGCCGAACCAGCTCGCGAGTCACCGATTCGGCCCGACCGCAGTAGGGACACTGGAAGTCCCCGTACTCGAGGAGGGTCAGGCCGGCATCTGCAGGGCCCCGGATGTGATCCACCTCGGGATCGACCGGGGCGGTGAGATCGGGCAGAGGACGCAGCTGGGTGGCAGTCATCCCGGGTTGGCCGGGAAGCCGTCGCAGCAGCCTGAACACGAGCCAGGAAAGCGCCGAAGCCAGCACAGACGCGGCAATCACGCCAAATTTCGCGTTCTGCAGATCGACGCCACTGAAGGAGAGACCGGCGATGAGAAGAGAGACGGTGAAGCCAATGCCGGCCACCACCGACATCCCGATCAGCGCGGGCCACGGGACGGAGAGGGGGAGCCGCCCGAGCCATTGACGCGTGGCCAGCCAGGAGAAGACGATGATCCCCAGCGGCTTTCCCACCACGAGCCCGACGACGACACCCATCGTGATCGGCGAGGTCAGCGCCTGGCCCACGCTGCCGGCATCCACGATCACACCGGCGTTGGCGAGAGCGAAGAGTGGCACGATCAAATAGCTGACCCAAGGGTGGAACAAGTACTGCAGCCGCTCGTTGGGGGAGATCGTGGTGATGAGGCTGCGGCTGGCGGTTCGGGCATACTCGGGAGTCGGCTGTTCGCGGAACATGCGCCACTGCGCACTGGTGCGCCGCAACTCGCTTTGTGATGGAGGGTAGGCAGTGGCCAACAAGCCCATGAGCACCCCCGCGATCGTGGCGTGCACACCCGAGGCGAGTGTGGCCAACCAGAAGGCCGCCCCGACCAGGAAATAGGCAACCCCGTTGCGCACGCCGGCGCGACGCATGACCAGCACCACGAGGTAGAGGACGCCGGCAGCGATCAGCGCTGGGACGGCGACGCCCTCTGAGTACACGAGGGCGATGACCGTGAGAGCGATGATGTCGTCGACGATCATCACCGTGAGCAGGAAGGTTCGGAGAAGGGCGGTGAAGCTGCCGGCCACCAGAGCCAGGACCGCCAAGGCGAATGCGGTGTCGGTGCCCATGACGATTCCCCAGCCACCTGCAGATGGCTCTCCGGCATTGACCATGAGGTACAGGACCGGGGGGACGACCATCCCCCCCACCGCCGCCACCACCGAGGTCGCTACGCGCCGACGCTCCCTGAGCTCCCCCATGTCCAGCTCACGTCTTATCTCGAGGCCGACCACGAAGAAGAAGAGGACCATCAGCCCGTCGTTGACCCAATGCCGAAGATCGAGTGAGAGCTCCCCGCCACCGATCCGAATGGCCAGTTCGGTGCCCCAGAAGGATTCGTATCCCGACGCCCAGGGGGAGTTGGCCCAGAGGAGGGCGACGACGGTCGCCAGCAACAAGAAGACGGCGCTCGAGTTCTCGGTGGCGATGAAGTCCCGTAGAGGGGAGGCGAGGCGACGAAACCCGACACTCTGGTTGGTCGGAGCCGCGCCGTCTTGCATCAAATCATTCAACCAACCGGTCTGCCCCATCCCAGTTGAGCCTTCGGCCGCCGGGGCCCCCGAACCTGTCGCCGTCCGGACGCACCCGGCGGTCTGTGAAACCCGGGCCCTGACGGGCCGGGCTCGAGCTCAGTTGTTCGGCGGCGCCTCGCTGATGTCGGCCAGAGCCGATTCTGGGTCGCGCTCGATGGCCAGATCGCCCAGAGTCACGATTCCGACGAGTTTCCCGTCGTCGATGACAGGGAGTCGACGTATAGCCCTCTCACGCATCTTGCTCACTGCCTCCCCCACCGGATCACCAGAGCCCACGGATTCGATGACATGACTGCACACGTCCCGCACGGTCATACTGTTGGGATCGGCCCCCTCGGCCACGACGTTGAGGGCGAGATCGCGATCCGTCACGATCCCACAGACACTCCCGTCGGGCCGACTCACCAAGACATCGCCGATGTTGGCTTCTCTCATCAGCCGGGCGGCCTCCACTACCGGCGACCCTTCGTCGACCGTCACCGGGTCCCTGGTCATCACTTGTTCGATGGTTTGCACATCTCACCTCCTGGTCGAGTCGTCGGTTACCCGATCCGTCGACCGGTGAAACGAAGGTGGGGCCGGGTCAGGTCGGTTGCAGGACGAGGTGTCCGGTACCGTCCCCTCGGTGACCGGATCCCCTTCCCGAATGGCTCGCGACCTCTTCGCACCGCTGGCTCCGGGGTATGAGCGCTGGGCCCGGGTCCTGAGCTTGGGCCAGGACAAGCGATGGCGGTCTCAGATGGTCACCCGGCTCGCCATCGAGCCCGGTCAGCTGGCCCTGGATGCAGCCGCCGGGACCGGGTCGATTACCCGGCTCCTCCAGGATCGGGGAGCCGAAGTCATCTCACTCGATCAGAGCCATCAGATGCTGGTCCCGGCCGTGGCGAGAGGTGCTGTCGGAGTGATCGCCACGGCGGAGCGGCTGCCTTTCGCCGACGAACAGTTCGATGTCGTCACCTTCGGCTACCTGTTGCGGTATGTGGAGGATGTAGCGGGGGCCATGGCGGAGTTGAGCAGGGTAGTGCGGCCAGGGGGCAGAGTGGGCATGGTCGAGTTCGGGCGCCCCGCAGGGGCCTGGCGCCCCTTGTGGCGTCTCTACACCCGTGTCTTGCTCCCGACAGCCGGGCTCGTCGCCGGAGAGGGATGGCCCGAAGTAGGCCGCTTCCTCGGCCCCAACATCGAAGAATTCGCCGGCCGATTCCCACCGGGCCGCCTGGCCCGGATCTGGGAGGACGCCGGTTTGAGCAAAGTCGGATTCACCCGGCTCTCCCTTGGCGGCGGTCTGGTGATGTGGGGTCAGAAGGAGGCAGCTGCATCCTCGGGGACCCTATGAGCGACCACCGGCCCGCCTTCTACGCCCCAACTGGCTCCGTCACCGGCGACGTGGTCTCACTTCTGCACGTCCCTTACACCCTCTGGCACCTTTCCTACGTCCCGATCGGGGCCGCCCTCGCCCCCAGGATGAACTGGCTCGTTCTGAGCGGGACCGTTTCTGCGTTCGCCATCGGGCTTGGTCTCGGTGCCCACTCACTCGACGAGGTCAAGGGCCGCCCCCTGGGCACACGGCTCTCCGACCGCGCCCTCTGGTCGATGGGGCTCGGTGCAATGGCCGTGGCGCTGGCCATTTCACTGGTTGGCGCCTTCGTGATCTCGCCTTGGGTGCTCCTATGGGCAGTGGCGGGGATCGTCATCGCAGTCGGTTATGCCCTGGAGTGGCCAATCCTCCATACCGACCTCGGATTCGGGCTTGCCTGGGGGTCATTCCCCCTCATCGTCGGCTTCTGGGCACAGACCCAGACGCTGACCCTCCCCGTGGCGGTCATGGCCGCCATGGCGTGCCTCCTCAGTCTCTCCCAGCGCGCTCTCAGCACTCCGGCCCGTTTCTTGAGACGCAAGACCGTGGAGACGTCGGTTGTGTTCGACCGAAACCGTTCCTGGGACCGCCGCCGGCTGCTCGACACATGGGAGAGGCCCCTACGCCTCCTGACTTGGACGACCGTAACCCTGGCCGTCGGAATGTTGCTCACCCACCTCTGAGCCGGCGCGGTCAGGCCAGGGTCACGCGGATCGGGAGGTGCTTTATGCCGTTGATGAAGTTGGAGCGGAGACGGTCGGGCCCGCCCGTTATTTCGATCGCAGCCACCCGCTTGAGGAGCTCCTCGAACACGACCCGCACCTCCAGGCGGGCCAGGGATGCCCCCAGGCAGACATGCCGGCCTGTACCGAACGTGAGGTGGTCATTGGGCCGGCGCCGAATGTCGAACTCGAAGGGGCGCTCGAACACCTCCTCGTCGTGGTTGGCCGACGGGTACCACATGACCACCCGGTCCCCCGGTTGGATCGTCTTTCCCCTCATCTCCACCGGCTCGGTGGCTGTGCGCCGGAAGTGCATCGTCACCGACGACGCCCGCAGGATCTCCTCTGTCGCCCCGACCGAAAGGGCGGCCGGGTCCTCCCGGAGCTGCTCCATCTGGATCGGATTGTCGAGCAGATAGATGAGACCGTGGCTGATGGTGTGTCTCGTGGTCTCGTTGCCAGCGACCATCATCAGGGTGAAGAAGTTCTTGAACTCCAGGTCGGTCAGCGGCTGACCATCGGGCTCGGCGGTGAGGAGGGTCGTGATGATGTCGTCCTCCGGGCTGCTTCGGCGCTCCGCCGCCATCTCCTCTGCGTAGCGAAACACTTCGAGAGCGGCGGGTGACCTGAAAGGCAACAGCCGGTACTCCTCGGTGTCCATCTTGTCGATCACCACCGGCGTGTACTCGGGATCGGCGTTGGAGATCATCTGGTCGCCCCAGGTGACGAGGAGGCCGGCGTCGGACTCGGGCACACCGAGGAGACGGCAGAGCAGCCTGATGGGAAGCTCACGTGAGATCTCGGTGACGAAGTCGAGCTCCCCTTGGGGAAGGGCCGCATCGAGGACATGCCCGGCCAGGAGCCTGAAGGCCGACTCGTATGTGGCGATCACCTTTGGAGTGAAGCCAGGCTGGACCAGACGTCGGAGACGGGCGTGCTCGGGGGGGTCGAACTCCATCATGGTGCGACGTGCCTCGAGCTCGTCCGGCGCCATCTGCTCGATCCTTATCCCGCGGGAGGCCGTGAATCGAACGTAATCGCGGCTCACCGCCGCGATGTCGGCGTGCTTGGTCAAGGCCCAGAATCCGCCCCCATCAACCTCCTCCACCCAGGCCACCGGCTCCTCACGACGCATGCGGGTGAACGTGGCATGGGGCACGGCCCGAACGAACGTGTCATGGGAGGTGAGGTCGGCGTACTCCTCGCCACGGTCATCGTGAAGTGTCCCGACGGACATCGCCTCCATGTTCGCAGCATGTGCCGCGGTACCGTTGCCCGTCATGGCCGACCTGCGACGGATTGTCCTCGGCGGGGAGCCCACCTGCGCCAGACGGGACGGTGAGGATCTCGTGACCGATGATGGGCGCCGGATCCCGGCCCGGGACGCCGCCCATCTCCCCCCGGTCGAGCCGAGCAAGATCATCGCCGTCCATCTCAACTACCGGAGCCGGGTGGAGGAGTTCATGACCGTGCTTCCTCCCGCCCCCACCTATTTCCACAAGCCGACCACTGCGCTCAACTCACACGGTGGGGACGTGGTGCGTCCACCCCGCTGTCGCTACCTCAACTTCGAGGGAGAGATCGCCATCGTGATCGGCTCCAGGTGCCGGAACGTGGCCCCGGAGGAGGCGGAGGCGCACATCGCCGGGTTTACGATCGCCAACGACTTCGGGCTACACGACTTCCGTGACACGGATGCGGGCTCGATGCTGAGGGTCAAAGGATCCGACACCCTGTGCCCCATCGGCCCGGGTCTTGTCACCGACTGGGATTTCCGGGACAAGACGATCACGACGAAGGTGAACGACGAGATCCGCCAGCACGGGAGCACCGACGAGATGGAATGGGACATGCCATATCTGGTCGCCGACATCGCACGCACCATCACTCTGCTCCCCGGCGACGTGATCCTGAGCGGCACCCCGGCCGGGTCACGTCCGGTAGACCCGGGTGATGTCGTCACCGTGATGGTCGAGGGCCTTGGCGAGCTCACCAACGTCATCGTCGAAGGCTCCGAGGCGATCCGAGCCGATGTGGGCGCCCAGCCCAGCGAGTCGGAGGAGGTCGTCTCGACGGCGCTGGGAGGCGACTGGGAGCACCGCGGTGTCCGGGCGCCGCGCCGGCCGGGGTCGACCCGCCACGTCTCGGAGTTGGATGCCTGAGGCCCGCGCGCCGGTGGCTGCCTTCTTGCGTGGCGTGAACGTCGGGGGGGTCAAGGTACCCATGGGCGAGCTGAGGGCCGTGCTCGAGGACGGCGGCCTGGAGGGGGTGCGTACCTTTCTGCAGAGTGGGAACGTGATCGTGACGCCCGTCGCAGGGGGCGCCGTGAAGCTGAGCAGGACCATCGAGGAGCTGATCGAGGACGGGCTCGGGCTGAAAGTGCGGGTGATCGTCAGGACGAGGGAAGAGCTTGCCGAGGTGGCGAAGGGGAATCCGTTCCATGGTCCCGACGTCGAGCCCAGGCTGCTGCACGTGGTGTTCCTCGAGTCCGAGCCGTCGAACGACCGGGTTGCCCGTCTCGATCCCAACCGCTCGCCATCGGACCGGTTCGAGGTGTCGGGTCGGGAGATCTATGCCCACTACCCGGGCGGATCCGGTCGTTCCAAGCTCGATCTGGCCTACTTCGAGAAACAGCTCGGCGTCGCAGGCACGGCTCGCAACTGGAATACGGTCACCAGGCTACTGGCGATGCTGGACCACTGACTCACTCGAGCATCGCGTTGCTCGAAATTCGGCTCAGAGCAGCTTCGTGGCCGCCATACCCTCCTGGCAACCGTCGAGCAACGGGCAGTTGCGGCACCAGGGACCTCCCCTCCTGACCAGGTCGGCGCCAGAGGCCCAGGAGCCCCGGATGGCGTCTACCATCCCGGCGATCTCGGCTGCGACCCCCTCGACCTCTGCCGCGGTGGGGACGGCTCGATATCGCTCACCGGTTCGGACCGACACCGCCTCGACATAGGCCGGGACTTCGCTCCGATCGAGCATCCACAACAGGGCATAGAAGAGAAGCTGACCTTCGGGGTCACCGAGCTCCCCAGTCTTCCAGTCGACCAGGCGGTGGCCGCCTAGATCCTCCCGATAGACGGCATCGACCGTTCCCACCAAGTCGACTCCTGCCCCGACCGAGGCATCGATCGTCTGCTCCGATCCCTCGAAGCCTTCGCTGGGAAGGGTGACGAAACGCTCGTACAGCCCTCGCACCTCCTCGATCGCGGCGGCCAGGGCGGAGGGGCGCAGCTCGAGGCCCCCCAGCTTGTTGTTGAGCGCCGACCCCCCGATCTCCTCCCGGCAGGCTTGAACGAACTCATCGGAGGGGATCGGGCCTGACGTGAGATGACGACTGAAGATACGGTGCGCCAGCCCACCGAGGAAGGCCGGCCGCGTGTCGGGCCCGTATACCCCCTGGAGGCGTGCCCCGGCCCGAGCCGGGCACTGCTGGTAGGTGACATAGGTGCTCGCCGAGATGCGAATGGCGTCGCCGGGCGCCATCTCCGGAAAGCGGATCGCCACTGACATCGAGGCTAGACCATCCCTTTGACGCTTTCCGGTTACGAGATCCCTTTCGGTAGCATCCGATCGGGCGCTAGGTCGATTCTCGGCGGCCTCTCCATGAATAGACATCTCTCCTGGATCAGGACCCCGCTTGGCGCGCTCGTGACGGGTGTTGCCGGGATCGTCCTGCTCATCCTGTCTGCGTACGGCCTGACCCGGCTCGCCTCACGAGGTGAGGTGATGGGACGCGTCGAGGTGGGCGGCACCCAAATCGGTGGACTGGACGTCGAACAGGCTTTGAGCGCCCTCCTCGCTGTGGAGGATGCCTATCTGGCGCGTCCGGCCGTCTTCAACGTAGACGGCAAGTTCGCCAGTATTCAGCCCTCGGAGGCCGGGCTGGAGATCAACGAACAGGCGATAGCCGATGAGGCCCTGCTGGTGGGGCGCAACGGCAATCCTTTCTCCGAGTTCACATGGTGGATCAGCCACATATTCGACACCGTGAGGGTCCCGGTTCGAGGGGCGGTCGATGACGTCGCCATCGAGGCTGTCTTCGATACCTGGGACTCCGAAGTGATCGCCCTGCCGTCAAGCCCCGGCGGCGTCCGCCTCGTCGACGGTGTCCCCACCCCGGACTATCCCATGGTTGGGACCGGAGTCGACCGCGCCGCGGCCCGTGCCGTGGTCGAGGCGAGTCTCCTCGCACTTGCGCCGGACCCCACCTCGATACCCACCACCACGATCGTGCCCGTGCTGACCAACGATGACGTAGACGCGGCCGTCGATCAGGCAGAGGCGATGTTGGCCGAGCCAATTCGCCTGGTGAGCGAGGATTTCGAGGTCGTCTTCACGGTCGATCAGCTGCTCGAGGCCTTTCGGTCGGAGACGATCACCGAGAGCCGGACTCGCATCGTCAATTCATTCGACCCGGCGGTCGTCGATGGCTATCTGAACGCGATCCGGGATCAGGTGGAGGCCGAGCCGGTCGATGCCTTCTTCGACATCGAGGGCGACAGCATCTCGATAGTCCCCGGTAGCAGCGGCACACGGATCGACGAGGCGGAGACCGCGTTGCGCCTGGCAAACGCCGCTTTGACCGGCGGTCGCGAGGGCGTTCTGCCCTTCGTCGAAGCCGCCGCCCCCGAGGTGACCACCGAGGACCTGGAGGCCCTCAACATCAACCACCTCGTCGCGCAATTCACCACCTACTACGACTGCTGCCAGGACCGGGTGGTCAACATCCACCGCATCGCCGATGAGGTGGACGGCGCCATCGTCCCGGCAGGCCAGACCTTCAGCCTCAACGACCACGTCGGCCCGCGCACGGTGGAGGACGGGTATCTCCCTGCGGGGACCATCATCGCCGGAGAGGTCGAAGACACGGTCGGCGGTGGGGTCAGCCAGTTCACCACCACGCTCTACAACGCGGTGTTCTGGGGTGGTTATGAGGACGTCGAGCACAAGCCCCACTCCTACTACTTCCCGCGATATCCGGAGGGGGTCGAGGCCACGCTCAACTGGCGCAGCCCCGATCTCAAGTTCCGCAACAACACCGAATACGGGATCTTGATCGACACCACCTACACCGACACCTCGATCACCGTCCGTATCTTCGGCGAGAACGACGGTCGGACGTTGAAGGGCGAGCAATCGGACGGGCGGAGCCGGGCGTGGGTCGACGCCGAAGGGGGTCCCAACGCCCTCCACGTCAAAGGTGACGTCTCGGACCGTTTCGCCCTCACCGACCCACCGGAGCCTCGCTACGAGCCGAACCCCGATCTCGGCGTCAACCAGCAGGATCAAACCCAGACCGAGCTTGGCGGCTGGAGCGTGACGGTGACCCGCCGGATCCTGCTCGGAGGCGACGAGAACAATGTGGTCGACCTCCAGGAATGGACCGTTCGCTACGCCCCCAGGTTCGCCGTCTTCGAGGTCCATCCGTGCATGGTGCCCGGCACATCGACCACCTGTCCGACGACCACGACTATCCCGCCAACGACGGTGCCGCCCACCACGTTGCCGACTACGGCCCCCCCGGGGACGACCACACCGACTACGGCTCCGCTCGGGACGACCTCAGCGACCTCCTGAGCCCACGAGGCGACGCGGGTCATGCCTCGGTGTAGAAGAGCAGAAACCCCTCCACGACGGAGACGACCGAGGCCTTGGATGCCTCGTCCCACCCGCCCGGCCGCCTCACCGTCACGGTGTTCTGCAGAACGTAGACGTGGTCGAGCCCGATGCCCAGATCGAACAGCCTCCCGGCCAGGATCCCGGGCACGGCCTCACCAGGGTCGTCGGGCGACATGGCCATGCCGTCCTGGCCGGTGAAGCTTCGATCGGTGTCGATCAGGAGGATCTCACCGGCTTCCATCACCTGGTTGACGACGACGGCCTGGCCCATGAGGGACGGGATCGTAATCAGGAGCGAAGTCCACGAGATAGTTCCCCGATCACGTGGACCTTGACCAGGTTGGTGGAGGCCTGGATGTTCGGGGGCACGCCGGCGACCATGACCACCCGGTCGCCCTTGCTGACCACGCCCTCCTTCTCGAGGATCGCCGCGGCAGAGGCGATCTCCTCGTCGGTGTATCTGCGCCGCTCGAAATGATGTGGGCTCACCCCCCAATAAAGTGCCATTTGACGCAGGGTCACCTGGTTGGGAGTGAAGGCGACGATCCTGGCCTCGGGCCGGTATTTTGAGAGGAGGCGAGCGGTGTTGCCGGTCTCGGTGAATGCCACGATTGTCTCCGCCTCCAGATTGACGGCGATCTCGGTGGCTGCCTGGGCCACTGCCGAGGCGACGGTGTTCCCATCGCCCACGAAGGGGATCGAGTGTCGGTCCCGCATCGACAGAGTCCCTTCCTCCACCGCGACACAGATCGAGGCCATTGCCGCCACCGCCTGCACCGGGTAATCGCCGACCGCGGTCTCGCCGGAGAGCATGACCGCATCGGTGCCCGCGAGCACCGCGTGGGCGACATCGGTCACCTCGGCGCGGGTGGGCCGGGGGCTTTTGGTCATCGACTCGAGCATCTCGGTCGCAGTGATGGAGACGCGGCCCGAGGCGTTTGTCTTCTTGAGGATCTCGGCCTGTATCAGAGGGATCTTCTCCAACGGGAGCTGAACCCCGAGGTCGCCTCGGGCCACCATCACCGCTGATGAGGGGCCGATGATGTCGTCCAGGTTCTCGTATGCCTGGGCCAGCTCGATCTTGGCCACTATGGGAACCTCCCCGGCGAGACCGGCGATGTCGCGTACGTCGTCACCTGTCCTGACGAAGGAGGCCGCCACGTAATCGACCCCCAGCTCGCGGCCGAAGGCGAGGTCCGCCTCGTCCTTGGGGGTCACGATGTCGAGGGTCAGCGTGCTGTCGGGGAAGGAGACACCCTTGTGATCCGAGAGCACACCCCCGACGTTCACGTCCGCCAGCAGGCCATCTTCGGTGATCTCGACCACTTCGCAGCGAATCAGCCCGTCGGCCAGCTGCACCCGATCACCGGGCTCCACATCCCTGAGCAGGGGCTCGTAACCCACCGGTATCACGGTCTCGTTGCCCAGCGCCTCGTCGGGCACGAGCTTCACCTGCTGCCCGGGCCGCAAGATGACCGCACCCTCGGCGAACTCGCCCACCCGGAGCTTGGGGCCTTGGATGTCTTGCATCAGGGCCACGTTGCGCCCCGAGGCCTTGGAAGCGGCACGGACCCACTCGGCCAACGACCGATGGAAGTCGTGGTCACCGTGCGAGAAGTTGAGCCGGGCCACATCGATGCCGGCATCCACGAGGGCGGCCACGCCGGTCTCCGTGCCGACCGCGGGTCCCAACGTCGCGATGATCTTGGTGTGCCTCTGCATCTCTTCCTCGAAGCTAACCGTCAATACTCGGGGGCGACCCCCAGGACCCCCCGAGCGGATCAGCCGGTCATCTTCTCCCGGAGCAGCTGATTGACCAGGCGGGGGTCGGCCTTTCCTCCTGTTGCCTTCATGATCTGACCCACGAGGAACCCCACCACCTTCTCCTCGCCACTCCTGAACTCGCCGACCGCGTCAGGGTTTTCGGCCAGCACCGAATCGATCACCCCATCGAGCTGACCCACATCGCTCACCTGGAGCAGGTCGCGCCGCTCGGCGATCTCCCGTGGACCGCCCTCACCCGACATGATGCCAGCGAGCAGCTCCTTGGCGGCAGAGCTCGAGACCGCTCCGTCGTCGACCATCTCGATCAGTTCGGCCAGGTTTGGCCCGTCCAGACCAGTCAAAGGCCCATCGGCCTCGCTTCGGCGCAGCCATGCGACCACCTCTCCGGTGAGCCAATTGGCCGCGGCCTGGGGGGAGGCGCCGGAGAGCACGGCATCGTCGTAGACCGCACGGAGCCCCGGGTCGAGCCCCGAGAGGACACCGGCGGTAGACGGGGCCAAGCCTTGGCTGAGATACCTGGCTCGTCGCTCGGCGGGCATTTCCGGGAGGCGGGCTCCCAGACCGGCCACCCATTCCGGGCTCATCACCAGCGGCACGAGATCGGGCTCGGTGAAATAGCGGTAGTCGGACGAGCCCTCCTTCACCCTCATCGAATGGGTGACCCCCGACTCCTCATCCCAGTGACGCGTCTCCTGGACCACCGACCCTCCGGATTCGAGCAGCGCGGTCTGTCGCTCGACCTCGTGGCCGACCGCTCGCTCCAGGGAGCGAAAGGAGTTCATGTTCTTGACCTCGACCTTCGTGCCGAGCTGCTCCGAGCCTTCGGGTCGGACCGATACGTTTGCATCGAATCGGATCGACCCCTCCTCCAACCGGACGTCGGACACCCCCAGCTCCGCTATGACCGATCTCAACTCCTGGGCGTAGGCCCGCGCCTCGACCGCGCTGCGGAGATCGGGCCGGGACACCACCTCGACCAGGGGGACGCCGGAGCGGTTGAAATCGAGGAGGGTGCGCTCGGCGGCGTGGATGCGCCCCCCGAGGCCGATATGGATCGACTTGCCGGTGTCCTCTTCCATGTGGGCCCGCTCGATGCCGACCCGCCTGGCGGCACCGTCGACCTCGATGTCGAGATAGCCGTCGTGACACACCGGGACGTCGAACTGTGAGATCTGGTAGTTCTTGGGGAGATCGGCGTAGAAGTAGTTCTTGCGATGGAACACCGAACGCGGCGAGATCTGGCAGCCCAGGGCGAGGCCTATCGACATGATCGACTCGATGGCTGCCCTGTTGGTCACGGGGAGGGCGCCGGGGAGACCGAGACAGGTCGGGCAGACACGAGTGTTGGGCTGGCCGCCGTGGGCGACCTCGCACCCACAGAACATCTTCGATGCCGTCATTAGCTCCACGTGGACCTCGATCCCGATCACCGGTTCCCAGGTCATCGCGCCACCTGGACGGCCGTGGGGGCGATCACGAACGCCGCCTGCCGCTCGACCTCGGCGGCCACCTGGTACATGATCTGCTCCCCCAGGGGCGGGGCCATGACCTGGAACCCGATCGGCAGCCCGGAATCGTCTAGCCCTATCGGCACCGTCATGGCCGGGTGGCCGGCCATGTTCGCCGGGATGTTGCAGATGTCGGAGAGATACATGGCCAAGGGATCAGACGTCCGCGCCCCCGCCTCGAAGGCAACCGTGGGGCTGGTGGGTGACACGAGGACGTCGACCAGGTCGTAGGCACGGGCGAAGTCCTCCTGGATCGCGGCCCGCACCCGCTGGGCCTGACCGTAGAAGGCGTCGTAATAGCCGGCAGACAGGGAATAGGTGCCGAGGAGGATGCGGCGGGTCACCTCGGGCCCGAACCCCTCCGCCCGCGTCCGCGCCATCAACTCCTCGGTGGTCGGCCCCTCCACTCTGAGCCCGTACCTGATCCCATCGAATCGAGCCAAGTTGGACGACGCCTCGGCCGGGGCGATCAGGTAATAGGCGGAAAGGGCGATCTCGAAGGTGGGCAGGGACACCTCCACCAACTGGACCCCTGCCTTCTCCAGCCGGCCCAGCATGTCCCCGGTGGCCGCTTCGACGCCCGGCTCGAACCCTTCACCGGAAAGCTCGGTGACTATGCCCACCTTGAGCCCGTCGACTCCACGTTCCAGGCCGGCCACGGGGTCCGGGTACTTGCCCGCATAGGAGGTGGAGTCCAACGGGTCGTGTCCCCAGATGGTCGACAGCGCGATTGCCGAGTCCTCGACGGTCCTGGTGAAGGGGCCGATTTGGTCCAGCGAGGAGGCAAATGCAATCAACCCGTACCTGCTCACCGTGCCGTAAGTGGGTTTCATCCCAACCACGCCACACAGCGAGGCCGGCTGCCGGATCGAGCCTCCGGTGTCGGATCCCAGCCCGAGGAGGGCCGATCCGGCGGCCACCACGGCGGCCGACCCGCCGGAGGAGCCTCCGGGGACACGGCTCAGGTCCCAAGGGTTGTAGGTCGGACCATAGGCCGAGTTCTCGGTCGAAGACCCCATGGCGAACTCGTCAAGATTGGTCTTGCCCACGATCACCGCACCACCGTGGCGCAGCCTCTCCACAACGGTGGCGTCATAAGGCGGAACGTATCCGGCGAGGATCTGCGATCCAGCGGTGGTCTCCAACCCACGGGTGCACAAGTTGTCCTTGAGGGCGACAGGGATCCCGTGGAGAGGGCCGAAATCGACGCCGTCGGCGAAGTCGGCGTCGGCCTGCGCGGCGGCCTCCCTGGCCCCCTCGCTGTCGATGGTCAGGAAGGCATGCAGTTGTGCCTCGGTCCGGGATGCCGTGCCCAGAGCCTCTTCGAGGAGGGCGGTGGCGGTGATCTCGCCCGAGCGCAGCAAGCGCCCGGCGTCAGCGAGGCCGGCTGCCATCACCGAGCGTCCTCCATCGCCGGTGGAGCGACGAACTGCCCGTCGTGGGCGTCCGGGGCCTGGGCGAGAACCTCATCCCGGTTCAGGGAGGGCCGGATCTCGTCCTCCCTGAACGCGTTCTCCATCCCGAGCGGGTGAGCTGCCTCGACTCCGGGCTCGACATCGAGTGACTGGACACGGGCTGCGTGTTCCAGGATCACGCCGAGCTGGGCCCGGTAGGCCTCGAGCTCGTCGGCGCTGAGACCGAGCCTGGCCAACCTGGCCACATGGGCGATATCGATCTCTATCGGCATGAAGCCGAGTGTAAGGGCCGGGCCGGGCACGGCCGTCAGCGAT
>JAICRU010000120.1 GCA_025937235.1 Acidimicrobiia bacterium
CCCTGCCTTCGCCGCCGCCGCTTTCCAGATGGCACAACCCCTGCTCCGCTACTTCGGCTGGGCCCTTTCCCGAAATCACCCCGCCGCCGGGGACCTCTTCGACGAGATGCTGAGGGAGGGACTCGGGATCAGCCGGATCGCGGTGGAGAAGGGCATGGTCCGCGACTCTCCCGACCTGGAACGGCGCACCGCGGTGCAGATGGCGCTCAACCTAGGCATGCTCGTGATGCACGCCCATCTGGAACGGAACCTCGGTGTCGATCTCCTCAGTGCCGAGGGCATCGCCGAGCTGTCGCCCACCCTGTTCGAGATATTCGGCGGGATGTTCACCCCCGGCGTACGAGAGCGGATCGAAGCGGCCTACGGCGACGAGGCACGCAAACTGGTCGGGTCGGGCACACCAGCCTGAGGGAACCGAATCGGCGCCGTCGACGTATTGGCCGCGATGGCCCCGCCGCAAACCGTTGCACTCTTCTCGAAAGGGGCGATCTGCGACCGGCGAACAATCCGGCGATCGGCCCTGCCCCGCCCCACCTGCGGTGGTTATCCTGATTTCGATTGCGATGCGGGTTGTGGTTGGCGTCGAAGCCGCACTCGAGGAGGTCCCTTTGGCATTCGAGTCTTCCGGTCATAGCCGGGGAAGCCCGCGTCTCTACGAGCTGATCGAGGGCGCTCCTCAGACGGGCAAGAGTCCCACCATCTGGGCCTGGCCCCAGATCATCGAATACCTCAAGGTCGCCGGCCAGCCGGTGCAGGGGCCATGGCCGCCACATCAGGAGCCCCGGCCCGACCCCGAGGGCGAGTCCCTACCGGTGGCCATACCGGATCCACAGTCGTTCCCCAGGGAGCCCCGCTCCGAACCAGGCACAACGCCACAAGGCTGAGCGCCAAGCAAGGAGGCCATCATCTACCCCGCTCGATTCCGCTACGAGGCACCACGCTCGATCGATGAGACCGTCGCCTTTCTCCACGACGGCGGTGGTGACGCCAAGATCCTCGCCGGGGGCCAGAGCCTGGTCCCGATGATGAAGCTTCGCTTTGCCTCGCCCGAGATGCTGGTCGACATCAACGAGATCCCCGACCTCGACTATCACCGGATCGACGACGACGGGTCCATCCGGGTGGGCGCCGTGTGCCGGCACGCCGACCTGGAACGGTCCTCCCTCCTTGCCACGCGACAGCCGACGATGGCCGCTGCGGCCCCGCTGGTGGCGGATCCCATCGTGCGCATGAGGGGCACCCTGGTGGGCTCGGTCTGCCATGCCGACCCCCAAGGTGACTGGGCCTCGGTCATGACCGCTCTCGACGCTTCGATCGTCGCCCAGGGGCCCAATGGACGACGCAGCATCGCGGTGAGGGACTTCGTGAGGGGCCCCTTCCAGAATGCACTCGCCTTCGACGAGGTCGCAGTCGAGGCCGTGGTGCCTGCGCCCAAAGGGGAGCCCGCCGGCGGTTACCTCAAGCTGGAGCGAAGAGTGGGCGACTACGCGACCGTCGGGGTGGCAGTGGCGATCGACCGTGTCGGCTCCCAGGTCAGCAGGGCCGGCATCGCCCTCACCGCTGTAGGCCCTGCGACCATGGCGGCGGACGCCGCCGCCCATGCGCTGACCGGCCGCCCGCTGACGACCGACACCATCGGCGAGGCCGCCGAGCTGGCTGCCCAGGCCGCCCAGCCCAAGACCGATCACCGGGGCAGCGCCGACTTCAAGCGACAACTGGTCAGGGTCTTCACGAGTCGGATCCTGACTGGCCTGCTGCGATCGGAAGAGGAGGCCGCCTGATGACGAGCTTGTTCCAGGAGATCACCCCGGGAGCGGCCCAAGAGATCCCGGTGCGGGAGATCACGGTCATGGTGAACGGCGAGCGGCGCAGCGCGGTGGTCGAGCCCCGACTCGCCCTTGCCCATCTTCTTCGGCAGGGATTCAAGCTCACCGGCACCCACACCGGCTGCGACACGAGCAATTGCGGCGCGTGCACTGTCCTCGTCGACGGCCGGCCGGTGAAGAGCTGCACCATGTTCGCCGTCCAGGCCGATGGCCACGACGTGATGACCGTGGAGGGTTTGGCCGGCCCCAGTGAGCTTCACGCCCTTCAGGAGGGTTTCAAAGAGGAGCACGGCCTGCAATGCGGGTTCTGCACCCCCGGGATGATGATGGCTTCCAAAGCACTCCTCGACGAGAACCCAAGCCCGACCGAGGACGAGATCCGCTGGGCCCTCAGCGGCAACCTGTGCCGTTGCACCGGCTATCAGAACATCGTGAAGGCGGTCATGTGGGCCGCCTCGAAGCTCGATGGCGGAGACACGGAGCCTGCGGAGGTGGATTCATGACGGCGGTCGACGAGGTCAAGATCGGCGGGATGGGCGCCAGCAGGCGCCGCGTCGAGGACAACCGCTTCATCAGGGGCAAAGGCAACTACGTCGACGACATCGTGCTCCCCGGGATGCTGCACATGGAGATCCTCCGCAGCCCTCTGGCCCATGCCCGCATCAGATCCATCGACACCTCCAAGGCATGGGCGATGCCCGGTGTCAGACTGGTGCTGACCGGCGAGACGATGGCCGCCCGCAACCTGGCCTGGATGCCCACCCTCTCCTACGACACCCAGGCGGTCCTGGCCACCGACAAGGTCCGCTTCCAGGGACAGGAGGTGGCCTGTGTCATCGCCGACGACCCCTACATCGCCAAGGACGCATGTGAGGCGATCGTCGTCGACTACGAGCCGTTGCCGGTCATCGTCAACCCGACCCAGTCAATGGCCGAGGGAGCGCCGTTGATCCGGGATGACAAGGAGAATCAGTCCGACAACGTGATCTACGACTGGGAGGTGGGTGATAAGGCCGGCACCGACAGGGCCTTCGCAGAGGCCGACCTGGTCTCCAAGATCGAGCTCCACTACCCCCGATCGCATCCCTCCCCCATCGAGTGCTGCGGATCGATCGCCGACTTCAACCGGGCCACCTCGAAGCTCACCGTCTACCTGACCACCCAGGCTCCCCACATCATCCGGGCTGCGGTGGCACTCGTGGCGGAGCTACCCGAGCAGATGATCCGGATCATCTCACCCGACATCGGTGGCGGGTTCGGGAACAAGGTCCCGGTCTATCCGGGGTATGTCGCCTCGATCCTGGCCTCGATCCTCCTGGAGCGACCGGTGAAGTGGATCGAGGACCGCACCGGCAACCTCATCTCCACCGGCTTCGCCCGGGACGTCTATCTGCAGGGCGAACTGGCGCTGCGAAGGGATGGCCGCATCCTCGGGGTCCGGATGAACACCACGGCCGACCACGGCGCCTTCTTCTCGGACGCACAACCCTCGAAATTCAAGATCGGGCTGATGCATTCGGCGTTCTCCTGTTACGACATCCCCAATGCCCATCTCGTTGCCCGCGGGGTGTACACCAACAAGGCACCCGGTGGCGTCGCCTACCGGTGCTCCTTCCGGGTGACCGAAGCGATGTTCTTCCAGGAGCGGATGGTGCACGCTGCGGCGGACGACCTCGGCATGGACCAGGCCGAGTTCCGCCGAGTCAACTTCGTCCGTGACGACGACTTCCCTCATCGCACATCGTGGGGCTTCCTCACCGACTCCGGGCAATATGGCAAATGCCTCGACGTCGGCCTGGAGGCGGTCGGCTACCAGGATTTCCTGAAGGAGAAGGAGGAGGCGGCCAAGCGGGGCCGGCTGCTGGGCATCGGCATCTCCACCATGACCGAGCCTCTCGGCGCCGGAAACAGCCGCGAATACGACATCCTCGGGATCAAGATGTTCGACTCGGCCGAGCTCAAGATCCACATGACGGGCAAGGCCTTGCTTCGCACCGGGGCCAAGAGCCAGGGGCAAGGCCATGAGACGACCTGGGCCCAGATCGTGGCCCACGAGCTGGGGATCCCGGCGGAGGACGTACTGGTCGAAGAGGGTGACACCGACACCGCCCCCTTCGGAATGGGTACCTACGCGTCACGCAGCACTCCGGTGGCAGGCGCAGCGGTGGCCATGGTGTCACGCAAGATCCGGGCCAAGGCCCGCAAGATCGCCGCCCACCTCCTCGAGATCTCCGAAGAGGACATCGAGTGGGAGCTGGGGCGCTTCTATGTGCGTAGTCAGCCCGACCGAGGGGTGACCATCCAGGAGTGCGCCGTTGCCGCCTACTCCAACATGCCCGACGGCATGGAACCGGGTCTGGAGAACGTCGCCTACTACGACCCGCCCAACCTGACCTGGCCTTTCGCCTGCTACATCGTGACGGTCGAGGTCGACCCCCAGACCGGGGTGTGGGACGTGCTCCGCATGGTCGCCGTCGACGACTGCGGGGTCCGGATCAACCCGATGATCGTCGAGGGTCAGATCATGGGTGGGCTGACCGAGGCGTACGCCATGGCCAACATGCAGTTCATCACCTTCGACGACGAGGGCAACTGCATCGGGTCCAACTTCACCGACTACCTCCTCCCCACCGCCTGGGAGACACCCGGCTTCGAGCTACACGAGGTGGTCACCCCTTGCCCCCATCACCCGATCGGGGCGAAGGGCATCGGCGAATGCGCCGCCGTGGGAGGGCCCGCCGCCTTCGTCAATGCTGTGATGGATGCCGTCAAGGGCTCGGGAGTGCGCAACATCGACATGCCGGTGCTCCCCGATCGGGTCTATGAGGCGCTGCAGACCGGCCAGGACGTGAGTGGCGCTCCCCCGGTGAGGATGGCGTGAACGCCCAGCCTGCCGACGGGTGGCGGATGATCGAGATGGCGAGCGACCTCGCCCGCCAGGGTGTCGAGTTCGCCCTGGCCACGGTCGTCTGGCGCCAGGCTCCGTCGTCCGGTCATCAGGGGGCACGGGCCATCATCACCGCCGACGGCCAGATGCATGGCTGGATCGGCGGCGCCTGCGCCGAGCCGGTGGTGGTGAGGGAGGCGCAGCGGGCCATCGAGGCCCGCACACCCCGTCTGATCCTCCTCGGCGCTCCCGACCAGTTCGGAGACGTACCCGAAGGGATGATGTTCGTCCAGATGTCTTGCCAGTCCGAGGGGGCGCTCCAGTTGTACATCGAACCGGTCCTGCCCAGCCCGCATCTGGTTGTGGTGGGAAGATCCCCGATGGCGGCGACCCTGGTCGACCTCGCCAGCGGGGTCGGATGGCGGGCCGACCTGGTCGACGTGGCTGACTTCAAGAGGGCCCACGTAGGCAGCCGGACGGTAGTCGTGGTAGCGACGCAGGGCCATGGTGACGAAGAGGCCGTGGAGCAGGCGGTCACCGCCGGGCCCGCCTTCGTTGGCCTCGTGGCATCACGCAAACGTGGTGAGGCGATTCTCAGTTACCTGGCCGACCGGGGCGTCTCCACGGAGCTGCTGGAACGGGTGAGGGTCCCGGTCGGCATCGACCTGGGCCACACCTCCCACCCGGAGATCGCAGTGTCGGTCCTCGCCGAGCTGGTAGAGCTGCGGGCGAAAGGTGTCCTCGACCCCGAGCCGGTGACCACGATGAGCCCGGAGCCGATCGACCACCACGACCGCGAACACAACCACATTGCCGAGGGCACCGCCATCGACCTCGTCTGCGGGATGACTGTGCCGGCGGACGACACGAGCCGCCCTTTCGAGCAAGAAGGCGTGACCTACTTCTTCTGCTGCCCGGGATGCCGAGTCGCATACGAGAAAGACCCGTCCGCAAACACCACAGTCAGGGGATGAGATGCTGATCAAACAGGAATTCGAGGTGGCCCAGCCCATCGAAAAGGTGTGGGAGTTCTGTCAGGACATCCCCAACGTCGCCTCCTGCCTGCCCGGCGCCAACCTGACCGATGAGATTGCAGAAGATCACTACGAGGGCAACGTGGCCATTCGTCTCGGACCGGTGCAGATGCAGTTCGCCGGACGGGCCGCGGTCAAGGAGCGGGACGAGGCCAGCAAGACGATCGTGGTCGATGCTGCCGGGGCCGACCAGAAGGGCCGGGGTCAGGCCAATCTGGGCCTCACCGCCCGGCTCGTCCCTACCGCCAATGGCACCAGGGTCGAGGTGGAACAGGACCTGCAATTGTCGGGCGCCGCGGCCCAGTACGGCCGGGGCATGGTCTCCGACGTGAGCGCCGTCATGCTGCGCGACTTCGCCACGAACATGCAGGCCCGGATCGACGCCTATGACAAGGGCGTGCCACTCGGCGAGATGGAAGCGCCCAAGAGTGCCGGCGGTTTCTCCATCGGGCTCGCCGCCGCCTGGATGGCCCTGAAACGGGTGGCCCGGCGTTTCTTCGGCCCCTACGACCCGGCCCGAGTGTGA
>JAICRU010000060.1 GCA_025937235.1 Acidimicrobiia bacterium
AGAAGACGCTTCGCACCGGGCCAACCAGATAGTTGATGGTGTCGATCTTGTGTACCCCGAGAGAGGTCATCGACCCCAGCGGGCTCTGCGCCGGGTCCCAGCGCCAGGCCTCGTCCGGCATCTTGAACCCGTTGGGAATGGACTGGTTGGTGACCACGGTCTCCACGTCTCCCAGCTCGCCGGCTTCGAGCATGGCCTTGATCCGCCGCTTGGCCGGGGTGCGACGACGCTGATGCCCGACCTGGAGGAGCACGCCTGCCTCCCGGGCGGCGACGATGGCGGCCACCCCGTCCTCGACCGTGTTGGTGAACGGCTTGTCCACAAAGACGTGTTTTCCCGCGGCGGCGGCTTGCTCGACCATCTCGCGGTGGCTCTGATGGGACGTGGTGATGACCACGCCTTCGACCTCGGGGTCGGACAGCAGCTCCTCCAGCGAGCTCGCCGCCCGGCAGCCATGTTTAGAGGCAAAAGCCTCCCTGCCCTCGGCGCGACGGGCCCAGCCCGAGACGATCACCGCCTGACCGGTCTTTGCGACGGCGTCGGCCAGTTCCGAGCCCCAACGCCCCGTGCCGATGCTGGCGAGCCTCACTTTCTCATCCATCGATCCTCCTCGATTCTCAACATGCCTCACAGGCGCTCATGAAAACCGCCAACATCGTGTAATAGCCGATGACGGCGGCCAGCTCCACCGTGCCCTCCTCGCCGAGACGGTCCCAAGCCCGCTCGAAGCCGGCGTCGCCGACCTTTCCCGTTCGGCACAACTCCCTGGTGAACTCGACCAGCACGGCGTCACCCGGATCCTCGACCGCGGTGCCTGACTCGATATGACCCAGCGTGGTCTCGGAGACCCCGGCTGCCCGGGCTATCGGTGTGTGCGATTCCCATTCGAAGCCGCAATCACGCTCGATGGCAGTAGTGCAGATGACCACTTCACGGTCGTGATCGGAAAGCGTCGACTGATAGCGGATCACCGCACCGAGGTCAGCGGCGGCGCGGGCGATCTGGGGACGGTGGATCATGGCGGCGAAGGGGCGGATCATCTGCCCGCCCCGGCTGGCAGCGATGTGATCGAAGATATCGACCTGGGAGGAGGTGGTGTCGTCTCGGCTTTCGATCATGCGGACACGGGGCATCTGCTCCTCCCACAACTCTGAGCTGGATCGTGCATGATATAGGATCAGCAGGTGACCACCTCTGCCCCGCAGATCGCCGCCACTCCGAGCGGGAACGTGTCGTATTCCGACACCGGATCCGGGAAGATCCGCCTCCTGCTCCACTCCCTCCTCACCGACCGTTCCGCCTTCGATGCGGTATCAGGGCTGCTCGGGGGCAGGGTGATGAGCATGGACCTGCCGGGCTTCGGGGCCACCGAACCGGTCCGCCCCGACATCGACGAGTATGCCCGGCTGGTCGCAGGCTTCATCGAGACACTGGACCTGGAGCCGGAGGAGATCACCCTCATTGGCAACGGGCTGGGCGCCTTCGTCGCCCTGGGGACCGCCATCCGACATCGGGAGTCTTTCCACAGGCTGGTCCTGGTGGGGTGTGGAGCCGGGTTCCCCGACCCGGCCAAGACTGCCTTCGAGAACATGATCGGGCTGGTAGAGGGGGGTGGGATGGAGGCGGTCGTCCCGATGGCCCTGCGTCGCATCTTCACCGAGGACTATCTGCAGGCCCATCCGGACGTGGCTGAGGAGCGAGCCGATGTCCTGAGACGGACCGATCCTGACGCCTTCGTCACCGCCTGCAAGGCCCTGCATGGCCTCGACTACCGACAGCTGGCGCCGTCGATCGGCAACCCGACCCTGATAGTCGTCGGTGACGAGGACCAGGCCACGCCACCTGCGCTGGCCGAGGACTTGCACGACCTGATCCCGGGGTCCAGCCTGGTGCGCATGGCCGGCATCGCCCATGCACCACATCTCCAGTCCCCCGACGGCTTCGCAGACGTGATCCGACCGTTCCTGGAGGGACGATGAGCAAGTACAAGGTGGTGGTCAGCGACCAGGTGTTCCCCTCGGTCGAGATCGAGCGCGGGCTGCTGGCCGAGATCGACGCCGACCTCAAGGTGGCCAAGGGAGACATCGAAGCGGTGCTGGTCGAAGCGGCTGACGCCGATGCCATCCTCAACACCTATCTCCCCTGGTCCGTCGACTCGATCGCCAGGCTGGAGAAGTGCAAGATCATCGCCCGCTACGGCATCGGGTTCGACAACGTCGACCTGAAAGCGGCCGCCGATGCCGGCATCGTTGTGACCAACGTCCCCGACTACTCGGTGGAGGAGGTGGCCACCCACGCCCTCGCCCTGATCCTGGCCTCGCTACGCAAGGTGATCACCGCCGATCGCTCCGTGAGGGATGGCATCTGGAGCATCGACAACTTCCGGCCCATCCGCCGTCTTTCCACCCTCACCGTCGGTCTGGTCGGCTATGGGCGGATCGCCCGCCGCATAGCCGCGCCCCTGGAGGCGCTGGGAGCGCGAATCATCGCCCACGACCCATATCTGCAGCCAGGCCCCGACTTCCCTCCTCTGCTCGAATTCGAGACCGTGTTGGGTAGGGCGGACATCATCTCCCTCCATCTCCCCCTCAATGACGAGACCCGGGGGATCATCGGCCGCGACGCTTTGGCCCACATGAAGCCCCACGCCATCCTGGTCAACACCTCGAGGGGCCCACTGGTCGATCTGGACGCACTGGTGACGGCGCTGAACGAGGGACGTCTCGGCGCCGCCGGGCTCGATGTCTTCGACGTCGAGCCTCTCGACTCGAGCCGGGTCGAGGGTGTCCCCAACCTGATCGTGACGCCCCATATGGCCTATTACTCCGAGGAGGCGCTGGCGGAGTCGCAGCGAAAGGCGGCGACCCAGGTGATCAAAGTCCTCAAAGGCGAGAAACCCGACTACCGGGTGAACTAGGCCACAGATGGAGGCGCGGCCCGAGATCGTCGAGCAAGGGGTCTACGACCCGGCGGACTTCGCCGAGGAGCTCACCGCGGCGCCATCCAATTTCGACGTCGGCACCACCGTCTGGTTCGAAAACGACCGGATACGGGTCTGGGAGATACTGCTCCGGCCCGGGGAACGAGGAGCCTTCCACTCCCATGTCACCAACTACTTCTGGACCGTGGTCGAGGGAAGCCGGGGGCTGCAACGATTCGCCGACGGGACCTTCCTCGTGCGCGACTACCTGGTCGGGGAGACCAAATACCTCGAGCACACCCCCGAGACCGCACTGATCCACGACCTGGAGAACATCGGGGATAGCGACCTGCGCTTCGTGACAGTCGAGCTACTCGACTGATCGGGGCGAGCGATGGGCTGGCCCAAGGTTCTCGTCGCCGGCGGGTCGATAGGCGGTCTGACCGCCGCGGTCCTGCTCCGGGATCTGGGCTGTGAAGTGGACGTATACGAGCGATCCCCTGCCGCGCTCGAGGATCGTGGGGCCGGCATCGTCGTCCTGCCCGTCACCGAGCGCTACTTCACCCAGCGGAGTGGCGACGACGATCGGGTAAGCCTCGAGCTCACCTACTGGACGTACGTGGACCGCGCCGGTGTCGTGCTCAGCGCCGACCCGGACCATTACCGGTTCAGTGGGTGGAGCACCATCTACCGGGCGCTGCTCGAGGTGTTCGGCCCGGATCGATACCACCTCGGGCACGAGATGACGTGGTTCGAGAATCGACCGGACGGGGTGACCCTCCACATCGCCGGCAGGGGGCCGGTAGAAGGAGACCTTCTGGTTTGTGCCGATGGCCTGCTCTCCACCGCGCGCTCGATCCTCATGCCCGAGGTGCTGCCCGAGTATGCCGGTTACGTCGCCTGGCGCGGCACCACACCAGAGGCCGATCTCTCGGACGGTGCAAGAGCCGACCTGGCCGACGCCATGATCTATCAGGTGCTCGACCCTGGCCACATCCTGGTCTACGCCATTCCCGATCAGAAAGGGCGTTCCACCCCGCCGCATCGGGTGATCAACTTCGTGTGGTACCGCAACTACCCCACCGGCGGCCCCTTCGAGGATCTGATGATGGGTCGTGACGGGGTAGCGCGGGCCGGGACGATGCCGCCAGGCACGATCCGCAACGAGCATGTCGCCGAGATGCGGGCCACCGCGGCCGGGGTCCTGGCGCCGACTCTGCTCGAAGTGGTGGAGGGATGTGACGAGCCGCTGATCCAGGCGGTATTCGACCTGGAGAGCCCTCGCATGGCGTTCGGCCGGGTGTGTCTCATCGGTGACGCCGCGATTGGCCTCCGGCCTCACGTGGCAGCGGGCCAGGCCAAGGCATGCGCCGACGGCTGGGCCCTTCGTGACGCTCTCGTCACCGCCGACGGCGACGTGCCCGGGGCGCTGTCCGCCTGGGAGCCGGGCCAGCTCGACCTCGGGCATCGGGCGCTGGCCCGAACCCGCCAAATGGGTCAGGCGTCCCAATTCGAGCGGACGATGATCCCGGGCGACCCGGCCTGGAAGTTCGGCCTCTGGGAGCCGGGGAATTGATCGTCGAGGTCATCGCGGTCGGCACCGAGCTCCTGCTCGGGCAGATCACCAACACCAACGCAGCGACGATCGGGGCACGGCTCGCCGAGGAAGGCTTCGATGCCCATTATCAGGTCACGGTGGGGGACAACCTGGAGCGACTCGTCACGGCCATCGAGACTGCCCTGGCCCGCTCGGACGCGGTTCTCCTCACAGGTGGGATCGGGCCGACTCAGGACGACCTGACCCGGGAGGCGATGGCCAGGGTGGCGGGTCGTGCCATGACCAGAGACGAAGGGCACGCCGCCTGGATCGAGAACCGCGTCCGGGCCCGATCGGGCGTGGTCAACCCCACTGTCCTCCGGATGGCCGACCTGCCCGAAGGGGCCAGCCCGCTCCCCAACGTCAATGGGGCGGCCCTGGGGGTCGCACTCGAGCATCGGGGCAAGTGGATGTTCGCCGTGCCCGGCGTACCGGTTGAGATGAGGGCCATGATCGACGGCGAGGTGATCCCACGGCTCCGTGGCATCGCCGGCGTCGACTCGGTCCTGCACAGCCGGGTTCTGCGCGCCTGGGGGCTCGGTGAGTCGAGGATCGCCGAGCTCCTGGACGACTTGTTCCAGAGCCCCAACCCCTCTGTGGCCTTTCTCATCAGCGACATGGAGGTGAAGATCAGGGTCAGCGCCAAGGCGGCCGATCCGACAACGGCCCTCGACCTGATCAGACCGGTCGAGCAGGAGATCAGGGCCAGATTGGGCGAGGTGGTCTTCGGCGCCGACGAGGAGACGGTGGAGGCGCTCGTCGTCGATGGCCTATCCCGACGCGGCTGGCATGTGGCCACGGTCGAGGAGGCCACCATGGGCCAGGTGGGCGCTCGGGTCGGCCTGGCCGGCCCGGACGTGTTCGCCGGATCGCTCATCGCCGGGCCGGCCGTGGAAGGACAGGTCCCTGTCGCCGAGGTCGTCCTCGTCGTGGGCCCCATCGGGCCCGACCTCGATCCCGGTGCCCGGACCACCAGGCAGGTGGAGATGACCGTGACCACCCCCAGAGCCACAACGTCGCGTGCTTTCGAGTTCGGTGGCGACGACGAGCGGGTACGCACGTTCGCCACCATCGCCGGACTGCACCTGATCCGGGTCGCCCTGGGGGCGGAGAGGAGATGAGCAACCCGCTGGGCCGGGCTCTGGCCGGGAAGCCACTACTCACCGCGGTGGTCTACACGGGTGTCTGTCTCCTCCCCCTCGCCCTGGTCAGCGCCCAGGTCCTACAGCTCGAGGAGGACATCGGATTCGGCGTAGGCCGACTCGGCCTGGCCATCGCCACCTACTTCGGCGCGGCGGCCTTGACGGCCAATCCGGCGGGAAGGCTGATGGGACGGATCGGCCCCGAGCGCGGACTCCGCATCGGGGGATACCTGGTTGTGGCCTCGTGTGCGATCGCTGGGACCGCAGCGACCTGGTGGGTCATCCCCATCGCCACTGCGGCCGGTGGCACCGCCAACGGGATGATCCAAGTGGCGTCGAATCTGGCCATCTTCGATGGGGTGGACCGGGCCCGGCAGGGGCTCGGATTCGGGGCGAAACAGGCGTCCGTCCCGCTGGCCAGCACACTGGCCGGGATCTCGCTGCCCGTGATAGGACTCGTGTTCGGCTGGCGATGGGTGTTCGCCCTGGCCGGAGTGCTTGCACTGGTGCTCTCCCTCTCCGTTCCCGAACTGGAGGGGAGGAGGGGCGTGGAGAGGACCGAGGGGCGCATGGGGCGTCCCCCGGCCTCGCTCTACCTCCTCGCCATCGGAGGTTTCGCAGGGGCGATGGCAGGCAACGGCCTGTCGCTTTTCGTGGTGCCGTCGGCGGTGGACATCGGGATCGGCGAGGGGGCGGCGGGAGCGGTGCTGGCTGTCTGCTCCCTGCTCGTAGTGCTCGTGCGGCTCGGAGCCGGGTGGACGGTGGACCGAAACCGCAGCATCGGTTTTGCCGAGATGGCCTGGATGACAGGCATCGGCGGGCTGGGAGCCGTCATTCTCTTCGCCACCTCGACTCCCCCGCTGTATCTCCTGGCCATGCCCGTCGCCCTGCTCGGGGCGTGGGGATGGCCCGGTGTCATCTTCTTCACCGTGGTACACAGCTTCCCCGGGTTCCCAGCCCGGGCCTCGGGGATGGTCCTCTCGAGCAACCTCACCGGCACCGTGATCGGACCGCTGATCGTGGGATCACTGGCCGGACGTGGCAACTATCCCGGCGCCTGGCTGTTCGTCACGGTCTCATGCGTCATCGCCACGATCGCCTTCGCCGTGAGTCACCGGTCGAGGCTCAGGTCGGAGGTCAGCCCGTGATCGCGCTGAGCAGGCTGGGCTGACTCTCGTCGACGCCGAGCGGCAGTTCGACCACCTCGCCGGTCTCGGCGGAGAGGTCGGCGGCGATGTACACCTCCATGGTGAGACGGGCCAGCCTCGGGTCGACCATTACCGGCCGGTCGTAGGCCACTGCCTCTAGAAAGTGGATCGTCTCCCGCTCCATCGGCCCGGCGTAAACATGATCGACGTATTCCCCGGGCATCGTGGAGAGGGGGAATTGGACTCCGTCCTTGACGGTGTTGAGGACGATGTCCTTGTGGCTGGCGTCCATGATCAAAGCACCCTCGGTGCCGAGGAACTCGATCCAGGTCGTGGAGAAGTTTGGGTACCCGGGGGGCAGCGACCATCCGGCACCGATCGTGACGGTGACCCCGTCGTCCATGGTGATGACGATGACTTGGGTGTCGGGGACCCCCTGGTCCTGACGGGCCCCCCACGCGACCTGGGAGTAGACCCGCACCGGCTTGCGGGGCTCGAGACACCAGAGCGAGAAGTCGATGTCGTGGGTCGCCTCCATCGCCGCCGGCGACAACCTGGTCCGTGACCCGATCTTGGCCCCCAGAGACCGGGTTATGTGCCGGCTGACCAGGACACTCACCGGGTCGCCCAGGGTGCCGTCGTTGAGGCTGCGCTTGACCAGGGCCTGCTTGGCATTGAAGCGCTGCGAGTACCCGATCGTGAACTTGAGGCCCTTCGACTCGGCGATCCGGATCAACTCGTCGGCCTCGTCGAGCGTTATCGAGATCGGCTTCTCCAACAGGACGTGTTTTCCCGCGTCGAGGGCAGCCTTCGCCATCGGATAATGAAGCGTCTCGGGTGTGGCCGAGATCATGAGTGCGTCTATCTCCGGATCGTCGACGAGTTGCTCCCAATCGGCGGTCGCCGTTGCCGCGCCGGTCTGCTCGGCCACCTCGGCCAGGCGCTCCGGCTGCACCTCGGCCAGGTGGAGCGCCCCGACCAGTGCGCTGTTGGCGGAGGCCACCGCCCTGATCCCTCCGCACCAACCGGTGCCGATGATGCCGACGCTGAGCGGTTCCATTTTCAGTCCTTTCAGAGAAGGGTCTCTGGCTCGATGGGCAGGCCGACCGGGGCCCCGATCCGGGCGGAGTGGTCCATGGCCATGGTGAGTAACAGGTTGCGGTGTCCGTCGCGGGCCGTGGCGTGAGGGGTGGCGATCCCGGTGGAAAGGTGGTTGAACCAGGTCATGGTCTCCTCCCGCATGGGCCCCCAGAGCAGGCCATCGGAAACGTCACCGGGCGGATAGCTGCCCAGGAAGTCGACGTATCGCTGGGTGTCGGGCTCGTATCCCTTCGAGGTGTAGCCGGCGGGTTGGGGGATCTGGGTGGCCAGCACCACATCTCGATGGGTGTCCTCGATGTCGATGACGCCCTTGGTCCCGACGATCCCGATCTCGAGCCCGTACACGGCGCCGGGCCAGACGGTGGGCAGAGCCCAACTGATGTTCATGCTCCAGATGACCCCGTCGTCCATGGTGAACAGCCCGAACGTGGCGTCTTTGGTGCCCATCTCCCCCAATGTGGCATCTATGGACCGGGCGTACACCTCGACCGGCTCCCGGGGCTCCATGAGCCACATGCACATGTCGAGGGAGTGGGTGCCCGACACCACCATCGGGGTCAGGTTCGATCGCTCGCTGGTCTTGCGCAGGGTGGCGTCTGGGACCATCCGGTTCATGAAGGCGCGGGTGACCACGCTGGTTACGTCTCCGATCTGCCCATCCCGGAGTCGTTGCTTGACGGTCTGGAATCGACGTCTGAAACGCTGGGTATAGCCCATCACCGCATCGACGCCGGCGGATTGGATGGCCTCGAGCACACGAGCCGACTCGGCCGGGTCGGTTGCCAGCGGCTTCTCGATGAAGAGCGGCTTGCCCAGCTCCACCGCAGAGAGGATGGGTGCCACGTGCTCGTTCTCGGCGGTGGCGACGATCACCGCGCTCACCTCGGGGCGGGCGAGGAGCTCGTCGAGGTCGGAGGTGATGAAGTCGGCATCCACGTCTTCGCCCAGCTTCTTGGCGGTGTCGGCATCGATGTCGCACAGACCGATCCACTCCACGGCCGGGTGCTCCCGGGCGAGCACGGCCCGGATTCGTCCCACGGTGCCGCATCCGATGACGGCAAGGCCGATCCCGTCGCCTCTCATCGCTCGATCCCGAGCAGACGACCCGCGTTGCCGCCGACGATTCGATCCACGTCGTCCGGAGTCAGGCCGCTCACCTTGTTGACCAGACCGAGCGGGTCGGTCTCACCCATGTCGTATGGATAGTCGGTGCCGAGCAGGATGTGATCCGACCCGTATTTCTGGATGAGGAACCCGAGCTGGTCGGCCTCGAACACCATCGTGTCGAAGTAGAACGCGGACAGATACTCACTCGGTGGCCGGGGGAGGCCGTGGCGGACGTCGGCTCGAGCGTGATAGGCGTGATCGAACCTGCCGGCATACGCAGGGAGATAGCCGCCACCGTGGCAGAAGACGAAAACGAGCCCGGGATGGCGCTCGATGACCCCGTCGAAGATGAGGCGGCCGGCGCAAATGGTCTCCTCCAGGGGGTGTCCGATGGTGTTGAAGAAGTAGTGGTCCGTGAACCGGGCCGGCTCGGTGAACCCGGTGGGATGGATCACCACGACCATCCCCAGCTCCTCGGCTACGTGCCAGAAACCCTCGAAACGTGGGCTGGACAGCTCCTCACCCTCGATGTGGGTCGCCATCTCTATGCCCGGGAAGCCCAGCTCGACCGAACAACGTCGCAACTCGGCGACTGCCAGGTCGGGATCCTGGAGGGGCACCGCGCCGAGACCGACGAACCGGTCTGGGTGCCCGGCGACCAGTTCGGCGAGATCGTCGTTGATCGTGGCGAAGGCTCGCGCCGCCAGATCGCCCTCGGCCCAGTGGAAGAGCTGGTAGGGGGAGAGGCTCAGCGCCTGCACGTCCACGCCCATGGCATCCATGTCCTGCAAGCGGACTTCGACATCCTCCATCTTGGGGCGCAGGTGCTCGAGCTGCTTTCGGTTGACCTCCTTGGTGAGCTCGTTGCCGAACTGCAATGGTTTCCGCCCCAAGCGGTCCGCTTCCGGTTTGACCAGGGCCGCCGCCGGCCCGCACTCCCGATGACAATGGATATCGATGACCCGGCCGCTCATATCCTGCACAATATAGAATTCAGTCGCCGGTAGTCGCCTCATGCGAGCAGCCACCCCGATCCCTGGCTGTCATGTCACCCGCCCGATCCCTGCCCGGCGCCGCACCACCTCGGCTACCGCCGAGTTGTCGAGATCGGCCAGACCGCTCTTTTCCCCCTCGGCCAGTGCATCCCGAGCCACCCGGGCCAGGTCCATCGTCGCCCCCAGCCCCTCGCCATGTTCGACGATGAGACGGGCGTCCTTGTGACTCTGCCGAAGCCGGGCGTAGGGGGGATCGTGGTCACCGGCCACGATCCGATCGCCCCATACGTCCATCGCCTTCGAGTAGGCAAGCGAGTCCTTGAGGACAACGAGGGCAGTCGCCGCGTCCATGCCGGAGAGCTCGGCCACCACCAGCGCCTCGGCGAGGGCCATGCGATGCACAGTGAGGGCATGGTTCACGATCAACTTCATCCTGGACGCCGATCCGACCGATCCGACATGGTGATGCGACCGGCCTATGACCTCGAAGATGGGCCGACCGGCTTCATAGGCCTCCTCGGACCCCCCCAACATCACCACCAACTCGGCCCGCTCGGCAATCTCGCTGTTGCCGCTGACGGTGGCGTCCGAATAGACGACTCCGCTCGGGGCCACGGCGTCGGCGATCTCGATCGCGTCGCCGGGCCGGCCGGTCGTGGTGTCGTAGACGAAGAGCGGTGACACCCCGCTCTCCAGGATGCCGCCCTGTCCCAGGCAAACCTCCCTGGACGCGTCGGAGGTGGGGAGCGAGAGGACCGCGGCCCAGCAACCCAGGACTGCATCGGCCGGTGACCGGGTCACCACGCCTCCCCTGGCGCCGAACTCGTCGAGCCGGGTGGAGTCGGGGTCGAAGCCCCTCACTTCGTGGCCCGCGGCCAGCAGGTGGCCAGACATCCGTGAGCCCATCAAGCCGAGGCCGATGAAGGCGATGGAACCGGTCATCAGAAGCCGTAGAGGGCGGTGGCGTTGTCCACCAGGATCCGCCGTCGCATCTCCTCCTCCGGCGCCCAGAGCTCGAGCTGCTCGAGGAGGTCGGCGTCGTTGGGTTGTGTCTCGAACTTGTTGGGGTGGGGCCAATCGGTGGCCCACAACATCCGGTCCGGGTTGGCCGCGATCAAGGCGCGGGCGAGGGGCACCACTTCGGGCCAGGGGGGGAGATCGCCCACTCCGAGACGGTTGGGGGCCGACAGCTTGACCCAGGTATTGCCCTCGGCCACCAGGCTCAGCAGATCCTGGAAGGGTGGGTAACCCACCCCCCCCCCCCCCCGGCAGTATGGGTAGTGGCCCATACAGACCCGTGCGGAGTGCGTGCGAAGCAGCGGGAGCAATCCGGGAAGCTCCCGACCGGCGAAGAGAAATTCGACGTGCCAACCCATTGCCCCGATTCGCTTGACCAGACCCGGCACCTCATCCATCTCGACCGGCATACCCCCGACGTTGTCGAGATTGAGCCTTATCCCCCGAGCGCCCCTGCCATGCAGTTTCTCCAGCTCACCATCGGTCACACGACCTGTCACCGCCACCACCGCCCGGGCACGATCAGGGATACTGCTGACGGCGTCGAGAATGGCCGAGTTGTCCGTCCCGTATACCGAGGGCTGGGTGAGGACCACTCGCTCGATCCCGAGCTTGGCGTGCATCTCCAGCATGTCGCCCAGCGTCGACTGGGGCGGGTTGTAGCCACGCTCGGCGATCATGGGATATTCGTCGACGAAGACGTGCGTGTGACAGTCCACCGACCCGGCCGGCACGCCCAGACGGGCCTGGCGTGTCTCCCGCACAGGGGGAAGACAGGTCGGGATCGTCGCCATCAGTCCCGAATCGGGATGGTCAGATGACGGGTCGTCACCTCGACCAGCCGCTCCGCGTCTTGGGCCAGTAGCGCTTCGATCATCTCGTTGTGGTCCGTGGTGGCGGTCTCCTTGAGCAGTGGGCTCTTGCGAAGTGTCGCACTCACGAAGACGACCTGGGTGTCCTGCAGATTCTTGATCAGCGATACGAGGCGTGGCGAGGGGGACGCCTCGTAGATCTTGCGGTGGAACGCGCGATTGCCCTGAACCCAGACATCCCAGGAGTCCGAGGCTGCCATCTCCTCCAGAATGGCCCCGGCCTCGGCCAGGATCTCCGTTGTCATCCCCTGCACCGCCTCCCTCGCCGCCATCGGCTCCAGCACCTGGCGGATCCGCACTATCTCCTCGACTTCGGCCTTGGTGACGGCGGTGACGACTCCTCCGCGGTAGCTGTCGATCCGGACCAGACCGTCGAACGACAACTCACGCAGGGCCTCCCGCACCGGGGTCGTGCTGACATCGAAGCTGGCGGCGATGTCCGCCAGACTCAATCTGGTGCCGCCTTCGAGGTCGCCGTTCAGGATCGAGCGACGCAGTGAGTCGGAGACGTACTCGGTGGCGGTGCGGGGCCGGGCCGACCGGCGCAGGACCGCGGCGGTGGAGCCGGTATCGGATATGTGTAGGTCAGCCATCTCGCTTCAGACCACCGGATTGGTCAATGTCCCGATCCCATCTATGGAAATCTCGACGACGTCGCCCGGGGCGAGATAGACCGGCGGGTCGAACCCGATCCCCACCCCTTGGCCCGTGCCGGTGGCGATCACATCACCCGGCTCCAGGGTCATCACCTCACTCAGGGTGGCGATGAGGGTAGGCACGTCGAAGATCAGATCACTGATCGGCGCTTCTTGACGAAGCTCCCCGTTCACCCGGGTCCTCAACCAGGAGGAGCCGATATCGGGAAGCTCGTCGATGGTCGTGATCGCCGGGCCCAACGGGCAGAACGTGTCGGGGCTCTTGCCGATGAACCATTGGACGTGTCGCTTCTGCAGGTCGCGGGCCGTGACGTCGTTGACGATGGTCCAGCCGAACACGTGCTCGAGGGCGTCGTCCCTGGACACATTGCGGGCGGTCGAACCGATGACGACCGCCATCTCCCCCTCGTAGTCGGTGCTGCCCGTGGGATCGTTGGCCAGCACGATCGGCTCCCCGGGCCCGATCACTGACGTCGGGGCCTTGGTGAAGACCACGGGGAAATCGGGGATCATCTGCTTCTCGGATGCATCGAATCCCGACGCCGAGAACTCGCGGGCGTGATCCCGATAGTTGCGCCCCACCGCGATCACGTTCTTTCGTGGGCGGATCGGCGCCAAGAGCCGTATCGCAGCTGCCTGGAGACGCGGGCTCTCGGTGACCGCCTGCTCGACCTTGGCTCGATCCCACTGGGAGATCAGATCGACCGTGTCGTCGGGTAGACCCGATGCGGAGAGATCGACCACTTCCTCTCCGTCGAGCACACCTAGGGCCCGGTCACCGTCGAGAGCGAAATTGACCAGCCGCACATGAAAGATGCTACATAGTGCATCATGCATTCTCCATCCGAGTGGTGGCCGGAGCTGGGCCCGAAATGGGAGCCCTCCACCGCCGTCAAACCGCCCTACCCCACAGTCGACATCCATACCCATGTCGAGGTCCCGGCCGCGGCCGAGGTCGCCGCACCACATTTCAAGATCGAATACGACCCTAGGTTGGCGTTCCAGCCAGAGGAGAGCACCCGTTACAACCGGGAGCTCCGCGCCACCCAGGTGGATCTGATGAGCGAGCCGGCGGCTCGGATCGCCCACATGGACCTGCAGGGCGTCGACATCCAGGTCCTCGCCATCGCACCGCCGCAGTACTTCCACTGGCTCGACGCCGAGACCGGGCCCCGGGTCAACGCAATGCAAAACGATCGGATCCACGAGATGACCCAGGAGGCCCCCGACCGCTTCGTCGGGGTCGCCAACCTGCCCATGGATCACCCCCTGGCTGCGGTTACCGAGATGAAGCGAGCCCATGCCGACCTGGGTTTCAACGGCTTCGAGGTCAACACCGACGTCAAGGGGGGCGACCTCGACGACCACCGCTTCGACCCGATCTGGGCGGCGGCCGAGGAGTTGGAGATGCTGATCATCCTTCATCCCCATGCCTGGACCGAACCGCAGCGGATGGGCGACTACTACCTCAGCAATGTCGTCTGCATGCCACTCGCCTCGACGGTGGCCGTGTCACGGATGATCCTGGGCGGGGTGTGGGAACGGTTTCCCGACCTACGCATGGTGGTCGTGCACGGGGGTGGCTACCTCCCCTTCTACTTCGCCCGCACCGACCACGCCTACGAGGTACGACCCGAGACCCGACGTCACATCAGCCGCCCCCCCAGCGAGTATCTCCACAAGCTCTATTTCGACACCACTGTCTTCGCCCCTTCGATGGTCGAGCACCTGGTGGCCGAGTTCGGCCCCGACCATGTCCTCATGGGCTCCGACTACCCCTTCGACATGGGCCCCACCGACCCGGTCGGTTTCCTCGCCACCGCCCGGCTCAGCCAGGAAGAGCACGCGTTGGTCGCCGGGGGAAACGCCATTCGACTGCTCCGCATCTGACCTCTCCCAAATTGGGACGGGGAGGTTTCATATGAGGGCTCACCGTCCCGATCACGAGGGAGGGGTGCCCCCTCCCTCCAGCACCTCGATGACCGCGCTGATGTCGCCGGCGCCCCAGCCTTGGTCCCGGGCCCGACGCAGAGTGGCGACGGCGGCCTCGGTCACGGCGCCTGCCGGTCTCCGCTCATCGGCGAGACCGAGGTCCTTGGCCATGAGGTCGACGGTGAACAAGGGAGTGTGGTCCCGCATCGACATCGGCCCTGCCTTGTAGTCGAGCAACCTGGGCACGGCGCCCTGACGGAGCAACTCGAGACAGAGCGCCGTATCGAGCCCGGCACCCTCCATCGCGATGATCGCCTCGGCGATGGCCACGACGTGGGCATTGAGGAGGCGATTGGTGATCAGCTTCATCTCCAGACCGGCGCCATTGGGGCCGACGTGGTGGACCGAGGATGCAAACGCCCCCAGCAGCGGCCGGGCCTCCTCTACGTCACCGGCCCTGCCCCCGGCCATCACCGCCAGCGTGCCCGACCGGGCGTGCACGGAGGTCCCACTCACCGGGCAGTCGATGAATCGATGTCCGGCCCGGCCGGCGGTCGCCGCGATCCCCTGCGAAGTCCCGACCCCGATCGTCGAAAGGTCGATGCAGAGCGTGTCCGGCTCGAGCACCTCGAATAGGCCACCCATATAGACCTCTGTGGCCTGGGCGTCACCGGGCAGGGAGCTCATCACCACGGAAACGGTGAGATCGGAGATGGATCCCAGGACCTCCACCCCGCTCGACTCCGCCGCATCCCGGGCTTCGGGTGAGGGGTCGACGCCAAGGACTTGGTGCCCGGCGCCGACCAGATGCGCCGCCATCGCCCCACCCATGCGGCCCAAACCGACGAAACCGATGGTCGTCATTCCCAGCTCCTCTCCAGTGCCTCCCACACCCGCGCCGTCGCCGACCTGATCCCGGGGTGAGCAGCCGAGATCCCGACCCGCGGCCGCTCGACATCGACGACGATGGTCTCGATCAGTGGGCCCGGAGATCGACGCATCACCGAGACCTGGTCGGCGAGAGTGATGGCCTCGTCCACGTCGTGCGTGACGAGGAGGATCGTCCTCGGATCGAGCTGCCAATGAGTCTCGAACTCCTCGTGGAGCTGCCGCCTGTTGAGGGCGTCGAGGTGTGCGAAGGGCTCATCGAGAAGCAGGACCTCGGCGTCATGGGCGATCCCCCGTCCCAGCCCGGCCATGGTCTGCTGACCGAGCGAGAGGGTGTCCGGCCGCTGGGTACGGAAACGGGCGAGACCCATCCGCTTGGTGTGGAAGTCGCGAATTCTCTGGTAGATCTCGGGTGGCTTCTCACTGAACTCGGCGCTCAGCGCTATGTTGCGCTCGACCGTCCACCAGGGGAGGAGGCGCGGGTCCTGGAACACGAAGGCGGTCCTCTTCTCGTGACGTTGCGGCCCGACGAATTCCACCCGCCCCCTCGTGGGCTGCTCCAGACCGGCCACGACGCGAAGCAGGGTGCTCTTGCCGCAGCCGTTGGGGCCCACCACGGCGTGAACGCTTCCAGAGCCCACCTCGAGATCTAGTTTGGCCAGGACGCGTTGCCCACCCGGATAAGAGAAGCCGAGATCGTTGATCCGCACGTTCATTGGTGGATCCTCCTTCGCGCCAAACGATTGTTGGGTTCACGCTACAAAGTATGGATTGTCTGATATATGATCGGGTGGGTCCACCCTCGGAGGAGGAGGGAGACCATTGGCAATGAATCGGGAGGTAAAGGTGCGGACGAGATCGCGACGGCGGTGGGCGGTGCTCATTGCCTTGATGGGTCTGGTGATTGCGGCATGTGGCGGCGACGGCACCGACGGCGAGGGTGAGGGCGGGGACACCACCACCCCTGAGGAGGCACGAACCGTAATCCGGTTCGCCTTCGCCCCGGACCCGGTGTGGGACTACATGAACGACACCGGGATGATCGTGGAATGGGAGGACGAGTTCAACACCCGGGTGGTGACCAGCTCGACCTGGGACGAGTTCACCTTCTTCGCCGGCGGCCATGGCGACATCGTCTCCATCGGGACCCAGGAGGTACCGGTCCTCGAGCAGGAGACCGAGATCAAGACGGTGACATTCGGCAAGTACAACTTCCAGCGGTCACCGATGATGCGGAGGTCCGGAGACCCATATGAGGAGTTGCCCGACGTGGCTCCCGGCTCGCCGATCTGTGTGAGCAGCCCGGTCTCCAACACCCAGTTCTGGTCGGTGGCCATGAACGAACTGCACGACATCGCTTACTTCGTCGGTGGCGGCGATTACGAGCTCATCGTGAACGATCACTTCGTCAACCCGGAGAACCTGCTCAACGGGGACTGTGAGGTTGCGGTCATCATCCCTGAGGCGGCGGCACCGTATCTCCGCACCGGTGAGATCGAGTTGATGTATGACGGGCTCTTGCCCTTCCAGCTCTACAACGAGTTCTCTGGATTCGAGAGCGAGGAAGGACACGTCATGTCCAACCTGTTCAGCTCGACGGAGGAGTTCTACGACGCCAACCCAGAGGCGGCTGCCGCCTTCCTGGTGTTGTGGCAGCGGGGCATCGACGCCTGGTCCGATCCTGCGATCCAGGCGGAGATCATCGCCACCTACCCCCAGCATTTCTCGGTCGAGTCGGATGAGGACATCGCCTTCATCCAGGACTTCATGTCCGGGGAGAACGACTGGTTCGTCGACGACGTGTATCTGACCGAAGACTGGGTCGAGGCGGAGAAGGCGATCTGGGACTTCATGGTCGATCTCGACGAGGGCAACCAGAACAAGCTGGATCCCGACTTCCCCGACCCCCGGTTCGAGGTGATCGAAGCCCCGGCCTGAGAACAGACAGAAGACAAGAGGTGGGCGGACACCCCGCCCACCTCACCACCGATAGATAGGCTTGGATCGAGTGGCAACGACAGTTGACGAGCGGGCTTTGGGACCGAGATCTGCCGAGGAGGCTCGGCTCCTCGCCCTCCGCAGGAAAGAGATCCGGGACCGATGGATCTGGCGGATCGCCGGCTACGTGTTCTTCCTGCTCGCCTGGGCCTTGGTCTCGCGCATCGTCGGTGACAACCTCATCCCC
>JAICRU010000171.1 GCA_025937235.1 Acidimicrobiia bacterium
CCCGCCAAGGCGGCCTCGGGTCGGGCTCGGAGGCCCTCGTTAGTGTTCCGCACGTCCCGGTTGCAGCAAGGAGGGCCATGAAGACACTCATCACCGAGTTCATCAGCCTCGACGGAGTCGTCCAGGCGCCCGGGGGACCCGACGAGGACCGGGACGGCGGCTTTCAGCACGGGGGCTGGTCGAGGAAGTTCTTCGATGCCGAGGTCATGGGCGGAACCTACGACGAGCTGGCGAAGTCGAGCGACGCCCTGTTGCAGGGCCGGCGCACCTACCAAGTCTCGGCCAGTGCCTGGCCCAACCGCTCCGGGGACAGTTTTTCGGATTGGATCAACAGCACCCAGAAGTACGTGGTGTCGGACACGCTCACCGAGAACGACATTTCCTGGCAACCGACCACCATCATCCGCAGCGACGATCTGGTGACCAAGCTCAACGAGCTGCGCGAACAGCCCGGGGGCTATATCTATCTCTACGGGAGCCCGACGCTGGTGCGTTCGATGATGGCGGCCGACCTGGTCGATGAGCTGCTGCTCACTATCGAGCCCATCGTGCTTGGCGGGGGGAAGACGATCTGGTCGGATAACGGCCAGGCGCTCGAATGGGAACTCGTCTCAACTGCCAAAGCCAAAACCGGATCCCAGGTCTGCCGCTACGCCCGCGTGCGCTGAGCACTAACGCCGATCGTCTGGATGTTGCTATATCGGCTTGGAGCCTCAGCTCTCGGCGGGACGACCGTGACGTTCGAGCAGCCGGAGCAGCTCCATCGGGAGGGGGAAGATCAGAGTCGAATTTTGCTCAGCCGCCACTTCGGTCATGGTCTGGAGCATCCGGAGCTGGAGGCCGGCGGGATGGGCCTCGAGAAGACCGGCCGCGTCGGCCAGGGTCTCGGCGGCCTCCTTCTCGCCCAGGGCGTGGATGACCTTGGCTCGCCGCTCCCGCTCTGCCTCAGCCTGGCGGGCCATGGCCCGACGCATGGTGTCGGGTAGCTCAACGTCCTTCACCTCGACCAGCGAAACCTTCACTCCCCAGGGATCAGTCAACCCGTCGATGATCTCTTGCAGCCGCTGGTTGATCTGATCGCGACTGATCAAGAGCTCATCAAGGTTGGCCTGGCCGATGATCGAACGAAGTGTGGTCTGCGCAATCTGAGAGGTGGCGAAGTGGTAGTTCTCGATCTCGAGCACGGCCCGGTGAGGATCGAGGACCCGGAAATAGGTGACGGCATTGACCCGCACCGTCACGTTGTCGCGGGTGATGATGTCCTGGGGCGGAATGTCCATCGTCACCGTCCGCAAGCTGACCCGCATCAAGCGGTCGACGATCGGGATGAGCAGACTTAGTCCCGGTCCCCGGGGCGGACCGGTGACCCGGCCGAGGCGAAAGACCACCCCCCGCTCATACTCGGGGAGAATCCGGACGGCGGCTCGCAGGATCATCACGACCAAGATCGCCGCCACCACCACTCCCAACAAGCCGTCAAACATCATGAGCAACCTCCTC
>JAICRU010000127.1 GCA_025937235.1 Acidimicrobiia bacterium
TCAATGGGAAAGGCGTCTCGACGGCCTCGAGGCGTACATCGCGGAGAAGAAAGGACAGAAGTGATGAGCCACGAGCTGAAGGCCGAGAGGCTGATCGACGCCACTCCAGAGGAGGTGTTCGACGCCTACACCGATCCCGAGCAGATGAACGGATGGTTCACCATCCTCGACCCTGGGATGATGGTGGAGAACGAGGTCGACCTGCGGGTGGGCGGCAAGTGGGTCAGCGCATGGGGGTTCTCGAGGGACGAGATGTTTCGGGAGACCCAGGTCTTCGAGGTGGTCGATCGGCCCCATCGTCTGGTCAGCCGGTCCAGTGGCAGCTCGCCCGATGGACAATCCCAGGAGACCCGAGTCGAGATCACTTTCCAGGACGAGGGCGGGAAGACCCTCATGACCATCGTGCAATCAGGATTCCAGGACGAGAGCTCGAGAGACTTCTTCGCGACCACTGCCTGGGAGGGCTTCTTCGACCGGATCAGCGCATACCTGTCTGCCCGGAAGACCGTCTGACCCAGCACTCATAGGAGAGGTCCGGCCCGACTCTGCGGGTTGGACCTCATGCGAGATCTAGACATAAGCACGAAGCACGTCCCGGCTCTGTGTTCGGGCTGGGTACGACCTGAAGAGCAGCGGCACCGCCCCCGGGTTCGAGTGGAGGGAGTGCGTGAAACGACGAAGGGGGCGGCAAAACCGCCCCCTTCGCTTCGGCGGGTGTCTTCTTACTGGTCGGCCAGCCAGGCGGACCAGACGTCTTCGTGGTCGGCGATCCACTGCGCGGCGACGTCGGCCGCGTCCTGACCTTCGGTCTCCACCGCGGGCAGCATCCCCAACTGGTCCTCGGTGGTGATGGTGAACTTCTCCAGGAACGACTGCACGTTCGGCGCCTTCTCAGCGAGCTGGGCCGAGGCGTACTTGGTGAGCACGTCCTCCGGGTAGTCACAATCGATGGCCGCGGGATCGGCGTAGCACTCCTCGCTGTATTCGGGGAGCAGGACGTTGACCAGGTCGTACTGGGCGACGGCCGCAGTCGGGGTCCACCAGTACATGAGGATGGGCTCCTGGGCCGCGACCCTGGCATCGAGCTCGGCAACCGTCGACGCCTCGCTCCCGGAGAAGACCACCTGGAACGGTAGATCCAGGTTGGCGATGATCGCCTCGTCGTACTGCGAGTACGAAGGGTCTGTCCCGAGGAAACGGCCTTGATCACCGGTCTCCGCCGTCGCGAAGAGAGCGGCATTGGCGGGATCGGCATAACCCTCCCACGTCGCCAGCTCGGGGTGCTCGTCGATGACGTATTGCGGGGTGAACCAGCCGATCTTTCCGATCGCCCCGAGCTCACCGATGTTGACGACGCTCCCGTCGTCTATGAAGGCCTGCTCTTCGGCGACCACGCCGGAGGGCCAAACCTCGAGCACGACGTCGAGGGAGCCGTCCGATAGGCCGGTGAACATGGTGTTCTCGTCGATGGCGACGACCTCTGCAGGGTTCCCCAGCTCGGCTTCGATCAGTTGGGCCGCGATCTCGGCATTGAGCGAGGAGGCGGTCCACGGGTTCGCCACGATGTTGATCGTCTCGCCGCCATCCGCGACGGGGGCCTCCGTCGTTCCAGCGGCCTCTGCAGCTGTGGTCGTCGCCCCGTCTTCGCCGGCAGCGCCGGTGGTGGTGGCGCCACCACCGTCGCCGCAGGCAGCCAGTACCAGTGCCAGGGCGGACAACACGATCCAGATTCGGTGCTTCATGTTTCTCCTAGGGCCCGGGCCGACGCTCGCGGCCGGAAAGGGCCGCCTGGTACATTACCGACGTGGCTGTCACCGAGGGGCTGTGACCGGCGACGTCTGCCTGTCGGTCGAGCACATCTGGAAGGTGTTCGGCACTCGGCCCGACAGGGCGATCGAAATGGTCGGGAGAGGCGCCACCCGGGAGGAGGTGCACCAGGCGACTGGCTGCACCATCGGAGTCCGGGACGTCTCATTCGACGTGGGGCGGGGTGAGACTTTCGTGGTCATGGGTCTCTCCGGGTCGGGGAAATCGACTCTCATCCGCTGTGTCTCACGTCTCAACGAGGTCACGAGCGGACGGGTGGTCCTCGACGGTGAGGACCTGACTGCGATGAGTGACGACCAGCTGCGACAGGTGCGTCGCCACAAGATGTCGATGGTCTTCCAGCATTTCGGCCTGTTCCCCCACCGGAGGGTGATCGACAACGCCGCGTACGGGCTGGAGATCCAGGGTGTCGACAAGGACGAGCGCTACGAGCGAGCCAACAAGGTCCTCGAGGTCGTCGGTCTCAGGGGGTGGGAGCAGAGCTATCCCCAGCAGCTCTCCGGGGGGATGCAGCAGCGTGTCGGCCTGGCCCGGGCCCTGACGGTGGATCCCGAGATCCTCTTCTTCGACGAGCCCTTCTCTGCTCTCGACCCCTTGATTCGGCGTGACATGCAGGACGAGTTGATCAGGCTCCAGGAGACCTTGCAACGAACGATCGTCTTCATCACTCATGACTTCGCCGAGGCGATCAAGCTCGGTGACCGCATCGCCATCATGAAAGACGGCGCGTTCGACCAGGTGGGCACGGCCACCCAGTTGATAACCGACCCGGCCACGGATTACGTCCAGGAGTTCACCAAGGAGATCCCAAAGGCGAAGGTGCTGACCACGGCGGCGGTCCTGAAGCCGGGCCGGGGAGGCCCCAACGGCCGGATCGTCCGACTCGACGACACCCTCGAAGGCTTGCTTCCCGCACTGCTCGAGGACGAGTCCGAGATCGGGGTGGAGGACTCTGACGGGAAGACTGTCGGGGTGGTCGATCGGCAGGCAGTGGCCAAAGCCCTGGAGCCGGACCGATGACCGACGTCCTTCAGCCGACCGAGGTCGCTCTTGCCAAAGAGGAGACGCGGCGATCACGGTTCGGCTGGTGGTGGCTCGCCCTGTTGGCCGGGGTGGTCCTCCTGCAGTACCTGGTCAGCTCCACCGCCGTCCCCCCGCTGTGGGACACCGCGATCTCGGGGCCGATCGATCAGTTCGCTACCTGGGCCCGGGAGAACCGCCAGATCCATCCCATCTTCACCGGCTTCTTCATTCCATTCTCCGCCGCGGTGGATTGGGGCCTGACCACCATCGAGGCCTTCCTCAAATGGCTTCCTTGGTTCGTCCTCCCACTCGTAGTGTTCCTCGTCATCTTCCGGACCGGGAACTGGAAGATGGCGACGGTGGCCACCCTGTCGATGGTCTATCCGGGGCTGGTGGGGCTGTGGGACACGACCATGGAGACGCTGTCGTTGATGGCCATCGCAGTGCTCATCGCCCTTGCCATCGGAATCCCGCTTGGTGTCCTCGCCGCCCGACGGCCCAGCGTCGAGCGTCTCATCCGACCGGTGCTCGATGCGATGCAGACCATCCCCGCCCCGGTGTACTTCATCCCGGTGGTTCTCTTCTTCGGCATCCGCCGGGTCCCGGCGACTATCGCCACCGTCATCTACTCATTGCCCCCGGCCGTGAGACTGACCACCCTCGGCATTCAGGGGGTGCCGCAGCAGTCGGTGGAGGCGTCCGACATGTTCGGGTCGACGCCGAGACAGACCCTGTTCAAGGTCCAATTGCCCATGGCCATGCCCACGATCATGACCGGGATCAACCAGACGATCATGATGGCCCTGGGCATCGTGGTGCTGGCCACCCTGCTCGGGGCAGGCGGGCTGGGCCAGGAGGTTCTCGAGGCGTTGAACCAGAGACGCACCGGACGGGGCCTCGCTGCCGGTCTCGCCATCGTCGCCGTCGCCATGGTGCTGGACAGGGTTGGCAGGTCGTTGGCGTTCGCCGACCGAACCCGCCCCGCTTCCCGTCGTTATGTGTTCACCTCACTGCTCCTGGTCATCGGGGCGATCATCGTGGGACGGGCCATGGGCTGGGTCACCTTCCCCGAGGTGTGGGAGGTCAGCGTCTTCGACCCGGTCGACACCGCAGTCCGTTGGGGCCGGGACAACCTCTCTTTCATCACCCGACCGGTCAACGACTTCATCGTGGCCGGGCTGCTCATCCCGGTGCGGGACTTCCTGACCCTGACCGTCGCCTGGCCGGTGCTGTTGTTCGTCACCGGCTTCATCTGCTGGCGTCTCAAAGGTGTGGGCCTGGCCATCTTCAGCATCTTTGCCCTCCTGTTGGTCGGGCTGATCGGGATGTGGGCCCTCTCCCTCGAGACCCTGACCCAGGTGCTTGCCGCGGTGGTTATCTCGGTCGCCATCGCCATCCCGGTGGGGATCTGGGCTGGGCGGAACCGAAGGGTCGACGCCGCCCTCACCCCGATCCTCGACGCACTCCAGACCATCCCCTCGTTCGTCTTCATCATCCCCGTGATCCTTCTCTTCACCGTGGGGCAGGTCCCGGGGATCATCGCCGCGGTCCTCTACGCCATCGTTCCCGGGATCCGGATCACTGCCCTGGGCATCCGCCAGGTGCCGGAGGAGAGCATCGAGGCGTCGCAGACCTTCGGTGCCACCCCCCGTCAGACCATGTTCGGAGTGAGGATCCCGCTCGCCGCCCCCACCATCATCGCCGCGGTCAACCAGGTGATCATGATGGTGCTGGCCATGGTGATCATCGCCGGTCTGGTCGGTGGCGGTGCGCTCGGTTTCGAGACGGTGAGAGCTGTCACCCGCGGCGAGACCGGGCTAGGGTTCGAGGTCGGGATCTCCATCGTGGTCATGGCCATAATCCTCGATCGACTCACCTATGCCTGGGCGATGAGGTTGCAGCCACCCACTCCCTCGCACTGATCCTGCCCACCGGTCGGCCGCTACTACCGTCCGTGCATGATGCTCGAGACCCAGCAGCTGTATATCGACGGCGGCCGTGTCGACGCGACCTCGGAGGAGACATTCCCAACGATCAATCCCGCAACCGGTCAGGAGATCTGCCAGGTTCAGCACGCCGGAGTGGCGGACGTGGACGGCGCCGTCGTCTCGGCCGGCGAGGGCTTCGAGGTGTGGCGCCAGATCTCGGGTGCGGAGCGGGGAAGGATCCTGAACCGGGCCGCCAACCTGCTCCGTGACAACAACGAGGAGCTGGCCCGTCTCGAGGTGCTCGACACCGGCAAGCCCCTTCAGGAGGCGATTGCTGTGGACGTCCTCTCCGGCGCCGACGCCATCGAGTACTACTCCGGCCTGGCGGCGACCATCCATGGTGAGACCTTCGAGCTGGGCAGCGCCTGGGTCTATACCCGCCGCGAGCCGCTCGGGGTCTGCGTCGGGATCGGGGCCTGGAACTACCCGCTCCAGATCGCCTGCTGGAAGTCCGCGCCGGCACTCGCCTGTGGCAATGCCATGGTGTTCAAGCCGGCCGAGTTGACTCCCCTCAGCGCGCTGCGTCTCGCAGAGATCTACACCGAAGCCGGTCTCCCCAATGGGGTGTTCAACGTGGTGCAAGGCGACCATCGCACGGGCGAGGCCCTGGTTTCACACCGGAACGTGGCCAAGGTCTCGCTCACCGGGGAGGTCGGCACCGGCAAGATCGTGATGGCCAATGCTGCATCCACTCTCAAGCAGGTGACCCTCGAGCTGGGTGGGAAGAGCCCGCTGATCATCTTCGACGACGCGGATCTCGACAACGCGGTGTCCGCGGCGTTGATGGCGAACTTCTACACCCAGGGTGAGATCTGCTCCAACGGGACCCGGGTCTACGTGCATGAGGAGATCCATGACGAATTCCTCGATCGTCTGGTCACCCGCACCTCGAA
>JAICRU010000032.1 GCA_025937235.1 Acidimicrobiia bacterium
CGCCAGAGCCCATCAAGACCACCACCGTCTCTGCGTCGGGGGCACCTCGATACTCGAACAGCTCGTGACGACGCCCCGTCTCGACGGCGACCCGGGCCATCACGTCGGTCACGATGGCCGGTGTCGCCTGGTAGAAGGGGTTGACCGCCTCTCTCGCCTGAAAGAACACATCCGGGTTCTGGGCGGTGCCGCGGATCGAAGGGCGGTTGGGGTTCAGCGCCCTGAGACGGTGATCTGCAATCAGGTCCTCGTCGACGAGCCGCCGCACCGTGGCCTCGTCGATGACTTCGATTTTGGCCACCTCATGGGATGTCCGAAATCCGTCGAAGAAATGAAGGAAGGGAATCCTGCTCTCCAGTGAGGCGAGATGTGCGACGAGGGCCAGGTCCTGTGCCTCCTGGACGTTGGAGGAGGCGAGCATGGCAAAGCCGGTGGAGCGGGCCGCCATCACATCCGAATGATCCCCGAAGATGGAGAGGGCATGGGTGGCGAGGGCCCTCGCCGCGACATGGATCACCGTCGGGGTGAGCTCGCCGGCGATCTTGTACATGTTCGGCAGCATGAGGAGCAGGCCTTGTGAGGCGGTGAATGTGGTGCCGAGAGCGCCCGTTGTCAGTGCTCCGTGGACGGCACCCGCGGCACCGGCCTCACTCTGCATCTCCACGACGTCAGGCACCACACCCCAGAGGTTGGGCTTGCCCCGGTGGGACCAGGCGTCGGCTAGCTCGCCCATTGGCGAAGCCGGCGTTATCGGGTAGATGGCGATCACTTCGCTGAGGAGATGGGCGATTCGCGCCGCCGCCTCGTTGCCATCGACGCTGACGTGTGGGGACGTCACAGACGGGATCATGCGAACAACATAACCAGAGGCCGATGTCGATACAGGGGCCCAAATCCCCTACTCGATATTTGGGACCGATAGACGCGCATATCACGCCAGTTCGTCCCAATTACGGACCGAAGCTGTCCTCGAACACTGATACCTTCACCGTGTGGACCCCCTAGGTGCATTCGGCCCCGCGACCCGGACCTGGTTCGAGGCGTCCTTCGCCGAGCCCACCCAGGCCCAGGCTCTGGGTTGGCCAGCCATCGCCGACGGCCACCACACGCTGATACACGCCCCCACCGGCTCGGGCAAGACGCTGGCAGCGTTCCTCTGGACCCTCGACCGGCTGCTGACCGAGCCACAGCCGGACAAGACAGCCCGTTGCCGGGTCCTCTACATATCCCCGCTCAAGGCCCTCGCCCACGACGTGGAGCGCAATCTCCGGGCGCCACTCGCCGGGATCAGACACGCCTCGAGCCGCATCGGTGGGCCCGAGTTGCCGACGATCGACACGTTCATCCGCACGGGTGACACTCCGCCCGAAGACCGCCAGAGGATGCGACGGAACCCGCCCGACATCCTCATCACCACACCGGAGTCCCTCTATCTGATGCTCACCTCCGCAGCGAGAGAGGTCCTGCGCACCATTCGCTGGGTCATCGTCGACGAGGTCCATGCGGTGGCGGGCAGCAAGCGAGGGGCTCATCTCTCCCTCTCCCTCGAGCGTCTGGAGGAGGTGACCGAGACCCCGCCCCAGCGGATCGGTCTCTCCGCCACCCAACGGCCGTTGGAGACGATCGGCCGCTTCCTCGGTGGCGGCACCCTCGACGATGAGAATTCCTGGCAACCCCGGCCGGTCACCTTGATCGATGTCCCCCACGATCGCACCCTCGAGCTCGAGATCGTCGTCCCGGTCGAGGACATGAACGAGCCCGGGGAGCCGGATCCCCTCGATCCCGACCGGCAGACCACGAGATCGATCTGGCCTGCGGTTTACCCCCGTCTCCTCGAGCAGATCCTCGCCCACCGAAGCACCATCGTGTTCGCCAACTCACGTCGTCTCGCCGAGCGGATCTGCTCCGAGATCAACAATCTGGCCGGAGAGGAGATCGCCAGGGCCCACCACGGCTCGGTGGCACGCGAACAGCGGATCATCACCGAGGAAGCGCTCAAGAGGGGGGAGCTCAGGGCGGTGGTCGCGACTTCGTCCCTCGAGCTCGGAATCGACATGGGCACGGTGGATCTCGTCCTCCAGGTCGAGTCGCCCACATCGGTCGCCTCGGGCCTCCAACGGGTGGGTCGTTCCGGGCACCAGGTGGGTGGCGTCTCGAAGGCACTGATCTACCCCAAGTACCGGGGTGACCTGCTGGTGGCGACGGTGGTCGTGGACCAGATGCTTCGCCGCGAGGTGGAGACCACCAGGGTCCCAGCCAATCCACTCGACGTGCTCTCCCAGCAGCTGGTGGCGCACGTCGTTGGCGCCCCATCCACCGCCGACGACCTGTTCGCGATGGCCCGGAGGGCCGCCCCCTATGCCGACCTGACCCGGGCCGTCTTCGACGAGACCCTCGACATGCTCGCTGGTCGCTACCCGTCCGACCTCTTCGCCGAGTTGAGGCCCCGGGTCAACTGGGATCGGTCCACCGGAGAGGTGTCGCCGAGACCAGGGTCTCTGCAGCTGGCTGTGGCCAATGCCGGCACCATTCCCGACCGGGGGCTGTTCCGGGTGACACTGCCCGATGGGAGTCGCGTCGGCGAGCTCGACGAGGAGATGGTCTACGAGTCCCGTGAGGGAGAAGTCTTCCTCCTCGGCAGCAGTGCCTGGCGAATAACGCGGATCACCCACGACCGGGTCGAGGTGGTCCCCGCTCCCGCGGAGGGTGCGGCCAGGATGCCGTTCTGGCACGGTGACAGCCTGGGTCGATCCATCGAGACGGGCCGAGCTGTGGGGGGGTTCGTACGTGAGCTGGGTCGTCTCGACCCCGAGGCCGCGGATTCGGAGCTTCGAACCACATACCGCCTGGACGAGCTGGCCGCTCGGAACCTGTGGGCCTATCTGAGCGAGGAGCGGGAGGCCACCGGGGCCCACCCCACCGATCAGACCATCGTCGTCGAGAGGTTCCGCGACGAGATCGGCGACTGGCGCTTGGTAATGCTCTCGCCTTTCGGCGCCCGGGTCCACGCCCCGTGGGCAATGGCCCTTCGACACCGCTTCCGGGAGCGGTACGGGACCGATGTCGATGCGATCTGGTCTGACGACGGGATCGCCTTCCGCTTTCCCGACTCCGATGTCCCGCCCGATGCAGAAGACCTCGTCCTCGATCCCGAGGACGTGGAGGCCCTGTTGCTCGAGCATCTGGGCGACACGGCCTTGTTCGCGGCCCGCTTCCGCGAGGCAGCGGGGCGCTCTCTGCTCCTCCCCCGGCGGCGGCCGGGTGAACGGACCCCCCTGTGGCTCCAACGGAGGAGGTCGGCCGATCTTCTCGGCGTGGCCAGGCAGTTTGGCTCGTTCCCGATCATGCTGGAGGTCTACCGGGAGATCCTCCAGGACGACTTCGACCTCCCCGGGCTGGTCGAGCTTCTGAGCGACGTCAGGGCGAGGAGGATTCGGGTGACCTCCGTCGATCTGGACGGGCCAAGCCCATTCGCCTCCTCGCTGCTCTTCGCCTTCGTCGCCGCCTATCTGTACGAGGCCGATGCGCCGCTGGCGGAGCGCAGGGCGGCGGCGATGACGCTGGATCGAGATCTGCTTCGGGAGCTGCTCGGGGAAGGAGAGCTGCGCGAGCTCATCGACCCCGAAGTGGTGGCCGCGGTCGAGCTCGAGCTGCAGCATCTGACCGAGAGACGAAGAATGAAGCGACCGGATGGGGTTCACGACCTGCTCAGGGATCTCGGGCCGTTGACCCTCACCGACATCGAGGTGCGGACCGAGGGTCTTGACGTCGGCGCCGCTCTGGAGGACCTGGCGGCGCAGCGAAGGATCGTTGAGGTGAGCATCGGCGGTGTCAGTCGCTGGGCCGCCGTTGAAGACGTGTCCCGACTCAGGGACGCTCTCGGCATCCCGCCGCCACAAGGGGTCCCCCACGTGTTCCTGGAGCCGGTTGCCGACCCGCTCGGTGATGTGATCGGGCGGTACGCCCGCACCCACGGTCCCTTCACGGCCGGCGACGTGGCCGATGCTCTCGCCATCCCCGGAGCGATCGTGGAGACGATCCTCGAGAGGCTCGAGGCCTCGGGACGCGTCGACGTGGGTGCCTTCCGCCCCGGTGGTCAAGGCCGAGAGTGGGTCGATCGCGAAGTGTTGCGCCGTCTCAAGCGTCGCTCGCTCTCCGTGCTTCGCCGGGAGATCGAGCCGGTGGCCCCGTCGTCGCTGGCTGCCTTCAACGTTGCCTGGCAGGCGGTGCGGGAAGACCCGCCGGCGAGTCAGTCAGCCCTGATCGATGCGCTGGCGCGTCTCACCGGGTCCGTTATCCCTGCGTCCGTGCTCGAACGGGACGTCCTCGCTGCCCGCGTGGCCGACCCCGAGAGCCTTCTCGAGCGGCTGCTCCTCGACGGCGACTACGTGTGGATCGGGCACGGCTCACTGGGCACCTCGGACGGGAAGCTCGCCCTCTATCCCAGATCGTCGCTCGGAGTGCTCTGGCGCGGGCCACAAGAGCTTCCAGAGGCGGCCGAGGCGGCCGCCATCCTCGACTTCCTGGACGCAAGGGGCGCCAGCTTCTTCCGGGACATCTACAACGGCGCCGGCGGTGGGGATCCTGGCGCCATGTTGGAGCACCTCTGGGACCTGGTCTGGTCGGGTCATGTGACCAACGACACACTGGCTCCAGTGCGGGCCTTCGTCCAGCAGCGCCCGACTCGGCGCAGCGGCCGCCCGGGCCTCTCCTCTCAGTTCCCACCGCAGGCCGCCGGTCGGTGGTCATCGACCAAGCAGCTGACCACCGGAGCCGCCGGTGACACCGAACGCCATGCCGCCTGGGCCCACCTCCTGCTCGATCGCTACGGCGTGGTGACCAGGACCGCCATCTTGGCCGAGGGTTACCCGGGTGGGTTCAGCGCCCTCTATCCGGTGTTCTCACACCTCGAAGAGACGGGGAGGGTGAGAAGGGGCTATTTCGTCGAGGGTCTGGGAGGCTCACAGTTCGCCCTCCCCGGGGCCGTCGATCGTCTTCGCTCCGACCCGCCGCGGGAGCTGACCGTCCTGGCCGCGACCGATCCGGCCAACCCCTACGGAGCGGCACTGCCCTGGCCCGAGATCGATGAGGGGCGTCTGGCCCGTGATGCGGGGGCCTATGTCCTCATCTGGGAGGGCGAGCTGATCGGCTACCTCGATCGCGGGCGCCGCCATCTCACCGTCCTCTCCGAGGACATGTCGGTCTACGGCAGCCTGGGACGTGGCCTTTCACAGATCGCCGCCAGACATCGTCGCACCACGGTCAACACCGTGAACGGGCGCCCGGCCCCGGCTTCTCCGATCGCCCCGGCGCTGGCCGAGTGGGGGTTCGCCACCGCACCGAGAGGCCTGACCTTTCGCGGGTAGGAGACTGCGTTCCTACGACACGCGGTCGAGGATGTCATAGGTCGTCGAGCGAAGGGCGGGCCGCCTCCCGGCCGCCTCGATCACCTCACGGAATTGCTGCGGGGTGACCTCCTGCCCATGGGCAGCCCCGGCGGATCGAGTGATTATCTCGCCCATGAGGGTGCCACCCAGATCGTTGCATCCGGCCTCGAGCAGCCGGCGACCACCGTCCAGGCCGAGTTTGACCCAGGACGCCTGGATGTTGGGCACCAACCCATCGAAGGCGATCCGGGACACGGCGTGGATCAGCACCACCTCATCCCAGGTGGGGCCGGGCCGTGACCGTCCTCGCAGAAAGATCGGCGAGCCCATGTGAACGAAAGGCAGTGGCACCATCTCGGTGAATCCGCCCGTCCGGCGCTGGATCTCGCGTATCACCTCGAGATGTCTGGCCCAGGACCTTGGATGATCGATGTGGCCGAACATGATCGTCGAAGTCGCCCGCAGACCGAGCTCATGGGCGGTGATCATCACTTCTGCCCACTGCGAGGTGCGGATCTTGTCCGGACAGAGATGGGCACGCACGTCGTCGTCGAGTATCTCGGCCGCAGTCCCGGGGAGGGTCCCCAGACCGGCGTCTCTCAGCTCCTCGAGGAAGCGTCGCACCGGGATCCCGAGCGTCTCGGCGCCCTGCCAGACCTCGAGCGGGGTGAAACCATGGATGTGCATGTCGGGCAGCTCCGCCTTGATCGCATGGACCACATCCACGTAGAAGTTCCCGGTGAAATCGGGATGGATCCCACCCTGGAGGGTCACCTCGGTCGCTCCCCGGTCCCACGCCTCCACCGACCGCTCCACGATCTCGTCGAGCCCCATCAGGTAAGGCTCACCCCGCAGGTTGAGGCTGCGAGGGCCCTTGGAGAACGCACAGAAGCCACACCGGAAGTAGCAGAGATTGGTGTAGTTGATGTTCCGGTTCACGACATATGTGACTGTGTCGCCCACCGCCCGTTCCCGGAGGATGTCGGCGACCTGGGCGACGGCATCGACCTGGTCACCCCGTGCGCGGAACAGAGCCTCGATCTCGTCGGCCGTCGGGGGCGTTCCCGCGAGGGACCGCTCCAGGATCGGGGCGAGATCGCCTGCCGACAAGGGATAGGCCGGGGCGGACCCCACCATCCAGGACCGATCGAGCCATTCGGCGGAGAGGCGATTCGCCGGAACCGGTGGCTCCAGGTCCTTGCCCGGGGCCCATTCGTGCCGGGGCCGGGCCACCCCCGACCCGTCCACCTGTCCCAGCCATGCGGTGAACACCTCGGCAGGAAGGGTCTGACGTGCCTCGTCGATCTCGATCCCGGGAGGGAAGGCGGTCCGTTCCACCAGCCTCTTCCCGACCAGTGCGCTTCTCAGCTCGCCGATCCCCTCAGGCTCCCAGTCACGAAGCAGTAGGTCGGTAGCACCCAGCTCGACGGCCTTCGTGGCCTGAGCGACGTCGTCGACGAACACGGACACGGCTGTCTCGATACCGGGAAGGCAGGTGAGGCCGGCCATCACGGATGTCTCGGATCGCGTGGAGCGCAGATAGCGCGCCCCAGACCGGGCAACCGCCTCCAGGACTGACTCGCGGCTCCCCTCGGCGACCACTGTGATCCGCCACGGGGGCACACCTCGGTCGGCCAGAGCCAATGCCTCGGCTGGCTTCACGCCCCAGGCGGCGGGAACGACGTCGCCTAACGACTCGGCCACCACCATGAGGCCGGCCTCGTGCCCGGCGGCGATCTCCGCCGGAGTGGGTGAAGCCATCTCGACCGTCGTGGTGCCCTCCCGGCGCCGGCTGTTGGCGCTGGGCTCGGCCAACTGGCCGGCGGGTCGGACCCTGAGGAAGGTGATGGTCATCGCGCTCCAGTCTTCTCGGGGACGAGGGCCAGCCCGTCGCCATCGGTGGCGGACACCACGTCGGGGTACAGACCGGGGTCGATCCATTCGGGTTGGATGTACTCGGGGTAGACAGGCAGACGGGGCCGCAACTCGAACCCGGCTTCCTCGGTCCTCCGCCTCAGCTCGTCGAGATGTGGCCATGGCGCCTCGGGATTCACCCAATCGATGGTGAGCGGTGAGACACCGCCCCAGTCGTTGATCCCCGCATCGAGGTACATCTCGAATCGCTCGGTGAGGTTGGGCGGGACCTGCACGTTCGCTTCGGCCCCGAGGATCCACCGGGCCAGCGCCACCACCCGTGCGAACCATCGGGGCATCGGCTCTGCCGAATGGCGCATCGGTGTGTCCGCCTTGGCTCTGAAGTTCTGGATGATCACCTCCTGGATGGCCCCGGTGGCGGCGGCCAGGCCGCGGAGGGCGAACAGTGAGTCGACGATCTCATCGTTGTTCTCACCGATACCCACCAGGATGCCGGTGGTGAAGGGCACCCGGACCCGGCCCGCCGCCTCGATCGTGGCCAGACGAGCCAACGGGTCCTTGGAGCTCGTGCCGTGATGGGGCATCCCTGGCTCCATCAGACGGGGCGAGATGTTCTCCAGCATCATCCCCATCGAGGGGTTGCTGGGCCTGAGCAGGAGCATCTCGTCCTCGGTGAGGAGGCCCGGATTGGCATGAGGGAAGAGGGTCGTCTGCTCCCGGACCAGCGCTGACATCTCGGCGACATAGTCGATGGTCGAGCCCAGGCCCCGCCCGTCCAGGAAAGCGGCCGCCTGGGGCCAGCGCTCCTCGGGACGGTCACCGAGAGTGAACAAGGCCTCCGTGCACCCCCGCTCCTCCCCCGCCCTGGCAACCGCCAGGACCTCGTTTGGGTCCAGATACATGCCCCCCGCCCCGGGGGGCTTGGCGAAGGTGCAGTAGGTGCAGCGATCCCGGCACAGGGTGGTCAGGGGGATGAACACCTTGCGGCTGTAGGTGACGGTTCGGCCCCGCCCCTGGTCACGAAGGGCTTGGGCGTGAGCGAACAGCGGGCCGTCGGGCATTGCGCCTTCGAGATATCGAAGGGCTAGTTCGGGGTCGGGGTGGGGGTGTATCGGGCTCTCCGTGTCTCTCAGGCTATGCCCGACGACGATGCCTCGGTCAATCCGCCATCGACCGGGAGGGTCACGCCTGTGATCCATGCGGCGGCATCTGAGGCGAGGAAGAGGATGGCGGAGGCGATGTCCTCCGGGGTGCCGAGTCGGCCCAGCGGGTGCATCCTGGCCGCCGCCGGCTCGTCCTGCCAGAGCATCTCCGACAGCCTGGTCTTGACCACGCCGGGAGCCACTGCGTTCACTCTCACCGAGGGGGCGAGCTCGAAGGCGAGTTGGCGGGTCATGTGGACCAAGCCCGCCTTGGAGATGTTGTAGGAACCGGTTATCGGGCTCGGGCGCAGCCCGCCGACAGAAGAGACGTTCACGACCGAGCCACCGTTCTTCTCCATGGAAGCCCGATACGCGGCGCGGACCCAGAGCAAGGGTGCCCTCAGGTTGACCGCCCAGGTCTTGTCCGAGGCGCCCAGGTCCACCTCCATCAGCGTACCCGCCGAGGGGTTGGTCCCGGCGTTGTTGACCAGGATGTCGCAAGAGCCGAAGCGCTCCACGGTGGCCGCAACCGTTTCGCCCGCCGACTCTTCCGAATCGGCCCGGGCCGGGAGGGCGAGGAGACGTTCACTTGCCACCCCGGCCTCGATCAGCTCGGCGGCGGCGACCTCGATGTTCTCGGGCTTGCGTGACGTGATGGTGACGCCCTCGGCCCCGCTTCGGGCGAACTCGAGCGCGGTGGCCTGCCCGATGCCACGGCTGGCACCGGTGACGATGACGACCTTCCCCTCGACGCTGACTTCCATGACTCTCCTCGAACAACCGGCGGTTCCCGGTCAGTGGCCGCCCCTCTTCACGCCTCCGTACTTCATCTTGGTGTCGGACATCGCGGCGGCGCGCTTGTCGTCGTCGTTCACACCGGCAGCGACGACCTCACCGATGAACAGGGTGTGGGTTCCGAGATCCATCGACTGACGCACCTCACAGTCGAGCCAGGCGAGGGATTCGTCGAAGATCGGGGCGCCGGTCACCCCCTGATGGACGGGGCGGCCGTTCAGCGACCCTTCTTCCTTCACCGCGGGCTTGGAGAACTTGACGAACACCCGGGTGTCGTCGGAGGGCCACAAATTCACGCTGAACGACCCGCTCTGGGAGATCAGCCGGTGGGTGACCGCCTTGTTGTCGACGCCCACGCCGATCAAGACCGGTTCCATCGAAAGCTGGGTGACCCACGAGGCCGTCATCCCGTTCCACTCCTCACCGGAGCCGGACCCGATCAGGGCCAGTGCATTGGGGATCTTCCAGGTGACCTTGTTCAAGAGCTCGGAGTCCACTCACACGCCTCGGCACAATCGGTCCCGACACCCTAATCTCACCTGGGTGCGCATCCTGATCGCAACTACCGGGGTACTTCCGGCTGCCCCGGTGGCCGACCTGTGTCGAAGGCTCCACTCCGATCAGGGACGGGTCACGGTCATGACGGTCGTGCGGGTTCCCCGTTCCTTCCTCGAGTCCCTCGACGACGACGTGCGCCGTTCCTTCCTCGACGACGCCTCGATCGGGTCGTCCGACGCCGAGGCCAAGGCGGCCCGCTACCTAGAGGAACGAGGTCAGAAGGCCGTAGAGCCGATCGTGGCGGCGCTGGAGGGGGCCGGCATGGAGACCCAGGTCCGCTTCGTCGAGGGCGACGATCCTGCCGAGGCGATCATCAACACCGCCGACGATGTGGGTGCCGACCTCGTGATGATGGGCGCCACCCGTCGGCTATTCACCGAAGAGGCCTGGCGGAGCGTGTCTGCCCGGGTCATGGACAAGTCTCACCTCCCGGTGCTCCTCGTGCCCGGCAGCCGTTTCGACGACACCTCGGAGATGCCTGCGTTGGAGTTGTGAGCCGGGCTCACTTCGAAATTGGGATCGAGAAGCGCGCCTATGACGTGTTTTCGTCCCAATTTCGCACGTAGGGGAAATCTGTCCCACCCGCCCCGTACTTTGCCCGCTATGAGCAATACGTTCACATGGTGCGACCACACACCGGTCTGGGTAGGCCGGGTGGCGGTGAGCGCATGCGCCGATTGCGGGAAGGTGGATTGGTTCTCCGACGGCGGTCCGGTCGACCACGCCGAGGCGATGGCATACCTGTTCGGGAGCTTCGACCTCATCGGCCATCTCGATGTCCTGCGTGGGCCCACCTCGACCGCCCTCGCCTATGTTCCCCCCAACCAGAAGAAGCGGAGGAATCTCGACGCCCTCCCCAAGCAGGTCTGGCTCGAGGTCGGGCCCCGTCTCTGGTTGTCCCATGATGGGGAGGTGCTGCTGCTGGCGACGGATCACCAGCTGCTGATCGAGAACTTGACCCGGGGGGCGTGAAGCCAGACGTTCAGGCGCTGGCAGGCTCGACGAATTGGGTCTGGTACAGGGAGGCGTAGAGCCCGTCGGCCGCGACCAGTGACGAGTGGGTCCCCCGTTCGACGATCTCGCCGTCGTCGATCACCAGGATCTGGTCTGCTGCGCGCACCGTCGAGAGACGATGGGCGATGACTATCGAGGTGCGGCCCTCCATCACCTTCTCCAGCGCTTCCTGGATCAGCCCCTCGGACCTCGAGTCGAGATGGGAGGTGGCCTCGTCCAGGATCAGGATCTTGGGGTCTTCGAGGAGTACCCGGGCGATGGCGATACGTTGCTTCTCCCCGCCGGAGAGGCGATAGCCCCGTTCCCCGACGACCGTCTCGTAGCCATTGGCCAGCTTGGAGATCATGTCGTGGATGTTGGCGGCTCGGGCCGCCTCCTCGATCTCGTCCTGGGTGGCGTCGGGGCGGGCATACCTGAGGTTGGCCGCGATGGTGTCGTGGAAGAGATAAGTCTCCTGGGTGACGACGCCGACCGCCGCGGCGAGGTCCTTCAAGGCGACATCCCTGACGTCATGGCCATCGACCCGCACCGAGCCTTCGGTGACGTCGTACAACCGCGGGATGAGATAAGAGATGGTTGTCTTTCCGGCGCCGGACGGGCCGACCAGTGCCGTCAACGTCCCCGGTTCGGCCACGAAGTCGAGGTGACGTAGCGCCCATTCCCGTGTGCTGGCCCGGCTGGGTGCCGGTTCGTCGGACGCGGCGCGCCTCCATCGCCGGACCGCGGCGAGGCCTTCGGGGCCATCGCTCTGGTAGCGGAAGGAGACGTCAGCGAACTCGACCCGGCCCCGGACCAGGCTGAGTGGCTCGGGGGTCTCCGGATCGGGGATGTCGGTCTCGAGATCGAGCACCTCGAATACTCTCTCGAACGAGACCAGGGAGGTGGCGAACTCGACTCGGGAGTTCGTGATTGCCGACAAGGGACCGTAGAACTGGGTGAGCAATGCGGCAAAGGTGACGATCTCGCCTATCTCGATCTCGTTGCGAATGACGAGGAGGCCACCGACCCAGAAGACGGCCGCCGTGCCCACCGCGGAAACCAATCCCAAAGCGGCGAAGAATCCCCTCCCCACCATCGACCGTTTCACCGAGGAGTCGCGAACGAGGGCGGCCTGGTCACTGAACCTCGTCGCCTCCTGGTCCCAGCGGCCAAACAAGCGAACCAGCATTGCGCCGCTGACATTGAACGTCTCCTGAAGGATGCCCGACATCTTGGCCTCGTGCTCCATCAGGTCCTGGGTGACCCGTTTCAGGACTCTGGCCACCCGTCGGGCCGGTATGACGAACAGGGGAAGAGCGACCACGGCCAGGATGGTGAGCCGCCAGTCGGTGGCGATCATCGTGATAAGGATGAACACGACGGAGACGACATTGGAGACGATGGACACGAATGTGCCGGTGATTGCGGACTGAGCGCCCTCGACATCGCTGTTGAGACGACTCATCAGCTCGCCGGTCTTGGTTGCGGTGAAGAAGCGCAGAGACATCCGTTGCAGGTGCTCGTAGAGCTCCCGGCGCAGATCGAAGATGATTCCTTCCCCGACATTCGACGACCACCAGCGCTGGACCACCCCTACCAGGGCGCTCACCACAGGGACCACGATCATGCCCAGGCCGAGCAGCATGAGCTGGCCGATGTCGCCGTTGGGGATGGCCTCGTCGATCAGCACTCCTATGAGGATCGGTGGCACCACACCGAGCCCGGAGATGATCAGTATCGTCACCAGCACGCCGATAAGGCCCCACAGGTAGGGCCGGCCATAGGACCAGACACGTCGGAGCAGGGCCCGGTCTACGTCGGGTCGGTCACGCTCCTCGTCGTACTGCAGGTAGCTCCACCAGCCACCGGAGTGATAGATACAGGCCTCCAGCTCGGTCACCGAAGGTTATCCGTCGGTCACCTCTAGCTCCGAGAGGGGCACCGGGTCGAGCACCATGCGCTGGAGCGCCTCGGCGGTCACGTAGGAGCGCCCGAAGAGCTCGTATCGATACTGTGTATCGAACCAGATCATGGTCGTCCCGTTGCCCGCCTCCAGCGACCAGACAGGCCGGCCCGACACTGTGGTGACTGCGCACACCTCCGTCGTGCGATCGGCGAAGCGCTCACAGGAGTTGTCGGCCCCCTCCGCGGCGACTTCCGCTGCCGTCTCGGGATCGATCGAGACGTTGAGGACGATCATCTGGGCCACCGAGCGGGATCGGGTGTAGGGCTCTGAGGACCAAATCCCGAATGCCGCCACCGGGTCGTCGGCCAGGTCGCCTCGCTCATCGAAGACGAGCTGGGACGTGACGTACTCCGACAGATAGGGTGTCGAGGACGGGAACTGGACATCCGGGAGCAGAGCGACGATCTCCGCCCTGCTCGCCTGGATGAACAGGTCACCGCCCCGGCGGGCGAACACCGCGGTCTTCAACGCCTCGGGATCGTCCAGGAACTGGCCACCTAGCTCGTCGTTGAACCACTTCAAGGCCCTGGCGTCGACCACGACCGGAACCGTCGACGGCACCGTGGACGTGGTGATGATCGTCGGCTCCCCCAACCAGTCCGAGCTGCGCTGTCCGAGTGAGCCCAATGGCGCGTCACCGCAGGCGGCCATGGTCACGGCCGCGGCTATCAGCAAAACGGTGTCGATACGTGTGCGCAAGTCTCTCCTGGAGCGTCCCGTCGGAGCATGTAAGTAGTGCTCCGTTCTCAAACGAGTCGGACCGGGTGGGGGGTTCCCGGTCCGCGATGGTTGCTGAAAAGCTAACAGCACACTCCTTATCCTCCTGGTTGTGAGCACGTTGACGTTGGTCACCGATTCGTACCCGGCCCCTGCCGCACTCGATGTCGCAGTGAGTCATGCCACCCTCGATGCAGTGGCCCGTGGCGAGATCGGGGCGGTGTTGCGTCTTCACGTACCTGGCGCACTCGTGGCCTTCGGGGGATCGGATCGGGTGCATCCGGGTTACCCACAGGCGGTGCGGGCAGCCCTGGCCAACGGCTTTGGGGCGATCGAGCGTCTGGCTGGGGGCAAGGCGGCGGTGTTTCACGAGCGCACCATCGCCTTCGCCCTCGCCACTCCAGAGACCGACACCAAGGCGGGAATCGAGACACGCTTCTCGGCAATCGCCCGGGTAATGGTCGACGCATTCGAATCGCTGGGGATCGACGCCCGGATCGGTGAAGTGCCCGGGGAGTACTGCCCGGGGCGTTGGTCGGTCAATGTGGGGGGAAAAGTCAAGGTCATGGGGGTGGGCCAGCGCCTGGTGAGGGGCGCGGCCCATATAGGGGGGGTGGTCGTGGTGGACGAGGGCGAGCGGATCCGCGACGTCCTGATCCCTGTCTATCGCGCCCTGGAGATCGACTGGGATCCTCGCACCACCGGCGCCCTCGCCGATCGTGCCCCGGGTCTCGACAACGCCAAGGTCACCCAGGCGATCGTTGCCTCGTTCTCGCAGTCGTTCGAGGTGATTCCGGGAAAGCTGCCCTCGAGCGTCATGGACGATGCCCAGGGCCTCCTCCCCCAGCATCTGCCCCGGGTGGCCTGATGCGCGTTCTCGTCCTGAACGGGCCCAACCTGAACCGGCTCGGCACCCGGGAGCCAGAGGTGTACGGCGACACCACGCTCGCCGACCTGGAGACGATGATCGGGCGATGGGGGGAGGATCTGGGGATGGAGACTGTGTCTCGCCAGTCCAACCACGAAGGCGAGCTGGTGGAGGCCATTCAGCAGGCCGACGATTACGACGCGATCGTCATCAACCCGGGAGCGCTCACCCACACCTCACGAGCGCTCGGCGACGCATTGCAGTCGGTGAAGATCCCGGCAGTAGAGGTCCACATCTCGAACATCAGGCAGAGGGAGCCCTGGCGCATGGTCTCCCTGGTGGCGTCGAGCTGTGTCAGGACTATCTACGGCCGGGGCGTGGGCGGTTATCAGGACGCTCTGCGGCATATCAGGAACAGGGCCCGGGCTCCGTTCGAAACGGTGCCTTACGGCCCACACCCCGACAACGTGGGCGATGTCCGGCGTCCGTCGGGCGATCCGGTCGGGGTGGTGATCCTGGCCCATGGCGGGTTCTGGAGGGAGGAATACGAGAGGGACATCACCGAGACGCTGGCGGTCGACCTGGCCGGGCGCGGTATGACCAGCTGGAACATCGAGTATCGCCGCCGGGGAGGATGGCCGGGCTGTGCCCACGATGTCCTCACCGCGATCGACCACATCAGGGCGATCGAGGGGCCGGAGCCGACGCTCGCCATGATCGGACATTCAGCCGGGGGGCACCTCGCCCTCTGGGCCGGGGCACGGAGGCCGGGCAAGGTCGATCTCGTCGTTGGTCTGGCATCGGTGACCGATCTGTCCGCACTGGCAGACTCGGGGGCGAGGGGTGCAGGGGATGCACGGCGGCTCCTCGAAGCCGGGGCACCAGCGTCGGTCGGCGCGATCCCGGGCCAGACGTTCCTGCTCCATGGTGAGGGCGACGAAATCGTCCCGACCACCCACTCGACCCGGCTGTCAACAGAGGCCCGGGTCGAAGTCTTCCCCAATATGGGCCATTTCCACATGCTCGACCCGGAGCAGGAGCACTGGCCGTCGGTGGTGGCCGAGCTGGGGAAAAAGCCCCCGGCGAGTTGATGCGAGTTGCCGCCGTTATCCACAGACCGGTAGGGTTTGCGGCTGGGCCGTGGTCCTGGTCCGCAGAACGCGGGCCCTGTGCCCACGGTGGAGTCAAAGTCGATGCGTTTCAGACGCCTCTCATTTATCGCTGGATGGGCGGCAGTCGCACTCCTGGCAGCGGCCGGGTTTGCGGCATTTGGTACTACGGGCGGTACTGAGGCCGAGCAGGGATTCGACGCGGCCGAACCAGGGCTCGGTCACAGCACCGGGGCACAGGCCGGCTTCAATTTCGCTCTCCTCGCCGGCGACACGGTGGAACCGGCTTCGGACGAGCTGACGGGCACGACTCTCGCCGAGACCCCTTCCGAAGAGACTGCCGAGGCCGGCGCCAGCGGCACGATCGCTTCCGCCGAATCTGGCTGGCTCTCACAGGTCCAGGTCAGGGCGCTGGCAGCCAAGTACTTCGCCGCCGAGGACGTGAACCGCGCCGTCCGGGTCGCCTGGTGCGAGTCCCATTTCAACCCGGCATCGACCAATCTCCGCACCGGCGCCGTGGGCTTGTTCCAGCATCTGCCCCGCTACTGGGAGGCCAGAGCGGAGAGCGCCGGGTTCCCCGGCGCCGAGCCGACCGACCCGGAGGCTTCCACGGCCGCTGCGGCCTGGGCGGTATACAACGAAGGTGGCTGGGACATCTTCGTCTGTCGGGGCTGAGGGACGCCCCCGATGGGCGGGCGAAACGTGCTCGGCGGCGAGCTCGACGCTTGCGGCACCGACCCGGTCACCGGCTTCTACCGAGACGGCTCGTGCACCAGCGGGCTCGAGGACGTGGGGAGCCACACGGTATGCGCTGTCATGACCCACGAGTTCCTCGACCATCAGCGCGGCATCGGAAACGATTTGAGCAGCCCGATGCCCGAGTATCTCTTTCCCGGTCTCGTTCCCGGTGATCGCTGGTGCGTCACCGCCATCAATTGGCTCCGGGCCCATGACGATGGTGCGGCCGCCCCGATCGTCCTGGCGTCGACCCATGAGCGGGCTCTGGAAGTGATCCCGATCGAGATCCTCAGTCAATACGCCGTGGACGTCCCTCCCGACCCATCAAGCCTCGAGGTCTGAGCACGCACCATCACGACGCGAGGAGAATGTCCCGCCCTCGGTACGATTCGGGGCGTGAACAGGCGTCTACCGGGATTCGTTGGCGTCGTGCTCCTGGTCGCCGCGTGTGCTCAGACACCACCGGACCGAGATGCTCTTCCTCGGGTCGAGGAGGCCCTGGATCCGCCCGCCCAGTGCAGTTTCCTCCTCGGTGAGCCACAAGGCGTCCTGGTGCAGGAAGTGTCCCCTGACTCCGCCGCCGACGGGCTGCTGATCGCCGGGGACGTCATCGTCGCCTTCGACGATCAGCCGACGCCGGACTCCTCTTCTCTCCTCGCCGCGCTCGGTGAGAAGGAGGCAGGAGAGACGGTCGAGATCGACGTCAGACGAGGCGATGAAGAGACCCACCAGACCATCACGCTGGGCGAGGAGGGAGGGGAGCCGCGCATCGGCGTGTCGATCAGGACCCAGTACGAGACCGTGGAAGCGTCCGACATCGACACCGACATCGCCCCTGGCCCATTGATCCGCCCAATCTCCATCGGCGGGACCATCTATCTGTTCGACCCCGAAGCGCGGGTCTGGGAGCGGACCGACATCCAGGTTCCAGACGAGCTGAACTGGGTGTCGGCCAGCTCAGGCATCTACGGGATCGAGGACGAGGTGATAACCGACGTGGGCACGGACGAGGAGGTGCCACATGACGGCTTCGAGGGCTGGGAGCCGATACGTGTCATCGGATCGGTGGATGATCACCTGATAGTCGTCGTCACTCGAGAGGTTCCCGAAGACCCGGAGCGGGTGGCGGTCGGTGTCTCGCGGTTCGATCCCGTCTCGACCCGGACCGTCTGGGCAGAGCCCGTAGTCGACGGGTTCGGCATCCCGATCTCCGCCCTGGGCTCACCCGAGGGGGATCAGATCGTCCTGGTGGGTGTCGACGAGGATGGCACCGAGATCATGGGCATCGATGTCTGGAGCGGCGACGGTCTTGCCGGGGGAATGGAGGACCTGGTGGCTCTTGGGACCCCGGTGGGCTGGATGGACGACGAAACCGTCCTCTTCAGGACCGACGTCGAGACCGGGTCACTGCTGACCGTGCCCGGCGGGAACATCGAGCAGGTGACCCTGGAGAGCGCCGTGGGCGGGCTCCCCCTGTTCCCTGTCGGTGACGGCAGGAGCGTCCTTGCCATAGACGACGAGACACTGGTCCTCGAGGACCTGACCCTGAGCGGCGATTTCCAGGTGCTGGCGGAGAACTGCTCCGTCACCCGGGTCGGCGAGCCCGGCTGGGCCGATTAGTTGTCTGTCGCCTCTTCGGCCCCGTTCGGGTTGTTGCCGCTGGCGGCCACCTCGCGGCCCGACCTGGTGAGGGCGGCTCGCTGCCGCTCCTCGGCCACCTCGTCTGACACCGCCTGCCATCCCGACGGCTCCCGCATCGCCTTCGACCCTGGGGCGCTCCCCATGATCTCGGCGACCTCGTCACCGGAGATGGTCTTCTTCTCCTCCAGCACGGCCGCCAGCTCCAGGATCTTCTCCTGATTCTCCTCGAGGAGGACGGTGACACGCTCGTAGAGGACCTCGAGGCTCTCCTCGATGGGCTCGCGCTGCTCCCGGAGGGCAGTGGAGACGGGATTCGCCGGGCCTCCCATGCCGGATTCGCGGGTATTCATCGCCGAGGCCAGCCCCTTTCCCATCCCGAAGGAGCCGTGCATGAGCGCAGAGACGGTCGAGGCGGACGAGAGGTCGCCGGAGACCCCCGAGCTGTTGTCCCCGGCGAAGAACATGCGCTCTCCGGCCAGCGACGCCAGGGAGACCATGATGTCGGTCTCCATCTCGGAGCGCCACTGCGTGAATCGCTCCTCCTGACCCATCGACTTGACCATCCCCAGCGTCGAGGCTCTCTTTTCGATCGACACCATGTCGATCCTGCGATGCGCCCCGAGCAGGTGGGCCGTCACCGCGTGACATGCCTCGTGGATGGCGACCGCGTGACGCTCCCTCTGGATGTAATCGACGTCCTCGGGCGGGCCCAGCTCCTTGAGGGACTTGGCCTTCCATATGTCGGGCCACTCGATGGCCTGCCGGCCGTCGCGGACGGCGATGATCAGACCCTCGTTGACCATGTCCTTGATCTTGGCCCCGGAGTAATACGGGGTGACGGTGGCCAGACGGTCGATCTCCTCTTCGGTGAGGTGATGCTCCACCTTGTTCAGATAGCCGACGATGGTCTGCCGACGGCCCTCCTTCGATGGGAACCCGACCTTGTAGATGCGGTCGATCCGGCCCGGACGCAGCATCGCCTCGTCGAGGGCGTTCGGCATGTTCGTCGCCATGATGTGGAGGATCCGGTACTTGGGGGGTGGCTTGGGGCGGAAGCCGAGCAGCTTGCGGAAACGGTTGGTGATGCCTCTCGGCTTGGTCAGCCCGTTCATCTCGGTGAGCAGGGCCTGAAGTACACCCATGCCTCCCCCGCCCATGCCCATGCCCCCCATGATGATCCGGTCCATGAAGCCCCGTCTCGGCTCCTCGGCCTCCTGGGCCTCCTCCCCGGCCCAATAAGTGGTGAGCATGTCCTGGGTCTGCTCGGTCAGATAGCTGAATCCGTTGCAGCTGAAGACACCGTGTGACATCGCAGCCGCTCCGAGCTGGCCGGTGGGCGACCCCATCTGCCCTCTGGAGCCGAGCGAGTCCGCCTCGTCGAAGAACACGATCACACCTCCGTGGCGGAGGCTGAGCTTGCGCAGCTTGCGATAGAGGCTCTTCACCTTGAGCAGGCCGATCCCGAAGAACATGTTGATGAAGGCGCCCGGCTCGACGAAGACATAGGGTCGGCCGGTCTCCCCCGCCACCGCCTGGGCCATCAGAGTCTTTCCCGTGCCGGGAGGCCCCCAGAGCAGGATGCCTCCCGGTATGTAGCCACCCTTCTCCTCGATCTCGTCCGGCTTCTCGAGGAAGGCGATGTTCTCCCGTATCAGGTCGAGGACGTGGTCCTGGCCCCAGACATCGTCGAAGCGCGTGGTGACTTCTTCGGGCAGGATGACGTCGGTGCCGCCCCTGGACAGCAGCCAAAAGATCCCAAGGAACTGGATGGCGACGAACAGGAACCCGAACGACAGTTGGAGCAGGAAGGGGAAAGCCTGGGCAAACAAGCGTGGTGCCTGGGTCAGGGCCTCCAGCGGTCCGTTGACTTCGGGCACGAAATAGTCGATGAGGAGGGCGAAGACGAAGATGTAGACGATCCAGCGGATGAATCGGGCGATCCGGAACCTGGTCCACGGCTTCATGTGCTGGTGCGTCCAGCGCTCGATGCCGCCGAACACGCTGTCCTGCCAGAACGAGTTGTAGGCCGCGGATCTCTCCGACAGCCAGTAGTGCACCTGACGTGTCAGCTCGAGGAGGAACAAGAGCCCCAGGGCGATCCCGGCGGTCGTCGTGAAGAACTCGGCGGCGACTTCCCAGAAGCTGAGAAAACCCACATCGTCGCTGCTGGCGATGATGGCGCCGATCATCACGCCCAGGAGGACCAAGATCTTTATCCGGTCCCAGATGTCGGCCCGGCGCCTGGTGGCCCGGATGTCCCTCTGGCGGGTGTTCAAGCCCTCTTGTTTACGAGCCATGAGTCGACCACTCCCTCGATGGTGTCTTGGTTGGCGATGAAGCACTCTCTGTTGCACCCGGCGATCATCGAGTAGATCCGGGTGTCGTCCTCGTTGGATACCGAGATCAGGTAGGCGACACCTTGCCCGGTCGCCGACTCGTCCTGATAGGCGACCAGCACCCTGACCCCGTCGAAGCCGTTGCCAAAGCTGAAGTCCTCTTTGGTGATCTCTTCGCTGTTGGACAGGCCGTAATAGGGAAGAACCGACTGTGTGAGCATGGCCCGAGAAAGTAGATCCTTCTCGACCTCCCCGACCTGGCGCACCGACATCGAGCCGATCGGGTACTCGGCATCGACCAGGCTGCTCTCGAGGTTCGCGACGTCACGCACCGGGCCTCCGTCGAACCCGACGCTGGTGATGGCCGGGAAGCTGAAGCCCTGAACCTGCTCGTCGAAGGGGATGTCCTCGAGCTCGGACAACTCGGCGAGCTCGTACACGTGCCACGACTCGGGCAGATCGAACCTGCTCAGCCGTTCGTCGTCGGTGAACGTGACCACACCATCGTCCGCGCCCGAACAGGCCGCGAGCATCAACGCAAAGCCCGCCGTGACGACCAGGCGAGTAGGCCCCGAGGCGATCCGTCTGATGCCTTCAGCCTATTACGGGTAACGAGTTTTATCGCCAGAACTTGACGAAACCATCTATCTTCGGGCCCCCCGACCCGAAGCGTGGAGAGGTGAGACATGGATGGCCAACCTCAAGTCCGTCACGTGGTCCTCCGCGCATCGGACGCCCGATACGAGACCCCTCCCGAGATGGCCGGCAAGAGCACAGGCCTGACCCGTTGGACGATGATCGACCACAACACTCCAGGGGCGGTGCACACCGGGTTCGGGGTGAGCCGGCTCGCCGCCGACGGTCGGGTCGGGACGCACGTCCACTCTTTCGAGGAGTCGTTCTACGTGCTGGATGGCTCGGTCGTCGTGGAGACGCCGGAGGCAACCGTGGAACTGGCCCCGGGTGACTACGGGATCATCCCGATCGGGCTCCCCCATGCCTGGCGAAACGAATCGGGTCAGGAGGCGAGCTGGGCCGGCCTGATGACCCCACAGCCCCGCCCGTGGTTCGACAGCGACACCTATTTCGTGCCCGATCTCCCCGAACAGAAGCCGATACCGGTCGATCCCCGAGACCCGAGGACACGCTCCTTCGGGCACATCGCCCCGGAGAACATGGACCCGGCCAAGCAGGGCCAGGACCTGTTGGCGGTGTCGGCCAGCATGCGCACCGCCCTTCTCGTCTACACCGGCATCACGGTCAAGATGATGTCCGACACCGACCTGGGCGCCCAGTTGTCCACCATGTTCATGGTCCAGTACGACCCTCGGGGCGGCCCCGGCTTTCACGACCATCCACTCGAGGAGACCTATTTCATCCTCGACGGCGAGGTCGAGGCCTGGTTCGACGGCGAGCAATACCTGCTGGAGGCGGGCGACGTTGCCTTCGCCGGGGTGGGATCGGTCCATGCCTTCAACAACGCCACCGAGACCACGGTGCGCTGGCTGGAGACGCAGGCACCGGGCCCTCCGGCGCGGCATTCCTACCGCTTCGCCCGGGACTGGGACTATCTGACCGAGCGTCTCGGCGAAGGATGAGCTCTCAGTCCTGCGTCAGCGAAAGCAGGTCGTAGGCGACACCGTGCCCGGGCTCCTGGGCTCGACAGGTCAGGTACTCGGCCGTGGGCGACTCTCGAGCCGCCACCTCGACCCGATAGACGATCTCCCCCGGCCCGCTGAAGACCACCTCGGCGTGACCATGGCTGGAACGTCGGTATTCGACGACGGTGAGATCGTCGAGCCCGGTCAGACTCTCTGACACGCGCAGGAAGTGCTCGGCGGCCTGGACCAGGCGTGGCCGGATGCTCCGGCCGCGGTGATGCGCCAGATCCAACCGGCCCTCCTCGTAGTCTGCGACGAGGTGGCCGGCATCCTCCGGCTCGAGACGGCCGAAGTAGTCGCCGCGGGGAAGCACGAGGAGGTTCCCGGCGAAGCGGTCACCACCGATGTGCGACACCTCCCAGGCCCGTTCGGGTCGAACCTCGGACATGGCTCGGTAGAGCGGCCTTCCCCGGTCGGCGCAACAAATGTCGTGACGCCCGTGGGTGCACACCAGGTAGATCGGATCGTCGCGCCGGTTTCCCGGCCACAGCTCACCTGCCGCCAACGATTGCAGATCGAGCTCGAGGAGCGCCTCCGGGTCAGTGAGCGGGGCCGAGACCAGAGAGGCGGCAAGGCCATCTCCACCCGAGTGAGCGATGAAGAAGGTGGGCCCGCCTCGAGATGTCTCCCGGTGCCGGATGAGCAGGATGCGCACCCCCGACGCTCGCCGTTGCAGCTCGGCGGCGACGCCGGCCGGGAACCCGCTCTCGGTCAGCGCGTCGGGCCCCCAGGCCCCTGGTTGCTCGATGAGCAACCAGGCCGAAACCAGCGAGGCAGTGGCATGGAGCGGCTCGTGTCGGGCCACCGCCTCGGCCGAGCACCGTGGCCGACCCAGTGTCAATCGACGACCTCGAGCAGCCCTTCTCTGATCAACCGCCGCGCCAGCACGATGCGACCGTTCTCGTCGAGTCCGGGGAGGTCGCCCACCCGGATGGCCTCTCCTGTGGCTACGAGCGTGATCGCAGGCCCGGCCAATACCGGCATGCGGAGCTCTCGATCACCGAGCAGCGCCGAGACTTCCTCATCCACCAGATCGATGATGCATATCGAACCCTCCCGGCGCCGGACGATCGACTCGTCGGACACCCGGTCGATGGCGAGCAAACGATGGATTTGCCCACGGAGCACGGATTGCCTGGTGGTGAACACCTTCCGGCGGAGCGATCGTGTCACGTCTTCGGGGTCGACGCCGGCAACAGAGGCTCCCATCAGCCGGAGATGTTCGGCTACCTGTCGCGTGAAGGCCCCGTCCTCGACCGCGAAACGCAGCGGGAGTGGCTGGTCCAGCGCCGGGTCGGACTCGACGGCCCTAACCGCCTCGGTCATCACACTGGCCCAGGTCAGCGTGAGGATCCCGATCGTGATATGGACCGATTCCCTCGTCTGGGTGCTGGCCGAATGGGGGAATCCCGCCGGGATGTAGAGGGAGTCTCCCGGAGAGATATCGGCGTCGATGACCGGGGGCATGGTCGGCGGCAGATCATGTCGTTCGTGGACCTTCCATGTCTTGGTGCCATGAGACTGAAGGACGAAGACATCGTGCTCGTCTTCGTGAGCACCAAAGCCCTGCGCCCCAGGCGGCGTGATGTAGGCGTTGGCCTGGACCGGGTGGCCGAGGGCGACCTCCAAGAGCCGGCAGTACTCGGCCAATGGCGCCCAATACCGGTGCATGCCCTGGAAGACGATGCTCGCGCCCGCGCCGAATTCGTCATACACGGCTCGGGAGTCCAGGACCCCGGTTGCCTCGTTGGACCCGGTTCGCGTGGTCTTGGTGTACCGGGCCACGGGCAGAGTCCCCCCATCTTTGACCAGGCGGAACGCAGGCAGGCGCAGCCCGGCGGAGGAGACCAGGAGATCGACGTCGTCGAGCGAGAGCAGATCGTCGAATCCCTCTCCACCAAGCGCGAGCCGATGCTGGGCGCGCCTCGTCCACAACTCGGCGGCGAACACGTCCGGGTCACCGACGGCGCGAGATAGCGCCATGCGACCCGCCATATCAGTTGGGATGGTGACTGTCTGCAGACTCAGCTGTCCTGAGAATCGGTGTCCGTGGAGTCGACCCCGTCCGAGTCAGTGCTGTCCACACCATCACTGTCGGTCGAATCCACACCATCGCTGTCCGTCGAGTCGACACCGTCCGAGTCGGTGCTGTCCACACCGTCGCTATCAGTGGTGTCGACACCATCGGTATCCCTCGTCGTCGCCTTGGGGGTGGCGCCCGATACAGTCCGAATGTCCTCGTCGCGAAGTGTGCCCGTGGTCAGTTCAGTATCGGCCATGTCTCTCCTTCCATGATGATTGCCTTGTCGGTCACTCGTGTCATACCCGCCGAACGGACGGCTTCAACCCATCCCCTGGACGGCGGCGTTGTCACTGGTCGCCAGGACCAGCTGCCCGTCACACGAGATGTAGACCACCTCGATGTTGGTACCGGTGTCGGCGATCCTTCGTCCTATTTCGCCGAGCTCCCCGGGCCGGTTCTCGAAGCTCATTCTCACGACTTCGACATCTGGGCCTGCTTCGATACCCGCTTCGGACAGCGCGGCGCGTGCCCGGTCCGCATCCTCGACCAGGATATGGATCTGCTGGCTGCCCGAACCGGTCGCACCTGCGATGCCGTCGATGTTGACTCCGGCCCGGCCCAGGGCGTCGCCCATGGCGGCCAGGGCGCCAGGACGGTCTTCGAGTGTCACGGTCAGATCGCGTGCCATGACTCCTCCTTTCTGAGTCCCGCAAACCTACGCGGCAAGGCGTACGGTCGTGTCGGGGCGGGGGAAGACGCCCCTATCGCGGTCGTTTCAATCGGACTCGGCTGGTCCCGACCCGCTCGATTTGGAGTCCTTCACGATGCACCGAGACATGATGGTGATACCAGCACAAGGTGATCAGATTGTCCGCATCTGTCCTCCCACCCTGTGCCCAGGGGATGACATGATGGACTTGGAGCCGATAATGAGAATCGTCACCTTCTACCGTGCAGCCGCCGTCCCGGTCGAGGACATGACGACGCAGCTTGCGGGGAATCGTCCGGGAGGAACGTCCCAGATCGAGCGGTTTCCCGGTCTGGCCGATCCCGATCAGATCGATCTTGCCGTCACAGAGGATCTCTTCGAGGGCTCCAGGACCGATCCGGGGACCGGCCAGGACCGACACTCCCATCTCACCATCTGTTTCTGCTGCGGTGCGCGCGTCGACGGTGACGGCCAGATCGACCGGACGAGCCTCCCCTGAGACAGCGACCGCATCGAGACTGTCCTGACAGATCGCCACCAGAGCCAACGCCCGACGTTCTGCCACCGCCAGCCGGACCTCTCCGGGGATGATCTCATCCGCCCTCTGATCGACCGCCTTCTCCAAGATCCGACCATCCAATCCGGCCAACTCCCCCCAGAAGCTGGTGGCCAGCTCATTGGAGAAACCAAAGTTGAGAAACCCGTTGCCCAGTCTCCGTTCCCGTTTCCGGGACAACCTCTTGTGATGAGCGACCAGACGTCTGAGCTGAGAGATGTCGTAGGCATCGTGTCGCTCCCGATGCTCGGCCGGTAGCCGGGCCACCAGCTGAGCCCGATCAAAAGTCAACTCACCCTCAGCCAGCGCCATGGCCACTTCGGGCGCCTCCTCCAAACGGGTGGCGGTCCAACAGATAGCCCGAGCCGTCTCATGAGACACATCAGCCCGCGCCGCCGTCCATTCCACGATGGACCGGTAGCCATCAGCCAGATGCGACTCACGACGCCTCTTCTCGGCGACCACCGCCATCTCCACCGCCCGCCACTGACCAATCTCGGCCTCGGCCCGAACCAGGATCTCATCCAACCGATCCTCGGAGTAGACCCCCAACCCCATACCCATACCGTACAAAGAGGGTGTGACAAGAACTGGTCAGTTCGGCTTTCGACCCAAGAAATGAGCCAGCCCGTTCCCTTCGCCTTCGACCATGACATCCAACCGGCGGAACGCCTCGCGGAGCTCGCCTCGAGCAGCCCGGAAGGAACCTGGCTCACCGCCGACCGTGCTCAGCCCGGCCACGGCGAGGATCCCGCCAGGCGCGAGACGATCCACCAAGGCCGGGTACAAGGCGACCTCCCGGAACATGTGACAAAGGAGCAAGTCCGCTGGCGGCCCGGGGGGCAGCCCATCGTCGAGATCCCACACGTCGAAGTGACAGCGTCGGTCAACGCCGTTGTCGGCGGCCAATCCCCACGCAAGATCGATGGCGACAGGCGAGATGTCGACCGCTCTCACCTCCATCCCACGCAGCGCCAGCCACACCGCGGTTTCCCCACGGCCGCATGCGATCTCCAGAGCCTGGCCTTCCGTCGGGAACAACTCCTGGGTCGAAACGAACAATGCCGGCGGTCCCGGCTCGAGGTTCTCCGCCCCCGCGTGTCGCTTGTCCCAGCGAACCCGGTCCTCGTCGCTCACGGCGCCGAGCGTAAGTTCTCTGCGGAGCAGAGCCATGGCCGGTCGTGCCTTGATCAGCCTCGGAGGAATTCGGCATGCCCCGGGGTCAACAGATCGAATGTGACCCTGGACTCCGGCTGATGGAAGGCCAGAAGACCGAGCAGATCCTCCAGGGCGGCCGTGACGTCTGGCTCTGCTTCTGGATGATGTCCCTCCACCGTGATGAGCGCCTCCACCGTCGACTCACGCGCCGCGCTTTGCCGGCTCTGCCTCCAACACCAACGTCGAGCGCTGACGGAGCCCGCATCGTCGACAAAGATCACCTCTCCTGGATCCGGCACGGTGATGTCGTCACTTGCGAGGTCGACGAAGCGCTCATCACCGGTGGCGAATCGGACCGTGGTCACGCCCGCGACCTCCGCCTGATCGAACACCGCCACCGGAAGACGATGAGTGATGCTGGTCAGATTGGCGAGATCGACCAGCAGGTTGATCGACGGGATCTCGCCCTGCTTGACCAGACGTCGCAACAGTGCCTCGGCGGCGCTTCGATGCTGTGTTGGCTTGACCCCGAATCGTGTGAACGTCGAACGCCATGCGCTGATGCTGGGCAGCTCCGAGAGTGGGGTGTCCCCGAGGTCATCCTTCACCTTCTTTTGCTGGTCCCTGAATCGATCGGCGAACACCGCCGGCGACGGGCCGTTCTCCAGGCCCGCGGCGTGGATGACCCCGCCGCGGGTAGTTGGGAATACGGTGAGCAGGTCATCTGCGTAGCGAAAGCCGGACATCGCTCGAGTCTGCCACTGCCTCAGATGCTGAGCGTCACCGCATTTGCGTAGCGCCCCTCCCAACGACTGACATCGGCATCGACCAGCGCGCCGGTCGTGCCGGTGTCGAGAAGCTCGATGAGCTGGTCCAGACAGACGTGATAACCGGCGGCCGCATCCTTGGCGAGATCGATGTCGTCTCGGCCCAGCCAGGTGGTCAGCGTGAGATGGGTGCCGTCATCCACAGGCTCCAGCTCCCATCGCAGGACATCCGTGTCCCAAGTCCACTCGAACACCCGAGGAGGGTCCCAAACCCGGATCTCCCCGTGGGTCACCGGCACCTCGATCGTGTACCTCTCGACCTGGTCCGGCCAGAAAGGCAGCTCAATCTCCGCACCTTCCTTCCGCTCTCCCACGATGTCGCAAGGCAGCCAGTGCCTGAGGTGGTCCGATTCGGTTAGCGCCCGCCAGACCTTCTCGGCTGGATGTCGCAGATTCCTCCGGTAACGGAGACCCCACTGATCGCCCTTACGCAGAATCTCGCCGAGGGGCCGATCGTGATCGCTCATGACTCCTCCATGTCGTCGAGATGACGTTCGAGTGAGTCGAGCCGACCGGCCCAGACTCGTCGGTAGGGCTCGAGCCAATCGTCCAACTCGACCAGGGGCTCGAACCGCACCCGATACATGCGACGTTGAGCATCGGGGCGGACCGACACCAAACCGGCACGCCGCAACACCCGAAGATGCTTCGACACACTCGGCTGGGAGATGCCCAGAGTCCGGACCACATCCCCGACCGGACGCTCCTCCTCACGAAGGAACTCGAGGATGCGACGACGGTTGCGATCGGCCAACACCTCGAACGTATTCATCTCGCCAGAATAGCGTGCTGGTTATATAACCGTGCCGACATACACATCCCTTTTCAGAACGTCGCACAACATCACACGAGTTCATGACCAACCCACACACCACCCCGCGCGCCAAAGCGGGAGATCAGCCACTCCGCATCTCCTCCAGGCTGGGACAGGGATCGATGTGATAGGTGGCGCACTCCGTCTCGGTGAGGCCACGCGTGATTCGTTCCCTGGCGATGGCGAGTAGCTCCTCGGTGTCGATCGTGACCTTGTGCAAGTCACCGGTGGCCATCGCGGTAACCAGCAGATGCCGGCCGCCGTCGACGAAGTCCACGCCACCCAGTCCGTCACCGACCTGGGACACCGGGATCTCATGGACGAGGGTCCTTGTTGCCACGTCCCACAATCTGACCACTCCATCCAGGCCCGCCGAAGCGAGCAGATTGCCCTCCTTGTTCAAGGCCAGGTCGATCACCCCGCCCTCATGGGCGCCGGAGATCTGTCCTAGATCTTCCAGAGTGGTCCCGTCCATGAAAACAATGCGACCGGCCCCAAAAACGCTGAAGTCCGTCCCGATTAGCGTCTCGCCGTCAGGGGTGAAGGTCAGGTTGTCGCTCGGGGCCTCGCTGGTCTCCGCTCCGGCGGGGGGGATGTACTGACTGATCGGCTGCCAGTCAACGGCGCCGATCATCCACAACTCTTTCGGCGCCCACACAAAGGAGGCCGCGATGCGATCGCCGGCCGGGCTGAAGACGACGTCTTGAACCTGGTTGGGAGCGTCGGTGTTGTGCTCCACTTCCGCCCGTCCCACGATTTGACCGGTGGCGGTGTCCCAAACCACGACAGCATCGGTGTTCTGACCGGCCATGGCGAGACGGGAGCCATCTGGTGAGAAAGCAAGGTGCCAAGGCCAATCCGGATAAGGGGTACCTGGGTAGGGCACGCAATCAGGTCCCCACGCACCCGAATCCTCCCACTCGCAGAGCCCATCCAGGGTCTCACTGACCTCACCGGTCGAAGTATCCCGTAGCACCAGTTGGCTGATCAGATTCATCTCCTCGCCTTCGGGCGTCACAATGTCGCCGAGCTTGTTCGAAATGCGGCCGAGCTGAGCGCCGACCCAGCGTCCGTCTTCGGACAGGGCGGAATTGCCGCCCTGGTTGGCCACGGCAGCCCTGATATGGAGCGAAGCTGGATCGATCAGGAACTGAGTACCCAGCGAGGGGTTATCGTCGCAGGTGGCGAACACCGATATGGTGTCCTGCCTAGCCCGCACTGAGCCGGTCTGGAGGCCGAATTGGTCGCATAGATCGACGATTTCCAGCTCCCCTGGAGTGGCTCGATCAAACATCACCGCAGTCCCACCAAACACCTCGCCGATCAAGAAGCGGGTGCCGTCCTCTGTGAATGAGAGACGCTCATTTGAACCCAGACCGGTGCGCATCACCGCCTCCAACTCGCCGGAGCGGGCGTCGGTCAGCTCCACCGAGGAGCCGACCACCCGGGCCACAACATCTCCGCTTGGTGACAGCCAGGCCATGATCTCCCGTTGGTTCAAGGCGAGGGGTGCCTCCACCAGAGCGAGAGGCTGTTTGGGCGATCCGTCCGTTATATCCCACGTGGCCAGCTGCCATGTTTCGTCGAGGATCGTCAGAACCAAGGATCCGTCGGCGCTGATCCCGGTTGGGACGCCCGGTACGACTGCGAGCTCCTCACCGGTGACACGGTCGAGGATACGAGCGGAACCCTCATCGCCTTCCCAAGGGGGCGACGCCTGGACCAACAACCGTGCTCCGTCTGATGTGGCATAGATGCCGCCCGGCAGAGCGCTGATGAGGTCGACTTCACCTGTCGAGAGATCGAGAAGGGACATGATGGGGTCAAGTTCGACCTGCTCACCGCGCTCGCTCCGGTAGGAGCACTCCATTGACGGCCACGACTTCTCGATCACTAGGTGCGAGCCAGCTCCTGGGCCGATCACAGACAACATCGAAGGACGCGTCACCACACCACACTCGCCCCCCGGGATATGGTCGACGTGCTCCCCGCTAAGAGCTTCGAAGCGGTGCACCCCCAGATCGGCCTTCAGATCCAGCGGTGGTATAGAGTCTCGCGAACCTGGTTCCCACCCGATCGTCGCCACCAGCTCTGAGTCGTCGGGACTGAAGGCAATCCGCACGATCGCGCCTTCGGCGAACTCATGGCTCCACAGTCGTTTCCCGGAGTCTGTTTCCACCACTTCGATGTAGCTGCCACCTGCATTCGCCGCTATGAGAGACCCGCCGGGGCTGAGCCGGGTGCTCAGGTCCCCCGCCTCCCTATCGCCGGGCCACTGGTACGTGAAGATCTTGTGATGCGCGGCCAGGGACTCGTGAAGTGCAGATACCGATTCGAATGGCGGGTTGGAGATCCCAGCGGCCTCCAAGGCGAGGAGCACGCTTAGCTCGGGGTCCTCGTCGAGAACGTTGATCGCAGATGCACCCAGCTCACGGGAGTGAGCGATCTCGGAGTTATGACCTGCGCTGAATGCGAACAAACCGGCCACCACTGCGGCCAGGCCGAAGCCGGCAGTGACCGTATTCCGCACCCGAAGCCGTCGGGACCGTTGTCGTTGCGCGGCGGTTGAGCTTGTCAGTAGGAATTCGGTCTCCGACGGTCCGAGGGGCAGATCCGTCGAGTAGGCCCAGGTCTCGAACTGGGCCAGACGCCCGCCCGCGAGCAGATATTCGTCCTCGCGACCCCGCCCTTCCCATTCATCGACCGCATCCTGAAGACGGCGGTGCAGGAGAAGGTCCGCCTCGGCCTCGTCGATCCAGCCGGCGAGGAGCGGCCACCGGGTCAGCAACGCCTCGTGTGCCACCTCGACCGTTGGGCTGCGGCTGATCGGATCCCGATCGAACACCAGGAGCCTTGCCCCACCAAATGCGTCAAGGACCTTC
>JAICRU010000053.1 GCA_025937235.1 Acidimicrobiia bacterium
ACCCTGCTGCCAGTGGTCGTTCACCGCTACGGCGGGTTCCCTCCCCACACCCTCGACGAAGCGCCGGGACAGGAACACGGAATCGGGATCTTGCTCGACGATGGTGAGGGGTAGATCGCCCGTCGATGCGTCGCCACGCGACGGCGAACACGTCCGCCGTCGCGTTCCCGAGTGGTCCCGGTCCAAGTGCCGGAGGCAGTACCTAGAGATGTCCCGGTAGTAGGCCTCGAACAGCGGGTCGAAAGAGAGCTACTGATCCACCTGGATTCGCCAGTCTTCTCTCGTCCCACAGACGCCTTTCCAGCGTGTACATGTCCAGGCGATGATCCGTCCTTACAGGGCTCCTCCACGCTCCCTCGGAGTGAGGCGGATGATCGGGATCTCGCGGTCCGTCTTCTCGGTGTACGGGCCGTAGCCGGGGGATCGGGCCACGATTCGTTCCCAGGCAGCCGCCCTTTCCTCCCCGTGCAGCGATTCGGGATCGACCCGGGTCTTCGCTGTCCCTTCCATCTCGATCCAGGCCTGGCCCGAGTTGCGCGCCAGGTTGTGGCACCAGCCAGGGTGAGTGGCCGCCCCGCCGTTCGACCCGACGACGATCCAGGCACCTGGGTGGCCCGGATCCTCGAACCGGCCCAGCAGGACACGCCGTTCCTTCCCGGTCTTGGCCCCGACCGTGGTCAGTTCCAGAAGTGGCTGTCCCTGGACCTTCATTCGATCGCCTAGGAAGCCGAACGCCACATGGGCCAGGCCCATCCCGGCCTTCATCAGCGGTTTGGCGAACCCGGGAATCGAGACCCCGCGGGTTCCGCTCGGAGAAAGGGTTACCGGCATGACATCGATCCTGAGCCACAGCGTATCCCTCATAAGATCGGATGATGCGGGAGACGGTGCTCGTCACGGGCGCTCGCGGCTTCATCGGGGCCTGGGTGGTCAAGACCCTGCTCGCCGGAGACCGACCCGTGATAGCACTGGATCTCGAGCCGGATGCGGACCGCCTCGCCGCAGTCCTCGAGGATGATCCCACTACAGCCCTGACCGAGGTCTCCGGCGACATCACGGATCACGATGCGCTGAGCCGGGTCATCGCCGACCTGGACGTGGGCTCGGTGATCCATCTCGCCGCCCTCCAGATCCCGGCGTGTGCCGCCAACCCGCCTCAGGGCGCATTGGTCAACGTGGTCGGCACCGCCAACGTCCTGAAGGCCTCCAGGGACGCCGGGCTCGAAGGCCCCGTCGTCTACGCCAGCTCGGTGGCCGCTTTGGGGGCCGAGAGGGCCGATGGGCCGCCATCGACGATCTACGGGGTGTTCAAGCGGGCCAACGAGGGCACAGCCGCTGTGCTCTGGCGAGACGAAGAGGTCGCTTCCATCGGTATACGTCCCCACACGGTCTACGGGGTGGGACGGGACCGGGGTCTCACCTCGGGACCAACCAAGGCGATGCTCAACGCCGCGGCTGGTCTGCCCTATCACATTGGGTTCGGAGGCTCTTTCCAGATGCAGTTGGGAGCCGACGTGGCGCGAGCGTTCGTGGCCGCGGCCGGCTCCGGGTTCCGGGGGGCAGCGGTGCTCGATCTCCCCACACCACCGACAGACATGGCATCGGTCATCGCCGCCATCGAGTCTGCTCTTCCCGCGGCGGTCGGAACGATCACATTCGATCCGGAACCGCTGCCGCTCCCGGCCGGCCCCGCTAGGACCGGGGGAGACGACATTCTCGGCGCCTTCCAGGAGACTCCGCTCGTGGCTGGGGTGGAGATGACCATCCGGCATTTCGAGCGATTGCTGGCCAACGGTCGGATCACCCCTCAGCAGTAACCTCGCCGCCAGTGGCGTCCGTTCCCGAGGTCCGATTCACCCGCTCCGGCGACGTCGATCTGGCCTACCAGGTGGTGGGAGACGGCGACCTGGACATCATCCTCATGATCGGCTGGGTCTCACATCTGGAGGTCCTTTGGGAGCTCGCCGAGTGCCGTCGCTTCATCGAGCGCTTCTCTTCGATGGGCCGGGTGGCATTGTTCGACAAGCGCGGCTTGGGCCTATCCGACCGCCCTTCTGACGTCGGGAGCATCGAGGACATGGTCCCAGACGTCCTGGCGGTGATGGGTGCGGCGGGAATGGATAAGGCTGCGATCGTGGGCTGGGTAGATGCGGCAGCCGTGGCGGTGATGGTGGCCGCCCGCCATCCCGAACGGGTCAACGCGCTGGTTCTGGGCGAAGCGCTCGCCGCCTCGACCGCGGACGACGAGCATCCCTGGGCCCTCGACCCGGGGCCGCTAGAGGCGATCGCGGACACCATCGAGGAGGGCATGTGGGGTCAGGGGATGCTCTTGCCGATGATCGCCCCCTCCGAGGCCACCGACGAGCGCATCTCGGCCTGGTGGCGCAGACTGGAGCGGATGTCGGCCACCCCCAGCATGGCGGCCAACCTGCTACGAAGGAGCGTTGCCATCGATGTGCGAGCGCTGTTGCCGCAGGTGACGGCGCCTGCCCTGCTCCTCCACCGCAAGGACTCCATCCTGATTCCCGGCGACGGGATGCGCTGGATGGCCGAGCAGTTGCCGGATGCCCGCTATCTGGAAGTCCCGGGAGACCAGACCCCCGGTTTCCTGGGGGACGTGGACCGACTCATGGACGAGGTCGAGGAATTCCTGCTCGGGACCAGGCTGGGTGGTACCGCCGATCGCCGGGTGGCGACGGTGCTCTTCAGCGATGTCGTGGGCTCGACAGAGCACGCCGCCAGCGTCGGGGACCGAGTTTGGAGCGGTCTCCTCGAGACACATCGCGCCGAGGCGAGGAAACTGCTGGCCCGATACGGCGGACGGGAGATGAGCACGGTCGGCGATGGTTTTCTCATCGTCTTCGACAGCCCGACGCCCGCCATCCAGTTCGCCCTCGAGCTGTGCCGGGCCAGCAGCAGCGCCGGGCTCCAAGTGCGGGTCGGGCTGCACAGCGGAGAGGTCGTCTTCGAAACCGACGATATCAGTGGGATGGCGGTGCACATCGGGGCCCGTGTCGCCGGGCTCGCCCCACCCGGTGAGGTGGTCGTGTCCCAAACCGTGCGCGACATGGTGATCGGCTCTCGATTCGAGTTCGACCCATTGGGCCGACACATCCTCAAAGGGGTTCCCGGCGAGTGGGAGATCTTCCGGCTGGCATAGCCCTCAGGCCGGGCGAGCCAACCGCTCGGTATCGTGGCCGAGCGCTCGGATCAGGAGAAGTGTGATGACCCAGACCGCGACGAAGACCCTGGCCAACTTCTACGGAGGCGGCCACCACCCCTCACTCGAAGGTAAGACGATGCCGGTGGTCGACCCGGCCACCGAGGCGGAGTACGCGACGGCACCTCTGTCGACAGCGGCGGACGTCGACGCCGCCTGCCTGGCGGCAGCCGAGGCATTCCCGGGTTGGCGCGATGCCACTCCCTCGGAGCGGAGCCTCGCCCTTCTTCGCATCGCCGACGCCGTGGAAGCCAATACCGAGGAGCTGACCAGGATCGAAGTGGAGAACACCGGCAAGCCGTATGGGCTCACATCGACCGAGGAACTGCCTCCTGCCGTGGACCAAATCCGCTTCTTCGCCGGGGCCGCCCGTCACCTCGAAGGGCTGTCGGCGGGTGAATACAAGGCGGAGCACACCTCCATCATCCGACGCGAGCCCTTGGGGGTCTGTGCCCAGGTTGCGCCGTGGAACTACCCGCTCATGATGGCGGTCTGGAAGTTCGCTCCCGCCCTGGCGGCCGGCAACACCGTCGTGCTCAAGCCATCAGACACGACCCCGGCCTCGACCCTGAAGCTCGCCGAGCTCGCCGCTGAGTACCTGCCGCCCGGTGTTCTCAACGTCGTCACCGGCGATCGTGACACGGGCCGGGCCCTGGTCTCGCATCCAATACCGGCCCTGGTCTCGGTGACCGGAAGCATTCGCGCCGGGAAGGAGGTGGCGTCAGCCGCATCACAGGACCTGAAACGCGTTCATCTCGAGCTCGGTGGCAAGGCACCGGTCATCGTCTTCGACGACGCAGACGTCGAAGCGGCCGCCGAGGGCATCGCAGGTGCCGGCTACTACAACGCCGGCCAGGACTGCACGGCGGCCACCCGGGTGTTGGTCGGAAGCAAGATTCACGATGACTTCGTCGCCGCTCTCGCCGAGCGTGCCAAGGACACGACGACCGGCGATCCCCATGACAACGCCACGTATTACGGGCCTCTCAACAACCCGAGTCAACTGGAACGGGTCAGCGGGCTGCTGGAGCGAGCTCCCGACCATGTCGACGTGGTCGTGGGCGGAAGCCGTGTGGATCGCTCGGGTTGGTTCTTCGAGCCGACTGTCCTGAGCGGGCTCACCCAGGACGACGAGATGAGCCAGGAGGAGATCTTCGGGCCGGTCATCACGGTTCAGCGCTTCGACGACGAGGAGAAGGCGCTGGAATGGGCCAACGGTGTGAAGTACGGCCTGGCCTCGAGTGTGTGGACCAGGGATCACGGCCGTGCGATGCGCATGGCCAAGTACCTCGACTACGGGGCGGTGTGGGTCAACACCCACATCCCGTTGGTGGCCGAGATGCCCCACGGTGGCTTCAAACAGTCCGGATATGGCAAGGACCTCTCCATCTACGCCCTGCACGATTACACCCGGATCAAGCACGTCATGTCCTATATCGGCGATTGACCGGGCGAGATGGGTACCGCATCGGGTGTCTCGCAGATCCTTCGGCCGACGTGTCGATTCGGGGCCGGCCCGTTCGTAGTGGGTGTGTGAGAAGGGCAACATGCCCTGAAACCAACAAGACGCCCCAGAGAGGAGATCGGGATGACTCAGTACATGATGTCGGTCTACGACGGTGAAGGTGTGCAGGACCTGCCTGAAGATCAGATCGCGCAGGTCTACGCCGATGTCGATGTCTTCAACCAGGAGTTGAGAGATGCAGGGAAGTGGGTCTTCGGTGGTGGCCTGCACCCGGCGGAGACCGCAACGGTCGTCGACATGAGTGGCGAGGAGATCACCATCACCGACGGGCCCTATGCCGAGACCAAAGAGCACATCGGTGGCTTCTGGATCATCGAGGCGGCAGACCTCGACGAGGCGCTCGACTGGGCGGGGAAGGCTACCCGGGCCTGCCAGGGCGCCGTGGAGGTGAGGCCCTTCCAGGACGAGCCCGAGACCTGATAGCAGCGGTGCCCGGCGTCGAGCTGGCGGCAATCGACGAGGTCTTCCGGGGGGACTCGGGGAAAGCCATCGCCACGCTGATCCGGCTCTTCGGCGACATCGATCTCGCCGAAGAGGCCGTCCAGGACGCGTTCGTGGTGGCCACCGAGAAATGGCCTGACGAGGGGCTCCCCCCCAATCCTGCCGGTTGGATCGTGACCACGGCCCGGAATAGGGCGATCGATCGACTCAGACGTGAGTCGGGCAGGGAGGACCGTCATGTGCGCGCTATCGAGCTCCAGATCCAGTCGGAGCCGGACCCGGTGGGGGGGCCGGTGATCGACGACAGACTCCGACTGATCTTCACGTGCTGTCACCCCGCACTCGACCCCTCCGCCCGGGTGGCACTGACCTTGCGTCTTCTCGGCGGGTTGCAGACCGGCGAGATCGCCCGCGCCTTTCTCACGTCTGAGTCGGCGATGGCGCAACGTCTGGTGCGGGCCAAGCGCAAGATCAGGGCTGCCAACATCCCGTACCGGGTCCCGAACGACGCCGACCTCCCCGAACGGCTCGACTCCGTCCTCACCGTCGTCTATCTGATCTACAACGAGGGCTATGCCGCGTCGAGCGGGGACGAGCTGGTGCGTTCCGACTTGTGTGGCGAGGCGATCAGGCTGGCCCGGTTGCTCAGGGCGCTGATGCCCGACGAGCCGGAGGTCATCGGCCTCCTTGCCCTCCTGCTGCTGACCGAGTCGCGTCGCACCGCCCGGACCGATGACGACGGGTCGCTGGTGATGCTCTCCGACCAGGATCGGGGTTTGTGGGATCGGGATTTGATCGGGGAAGGCCAGACACTCGTCAGGGCAGGTCTGCGTCGGAATCGACCCGGGCCGTTCCAGGTCCAGGCCGCCATCGCTGCGGTTCACAGCGATGCGCACGATGCCGGGGAAACCGATTGGGGCCAGATCGTGCAGTTGTACGACACATTGCTGACGCTCGCCCCCACTCCTGTGGTCGCACTGAACCGGGCGGTGGCGGTTGCCGAGCTGGAGGGGCCGTCGCAGGCTCTCACCCTGCTCGACGACCTCGAGCTGGACCGATATCACCTCTATCACGCCACTCGAGCCGAGCTGTTGCGTCGGATGGGCGACATGGAGGCGGCCGACCTCGCCTATGAGCGGGCGATCTCCATGGCCGGCAACGACGTGGAGCGCCGTTTTCTGGAGCAACGACGTGTCATTGCTCCGACTCAGGACGGCTAGCTCAGACCGTCTCCGACGTCGGCATCTTCAGGCCGGATCTCGAGACCGGCCGACTCCGCCTCCATGGTGAGGAGACGCATGAAGTCCTCATCCCCATAGCCGCGGCCGATCATCGCAACGATCATCTGATGCACAACCGCTGCCGTGGGCAGGGGGACGTCCAGCTGCTTGCCGGCCTCGAGCCCGAGCTCGAAGTCCTTGCGGAGGAGATGCCCGGTGAACGACGGGGTGAAATCGAGGTTGACGATCGTCGGAGTCTTGTACTTGGTGAAGGTCGATCCCATCACACTCATGTTGATGAACCTCATGTAGTCGGCCCGGGTGATGCCGGCTCGCTCGGCGAGGACAGCGGTCTCGGCCAGTGTCTCGGTGACGATGCCGAGGAGGAGGTTGTGACAGATCTTGACCAGACGGGCCGCGTCCCCATCACCGACGTAGGACACACCGTCGCCGAAGGCCTCCAGGTAGGGCAGGGCCTGCTCGTAGGCGTCTGGAGGGCCCGATGCGACGACGGTGAGACGACCCGCCTTCACCACCTTCGGGTTCCCGCTCACCGGGGCCGCGAGCAGCGCGCAGCCACGCTCGGAGGCGACCTTTCTGACCTCTTCCGAGGCGTCGGTGCTCACTGTCGAGGAGTCGACGAGGATCTTGGGACTGGTCCCGGGGACCGAGAACACGCCTTCCGGCCCGACGGTCACCTGGCGGAACGCGGCCGGGTCGGAGACCATGGTGAACACCAGGTCACGGTCGGCGAGTTTGGCCGGGGTATCGACCACCTTCGCCCCGTGATCGGCCAGCCCGGCGACCTTCTCCCTGGTCCGGTTGTAAACCGTCAGATCGATCCCATGATCGATGAGACGGTGACAGAGGGCAGCGCCCATCCGGCCCGCACCGATCCAACCGACCGTCATGTCAATCATCGTGCCAAATCCCCGAGGTCGTCCTGCAAACGATTGTGATGATAGGTCGATCTCCCATGGCATGGCCAAAAAGCCATCAGTCCCAATCCAGAATGGAAGGCAGCTTCCCTCTTTCCCTCAGTGTGCCCACCACCCCCATCGGGAAGAAGAGGAGGACGACGAGCATGATCACGCCGGTGACCACGATGTTCAGCTCGGTGGACCCGAACTGGGAGACCGAGATCTCGTTCAAGGTCACCAACAGGATCGCTCCGACCACCGGGCCCGCCACCGTGCCCCGACCACCGATGATCGCCATCAACACCATCTCGGCGGCGATGGCAATGGAGAAGAAGATCGCCGGCCGCAGATAGGTGAGCGAGTATCCCCACACCGCCCCGGCCGCCCCGACGAAGAAGGCGCTGATCGAGAAGGCAGTCACCTTCATCTTTCGCGTATCGATCCCACCGACTTCCGCCTTGGTCTCGTCTTGGGCTATGGCTCTGAGGGCGAGACCGAACTTGGAATGGGCCACCCTGTAACTCAGGTAGACCGAGCCGACGGCGATCAAGAGCATGGCGTAGTAGAAGGGGATCTTGACCGTCTCGATGGAGAACGGGGGCAGGGGAAGGCTGAGCCCGTTCGACGCCCCGACGAACTCCCAATTGTCGAAGAGCAGCGCAACCATCAACAGGAGGGCGACCGTCGAGATGATGAATGCAGGGCCTCGGGTGCGCAGTGTGACCAGCCCGACCAGAAAGCCGCAGATCACGGCGAGCAGGCCTGCGATGGGCCAGGTGAGGAGTGGAGACCAGTCGAAATACAGCAAGAGGAGACCGGAGGCATAGCCGCCGATCCCGTAGAAGACGTTGTGGCCTAGCGAGATGTACCCCGCGAACCCGCCGATGATGTTCCACGACGAGGCGAGGGCGATCCACATCAGGCCCACCATGCCGATTTGGAGCACGTAGTTGTACGGCTGGCCGATCAGGGGCCGGGCCAGAGGCAGGAGGGTGAGTAGCAGGACGATGGTGGCGACCGCCGCCAGGGGGCCTCGCGAGCGCCGCCGGCTTGGGCCCCTCTCGACAGCGATGACGCTGGGTTCGACTCGCTGTCTGGTCATCACACCCTCGCTTCCCGTCCGAATAGTCCCTGGGGCCGTATGAGGAGCACCAGGAACAGCGCACCGAAGAATGTGATCGGCGCCCAGGTAGCCCCGAACATGTCGCTCACGAAGGCGGCAGCGACCGCCAGCATGAGCGCACCCACCACCGCTCCCTTCAAGCTTCCGAGCCCGCCCAGCACGATCAGGGCGAGGAGAATGGCGATCCATCGCCAATGGCTATTGGGGAAGAAGGGGTAGAGGAAGCTGATCAACGAACCCGATGCACCGGCGAGTGCCATTCCTATCGCGAAGGCAATCGTCGAGATCCGCCGGACGTTCACTCCCACTATTTGGGCCGCAGTTCGATTTTGCATCGTGGCCCTCACCGCGTAGCCGGTGCGGGTCAGGAAGAGAAAGCCCCAGAGGGCGAGCAGCAGGATCAAGCTCGTCATCGAGGCGTAGAGCTGAGCCGTCGGGATGAAGAGATCCCCGATGAGGATGGCGTCTGTCGTGTAAGGAGGGTTGGTGCTGCGGAAGGTCCCGGTGAAGAAGTAGCTGAGGAAGCCTTCGACGACAAGGGCGATTCCAAAGGTGAGCAGGACTGTCATCTCGCTGAAGCGCTGGCTGCCCTCGATCCTGGGGAAGAGCGATCGGTAGATGACCATTCCCAACAGGAAGAACAGGGGGATGGTCACCAGAAGGGATGCGAACGGGTCCCAACCAGGTCCAACGAACAAGAAGTAGGCGACGTAGCACGCGGCGATGATGAAGACTCCGTGGGCGAGGTTGACGATTCGCATGACCCCGAACATCAGGGTGAGGCCGGATGCCATCAGGGCGTAAACGCCTCCCTGGAGCAACCCCAGGATCATCACTTGAGCCACTTCACTCATCAGTTCTCCCTGGTCTCGGCTTCGGTTCCCCGCTGTAGTTGCCGTCCCAGATAGAGCTCTCGGATCCGCGGATCGTCGAGGATGCGATCCGATGGCGCCTCAAGCCGAAGGGTTCCCAGATCGAGGAGAAACGCGTCCTGGGTGGCCTCGAGGCCGCGCAGGACGTTCTGCTCGACGAGGAGGAGCGTTATCCCCATCTGGCGCAGCGAGGCGATCGTCTCGAAAATCTGATCGGCCACTTGTGGAGCGAGGCCAAGGCTGGGCTCGTCGATCATCATCATTCGGGGCTGGGTCATCAAGGCACGACCAAGGGCGAGCATCTGCTGCTCACCGCCGGACATGGTGCCGGCGTGCTGTCCTGCCCGGGACCTGAGAATGGGGAACATGTCGAAGATCTGTTCGATGCGCTCAGACACGACCTTTCGATCCGGTTGGAGGAAGCCACCCATCACCAGGTTCTCCTTCACCGTCATATCCGGGAAGAGGCTGCGATCCTGCGGGACATAGCAGATACCGGCGGCCAGGACCAGGTCGGGCCGTAGGCCACCGATGGATGTCCCATCGAGGAGTACCTGGCCCTCGCGAGGCCGGAGAAGACCCGCCACTGTCTTGAGCACGGTGGACTTGCCGGCTCCGTTGGGTCCGATGATGCAATACGCCCGGCCCTCGTCCACTGTCAGGGAGACGCTCTGCAGGATGTCGGGCCCAAATGCGTAGCCGCTGGTGACTTCCTGTAGCTCGAGCAGCGCCATCACACCTTCCCTAGATAGGCGTCGAGCACGCGGTCGTCGTTCTGGACCACTGCCGGCGACCCGGTGAGGACGACTTCTCCGTGGGCCATGACCACGATCGACCGACAGAGATTCATCACCACATCCATGTTGTGCTCGACGATGAGGAAAGTGAGCCCTTGCTCGTTGAGTGTTCGAATTCGTTCCATCATCCGCTCCAGAAGGGCCGGGTTGACTCCGCCTGCCGGCTCGTCGAGCAGGAGCAGGGTGGGATCGGCCATGAGAGCGGAAGCGAACTCGAGCAGCTTCCGCTGTCCGAATGAGAGATTCCTCGCTTTCTCGTCGGCGAGTCGGGAGATGCCGACAAAGTCGAGTAGCTCCATCGCCCGCTCCTCCTCGTCGCGGAGCATCCGTGCCCCGAACAAGCCGCTCAAGCGGCCTCGGGCTGTGGGGACCACCATGTTCTCCAGCACGGTCAGGTCCCCGAGCTCCCTGGTGATCTGGAAGGTACGACCGACACCGCGTCTGGCCACCTTGTGCGGCATCATCCCGGTGATATCCACCCCGTCCACCAGCACTGCTCCCGCGTCCGGGCGGAGTACGCCCGAGATCATGTTGAATGCCGTCGTCTTTCCAGCCCCGTTCGGGCCGATGAGGCCGGCGATCGCGCCCCGCTCGACCGTGAACGAACAATCATTGACGGCCTGAAGCCCGCCGAACCCTTTCGATAGCCCAGCTACGTCCAGAAGGGTGGTCATCTTCCTCGCCCGGATCGTGCGGCGCGTTGCGTCAAGGCCGACGACCGTTGACGCGGGCCGTCGCCTTGCTGTCCTCTACCACTCCGGTTTTGGATAGATGAGGTCGCTCGTTCCCTCGAATTCCCCGACGGGATAGACGAAGTTGAGGGAGCCATCCTCCCACTGGGTCATAATGACTGATCGGTCGATTGGCACACCTCTCTCGTCCCAGTAGAAGTCACCGAGGATGGTTCGTACCGGTTCTTCGGCTGTCCTGCCGGCCAGCCAGTCCCGCATTGCCGTCTGATCGGTCCCACCGGTCGCCTCGATGGCCTGGGTCATGCCTTGACACACCGCGAAGGGGATGGCCTCGTCTTCGTCGGGATCACGTCCATATTCGGCGTTCCAGGCCTCGATGAAGTCGGCGTTGGAGTATGGCTCACCGAGCAAGGTCCCTTCCCAGTTGGCCTGGAGGTGATACGCGCTATGGATCACGGTGCCGTTGGACGCCTCCTGCAAGTTGTCGTAGAACTCGATCTGTGTCCCTTGTGAGAAGTAGGCGAGCTTTGGCTGATAATCCACTGTCTGCAGCGCCCTGACCAGGGCGATCGCCTCGTCCGGGGAAGCTGTCGTTGTGACGAGCATGTCCGCTTCGGCGCCCCGCACCGAGTTGGCGAGCGTGACCCAATCGGTGAAGTCGACCGGCCATTGCTCCTCGAACACTCCCTCGTATCCGTAATCGGCTATGAACCCGGGCGCCAGACTGATCGTCTCGTCACTGTCGGGGAAGCTGATCTCCCCACCCGTGAGCCCATTGATGATCGCCGCGGCGAAAAAGTCGTCGGCATAGACCATGGCGATGCTGCCGATGTCGCCTTCGGGGATGATTCCCTGCTCGGTGTAGTAATCGATCATCTGTAGGACGTTCTCACCGATTCCCTCTGCGGTCTGCTGCTGGAAGTAGAAGGAGTAGGTGTAGCCCCGCTCCCAGATGCGCTGCGCACCACCCGACGCCACCGGGTACACATAGCCGGCCTGCTCGGCGACCGACGTGGTCGGATAGCTGATCAGGCTGGAGAACGTGCCGAGCAGGGCGTCGACCTGGTCGACATTTATGAAGCGCTCATACTGGGTGACTGCAACTTCTGGGTCGGAGCGGTTGTCTTCCACCAACAGCCGAACCGGCCGGTCCAGCAGGCCCCCGCTCTCGTTGATGATGTCGACACACAGTTGGTAGCCGTCCCGATGCTTGGTCCCCGGGACCTGGAAGTCACCAGTCAGCGGCACCGAGGCGGCGAGCACTATCTCATCGCCTTCGGCACCCCCTCCCTCTGTGGTTGCAGTCGGCGCCTCGGTGGCGTCTGTTGGCGCCGCTGTGGTGTCGACGCCCTCTCCACCAGTGGTGTCGGTCGTCGTGTCGCCCCCGCAGGCGAAGATGACGAGTGCGAGGGTGGTCAACAGTGTTGCCCACCGAGTCGAAGCCCTCATGACGTCCTCCTCAAGGGTCACGGGTCGTGCTCACTCCCTTTGTGGCGCCCCGGCCACCGCCGAGAACCCTAGCAATCGTTTGTGGTGTCCGTCCCCGGAATGAAGGATCTTGCTCGAGATCAGACGGTCGGGCCGGTGGAAGCTCGCACCGCCAGGGTCGGGGTCAGCTTGATCGACACCGGTCTCGATCCCTCATCCCCGTCGAGGAGCTCGAGCATCAGGTCGGCGGCTCTCACCCCGATCTGATAGTGGGGGATCTGCACGGTGGTGAGAGGCGGGGACAACTTGTCGGCGAACGGCATGTCGTTGTAACCGACAACCGAAACATCACCTCCGATCGAGCGGCCCGTGTCGCTCAGCACGTCGTAGCAGCCGATCGCAATGAGGTCGTTGGCCGCTATGACGGCTGTGAAGTCGGCGCGCCGGTCGAGTATCGACCAGAAGGCCTTTGCCCCCGGGTCCTCGTGGTACCAGTCGGCGAAGCTGACCAGCTGGGGATCGACGTCCAGCCCCATGATCTTCATCCAGGCGACGAACCCCTGGTAGCGATCGAGCCCGGTGGACAGATGCTGGGGGCCTCCGACATGGGCGATCCGGGTGTGACCGAGCTCGACCAGATGACGAACCGCCAGGCCGATCCCGGCGTGGTCGTCGCTCGTGACCGAGGGGACGCTCTTGTCGTCCACGGTCCTGTTGACCAACACCAGCGGCAGCCCGGACTCGACCAGGTCGTCGATGGCGGGAGTGCTGCGGTGGGCGGTGGCCAGGATCAGCCCGTCGACTCGTCGGTTCAACATCGAGGTCACCAGGTGGGACTCGCGCTCGGCGTCGTTGTCGGTGTTGCCCAGGATCAGGGTGTAATCGGCAGTCCCCAGCACGTCTTCGACCCCGCGCACTATGGGTGGGAACAAAGGGTTGGTCAGGTCGGGAAGCAGCATCCCGATCGAGAACGTCTTGTTGGTCTTGAGGCCGCGAGCCAGGGAGTTGGGGCGGTAGCCGAGATCCTTGGCTGCCTGCATAACACGCTCCGTGGTGCCCTCGTTGACCAGGTCCCGGGTGGCTGGATTCAGAGCGCGTGATGCGGTCGATGGGTGGACGCCGGCCTGGTCGGCCACTTCGCGCAGGGTTACCGCCCGCTGCATGGGACGAGTCTACAAACGACGGTCGCCGCGTCCGAGGTCGACGTACTCCCGGTCGAGCTCCTTGACCGTCGGGCAACCGATCAAGGCCATGGTGCGTCGCATGTCGGATGCGAGGATGTCGAGGACGTGGTCCACGCCGGTCTCCCCGGCTGCGCCCAGCCCGTAGAGATAGGCGCGGCCGGCCATGCAGGCGGTCGCCCCCAGCGCCAGAGCCTTGACGATGTCACTCCCCCTCCTCACCCCACCATCACAGATGATCTCGGTTCTACCTCCCACCGCATCGGCCACTCGAGGAAGCAGACCCAGCGGCGCCGGGGCCGAGTCGAGCTGTCGGCCTCCGTGATTGGAGAGGGCGATGGCGTCGACTCCCCGGTCGGCAGCGATGACCGCGTCGGCCACGGTCTGGATGCCCTTGAGCACCAGAGGCCCGGCCCAGCGATCACGCAGCCATTCGATGTCCTCCCAGTCGAGCCCCGAGTCCAGTCCGGTCGAGAAGTACTCGCCCAATGAGATGGCCTCGCTCCCATCCCCGACGGTCCGGCCGGTGAGATTGGCGAAGACGATCGGATCCGAGGTGACGAACTTCCAGGTCCACGCGGGATGGACGATGCCATCGAAGATCGTCGACAGACCGAGCTTGGGGGGCAGGGTGAAGCCACGCCGCACGTCGCGTTCCCTCTTGCCCAGCATCGCCGTGTCGACGGTGACGCACAGGGCTTCGTAACCGGATGCGGAGGCGCGGTCGATCAGGTCCATGACGAGACCACGGTCCTTGAACACGTAGAGCTGGAACCAGAGATCAGCCGGGCCGGCGGCAGCCACCTCTTCGATGGAGCGGGTGCCCAGAGTGGACAGGGAATAGGGGATGCCTGCCCGCCCGGCGGCTCGGGCCACCGCCAGCTCACCGGCGGGGTCGGCGATGCGGGTGAACCCCGTCGGGGCCAGGACGAGGGGAAACGGGATTGGCCTGCCCAGCAGGCTCGATGACGTGTCGACCTCACTCATGTCCCTCAGGACCCTGGGCTTGAAGGTGACGTCCCGGAAGGCCTGGATGTTGGATCGCATCGTGATCTCGTCCTCGGCGCCACCGTCGATGTAGTCGAAGACCCCACGGGGGAGCCGGCGGCGGGCGATCTTGCGGAGATCGGCGACGGAGACGCCCCGGCGCAGGCGCCGCCTGGTCGGGCTCAGCTCGAAACGCCGAAAGCGGAGGATTCTCAGTGATCCAAACCAGCTGTTGCCCGGATCCGGTGACGGCATGAGGCCAACGGTAGGAGATGACAACGATTCATCGTCGGAGGCAGGCCAGCGTTCGTGGCGCGGGACCTGCCGAGGTGGGCCCGGGCCAAATCGTCATCACCAGTTTGAGACCGGGTGGGTTTCGGGAAGACGGTCGAGGAGAACTGGCTGGCCGCAGGCGAGGAGAGGATTCCCATGACGAGGATTGCGATAAACGGGTTCGGGCGCATTGGCCGCTGCAGTTTCAAGCAGTTCATCGAAGACGACCGTTTCGAGGTGGTCGGGGTCAACGACCTCGCCGAGATCGACGAGCTCGCCTATCTGCTCAAGTACGACTCGGTTCACGGCTGGTACTCGCACAAGGTGTCGACCTCCGGCAGCGACCTCGTGGTGGACGAGAACAAGGTCTCCTTCAGCCAGGAGCGTGACCCCACCAAGCTGCCCTGGGCCGATCTCGGTGTCGACGTAGTGATCGAGTCGACCGGGGCAATGCGCTCCCGGGAGGACGCCGCCGGACATCTCGTGGCGGGGGCCGCGAGGGTGGTCATCTCGGCCCCCTCGGACGACGCCGATGCCACCTTCGTGTACGGCGTCAACGACGAGACCTTCGATCCCGAGAGCCATTTCGTGGTGAGCAACGCCTCCTGCACCACGAACTGCCTCGCCCCGGTGGCGAAGGTGCTCTCCGACTCCTTCGGGGTTGAGCACCTGATGATGTCGACGATTCACGCCTACACCAGCAGCCAGTCGTTGATGGACCTACCCACCCGCAAGCGACGCCGGGGTCGGGCGGCAGCCTTGTCGATCATCCCGACCACGACCGGCGCCACCAAGGCGACGGCGCTGGTGATCCCCGAGCTGGAGGGTCGGATGGACGGCATGTCGTTCCGGGTGCCGGTCGAAGACGGGTCCGTCACCGACATCACCGCTCTCCTCGGCCGGGACGTGACCATCGAGGAGGTCCACACCGCGTTGAACGTCGCGGCTGAGGGGAGGATGAAGGGAGTCCTCCGCATCACGGACGAGGCACTGGTCTCCCGGGACATCATCGGCGACCCCCACTCGTCGATAGTGGACGCCGAGTCCACGATGCTCCTTCGGGGGAACGTCATCAAGATCGTCGCCTGGTACGACAACGAGTGGGGCTATTCGGCCCGCATGGTCGATATCGCAGCCGTCGTCGCCGGCTGAGGCTCAACCGATCTGTTTGGAGTCGAGAAGGCGTTGGAGGCGGTCGTAGTCCGCATCCACCGATCGTTGCGCCATCCGTCGCAGCAGCGGCCCGGCGACGCGGAATACCGAACCTGGCTCGCCTCTGATCTCGGCCGTCACCCGGCTGCTGGTCGGCCCCAACTCCTCCACGGTTCGACGGACGGTGATCGGGAAGGTCCCGGCAATCGAGCGGATGGTTATCGAGTGGCCCGGATCGAATTCGACGACTTCAAAAGTGTTGCGCACGGTCCGTCCCAGAAACCGGGCCTCTTGGTCATAGGTCGAGCCCACCCCGATGGGAGGCGGAGAAGTCCAGATGCAGGACGTCTGGCCCTTCTGCCATAGCGGGTTGTTTGACGAGTCGGCGACGAAGCCGAACACTTCCCCGGCGGGACGTGCGATGTCACGGCTGGCTCCGAGTTCCATCGACGGCTCAATTGACCACGGCCGGGGAGGGGACACCCGACTCGGCGACGACGACCAGGTTGTCGAGAAACCGCACCCAGGCGGGAGTGATCGTCTCGATGATCGGATCGTCGGGCTCGAACCCGCCATGGGTGAACCGAAGCGCCGTGTTGCCCTCCTCCTCGGAGAGCTCGAATCTGATCGTGGTGCCTTTCCACCACGGCGGGCTGTGGGGGATATGCCATTCGACCTGGTTCCCGGACACAGCCTTGACGTCGAGGTCGAAGGGGACCGGTGTGGTGGGGAAGGAGACATGGAACCGGTCGCCGGCCGAACCCGCCTCGCCGTCCACCCTGTCCGACCACCACCCGGCAATGCCAATGGGGTTGTCGAGCCACTTCATCACCATCCGGGGCGGAGCCTGTACCTCGAACCGAGCCTTGATCGCGTAGTCGCCCATCGGGATCCACCTGGTCTCACGGCTATCCAGTCGTATTTCAGTCAATACTATATGTACCAGCTCGGTGTATTTCAAGCCCGACTAAAGTAGATCTGATGGATCTGCTCCAGATCATCGCAGAGCCGCGACGCCGGCAGATCCTGGCCATGGTCTGGGATTCGGAGCTGGCGGCCGGTGAGATCGCGGCCCGCTCCGACGTCACATTCGGTGCAGTCTCCCAGCATCTCGCCGTGCTGCGCGAAGCACGACTCGTCGCGGTGAGAAAAGAGGGCAACCGTCGGTATTACCGCGCAGACAAGGAGCAGCTCGGCGCTCTCCGCCCGGTCCTCGAGGAGATGTGGGCAAGCACCATCGATCGACTGGCCGAGACGATCGAAGCGGATCTGACCGCCGGGACCCCCGAGTGAGCGAGCCGATAGTGCTGGAGCGGGTCATCGCCGCTTCACCTTCGGTGGTGTTCTCCTATCTGACCAACTCAGAGAAGTGGGCTCGGTGGCAGGGCGACCATGCCACGATCCGTCCCGAGCGTGGTGGCATCTTCGCCCTATCCATGTCGAATGGGACCAGGGCTCGAGGTCAGTTCGTCGAGGTCGAGCAGGATCGGAGAGTCGTATTCACCTGGGGCTGGGTGGATCATCCGGGTGTCCCACCCGGCTCGACCACAGTCGAGATCGAGCTATTCGCCGAAGGTGACGGCACCAGGCTCCGCCTCACCCATGACGGTCTTCCGCCCGACGAAGTTGCTATTCACACTGCAGGCTGGGAGCACTACGCCGATCGCCTGGTCACGACGGCCGAAGGCCGGGACCCGGGACCCGACGTCCTACCCGGCTGATATGAACCCGGCGAGCGCCTCCAGCACCCGCTCCGGTCGGTCGAGATGAGGGGCGTGGCCGCAATCCTCGAGGATCAGACGCCGCACAGGCGCCGAGATTCCGGCTTCGACGACATCGATTTGGGCCAGCGTCCCGTATTCGTCGTCCCTGCCCTGGATGAGGAGGGTGGGACAGTCGATGGCGGGGAGGCAGCCCTCGATGTTCCATTCGCGGAAGTCGGGGTCGAGCCAGATGTCGTTCCAACCGTAGAAAGTCGCAGCCGCGTCGCGGTGGTGTCGCGCCATCCTCTCCGGCAGGTCTGTGGTCTCGAATCTGACCCGTGCCGCTTCGACCTCCGCGATCGACTCGGCTTCGACGAACACATGCGGGGCGAGCAGCACCAGACCCGCCACTGCGTGTGACGCGGCGTGGATCAGTGCGATCGATGCGCCTTCGGAATGACCTACCAGGACGGGCGGTTTCCGTGGTTTCATCTCCTCGAGCAGGGCCGGCAACACCACCAGCGCCTCGTTGTGCATGAAGTCGGGGGAACGGGGGAGGGCGGCCGGGTCCGACCAGCCGTGGCCGGCACGGCTGTATGCGAGGGTCGCTCGGCCCGTTGCCTCGGCGACCAGTTCGTCGAATCCGCGCCAAAGACCGGCGCTGCCCAACCCCTCATGCAAAAACACCAGCCGGGGCTCGTCACCATCGACTGTGTGGATCTCGAGGCGGTATCCCGCCACGAGGAGGTCTGCGGGGTGACGGGCCGATGGCACGACCGATAGTCTGCCTCTCTCCAGCCATCGTCGCGGAAGGGGGATCCATGCAGATCGGGCCCAATGCCGGGACGCTCGTCGACGGCTGGATGGAGAGGCGGGGAGAGGACTCTGTAGTCCTGATCACCGCTGAGGACGAGGCGTGGCCAGCCGGCCGGCTCCATGGTGCGGTCAATGCGATGGCGGCCAGGTTCCGCGACCTCGGGATGGGTCGTGAGGATCGCATCCTCATGGTCATCGACGACACCCCGGTCTTCCCGGCTGTATTCCTTGGGGCGATGCGGATCGGGGCCGTCCCGGTCCCGGTCAATTTCCTCGCCCGGCCCGACGATTTCGGCTATTTCCTCGATGACTCCGGTGCCCGCTACGCCGTCGTCGACAATCTATTCCTCGACGTTGTGGGTCCCCAGGTGTCGGCAAGACCCGGGGTCACCTTGCTTGTCGCCAATGGGCCCGCTCCCGAGGGTGCCCACCAGCTGGACCGTTGGATGACCCAGCCCGGGGACGAACTGCCTCCGGTCGACACCACTCCCGACGACATGGCGTTCTGGCTCTACAGCTCGGGGTCGACCGGCAAGCCCAAAGGCGTGGTTCACAGTCATGCCGACATCGCGGCGACCTGTGAGCTCTACGCGGTACCGGTGCTCGGCATTGGGCCCGAGGACGTGGTGTTCTCCAGCACCAAGATGTTCCACGCCTATGGCTTGGGCAACAACCTCACCTTCCCGCTGTGGTCGGGGGCCACGTCGGTGTACTCGACCGGGCGCCCCACCCCCGACCGCCTCCTCGAGCGAGTCGGATCCCATCGGCCTTCTCTCTACTTCTCGGTGCCCGCCCTCTACAACGCGGTGCTGGCTCATCCCGGGTTCGGCCAAACCGATTGGTCGTCGGTCCGCCTGGGGATCTCCGCCGCCGAGCCGTTGCCCCCCGAGATCTGGCGTCGGTTCCGCGACCGAACCGGGATCGAGATCCTCGACGGTGTCGGCTCGACCGAGATGCTTCACATCTATTGCTCCAACCGGGCCGGCCAAGTCCGGCCGGGGACGTCCGGGACACCAGTCGACGGGTACGAGGTGGAGATCAGGGACCCGGAGGGCGCTCTGTGCCCCGCCGGGGAGGCAGGTGAGATGTACGTGAAGGGCCCGAGTGCCCTGACGACGTACTGGCAGCAGCCCGAGCGGAGCCGGGACAAGATCCGGGGTGATTGGTTCCTCACCGGTGACAGATACCGCGAGGACGAAGATGGCTACTTCTGGTACGAGGGTCGGGTCGACGACATGATGAAGGTCGGCGGTCTCTGGGTGAGCCCGATCGAGATCGAGAACCGTTTGATGGAGCATCCCGCGATCAGAGAGGCGGCGGTGGTTGCGGTCGACGTGGAGCACATGTCCCGGATCAAGGCGGTGGTGATACTCGCCGAAGGGCGATCGGACGATGGGACGCTGGTGTCGGAGCTCCAGGCATGGTGCAAGGAGGGTTTGCAGCGTTACCAGTACCCCCACATCGTCGAGTACGTCGAAGACTTCCCCCGCACCGCCACCGGGAAGATCCAGCGCTTCATGCTGCGCCAGCAAGTGGGGAGAGCCGTCTAGCCGATCGACACATCGGGCATCCCCTCCGCCACGAGACGCTGCAGGTTGGCGACTGTGGCGGTGGTCATGATGGGTGGGACGCCGAGATCGATGAGCAGATCCCGGGCGGCCTCCATCTCGTCGACGCGCCTCTTGGCATGCGGGGCAGTGTCGAGGAGGAGCCGTCGGAGCATCGGCTCGTCCATCGCGGTGAGCTGGTCGGCGACGTGGCCCCAAAACCACTCGTCCTTGTCCGCACGTCCCGCTGCCTCCATGGCGGCTATGAGGATCGCGGCGAGGCCCTTCATGAGCACGCTACGGAGTAGCTTGCGGGTTGCCGCCTCACCGGCATCGGGTCCCACCACCACGACGCTGCCACCTCGTCTGTTGATCTCGGTGGCATACCACTCCGACCCATCGCCCGAGACCAGGGCAGGAGTGGCCAGGCCTCTGCCCGGCACCGGCGACATCAGGGCGACGTCGGCGAAGAGGGCGCCTCGAGTGGCCACCGTCGTCGCCAGATCCACCTTCAGGGAGGGAGCACCGGTCGACAGATCGGCATAGACGGTCTGATCCTCGAGTGTGTCGAGCACCCCGGCGAGTGCCTGTCGCGCCTCGGACCCCGGCGTGAGCGCCAGGACGAGGTCACAGCCGGCTACGGCGGCCACCGGTTCTCGATGCGCAACCACACCCTCGGGGGTGGCCACCTCGGCGGGGTCGTAGCCCTGGACCTCGTCTCCCGCCCGGACCAGGTCAGAGGCGATCAGAGAGCCTGCCTCACCCAGGCCGAGGACCGCGACCCTCATCGGCGTCATTGCTCGGGGGCGTCGACCCAGCGCACCCCCATCTCCTCGAGTCTCTCTCTGAACCCGTAGAGGTCGACACCGAGCTCGCCCGAGGCAAGACGAGCCCTCGTCTCGTCCTCGCGTGCCATACGAGCCCGGACCGCCTCGAGCACGTCG
>JAICRU010000150.1 GCA_025937235.1 Acidimicrobiia bacterium
GTCTGACTAGGGAGTGATCACCAGTGTGTCGAGCACCGCCCTGAGCCCGGCGACGTCATCGTCGGAGGACTCTGCAAACCGAGTCGTCTCGACCATCACAGGTGTGCCCTCCACATCGAGGAACCAGTACTCCACGACCTGGCCCTCTGCCTGGTAGAACCGCCCCCAGGTGGGGCCTTCCCAGACCGAGTGAGATTCCCCGGTGCACCCCGCCGGGACCTCGACTACGAGGTGGTATCCGCTTTGGCCAAAGGCATTCACCGGAGAAACGGCCTCTTGGATGGTGAATCCGGCAGCGGCGAACTGATCCGCCAGGTCTTGGGCCGTGGTCCCGGCAGGCTGTGGGTTGATACCGCTGCCACACGCTGGTGACCAGACCTCGTCAACCTCGAAGATCAGCAGGGAGACGTAAGGCCCATCTTCCGATGTTTCCTTGAGTGCACCGGCTTGAAAGCCTGACCACTCGCTCTCGATCACGAAGGTGCCGCCGGTCGTCGTCGATTCGTCGCCGTCGGTATCTACGAAGTAGGCCCCCGGCTCGATGGAGTGAAAATCCATCCCCAGTAGATTTGTCGCATCTGGCGCCGGTTCGGCGACAGGGGTGTTGTCCCTGGTCAGGAAGAAGACGAGCCCTGCGATAAGGATCATCGCTGCTGCCGTGATCCCGACCAGGGGACCACGCCGGCGATTGCGGTCCACCGGTACCTCAGTCCCGGGTCTGTCATCGATCTGCATTTCCGTCCTCCTCTCCAGAGGGGTCGTGAGGACAGGCACATCGACGATCTCGAGCGTGCTCGGGTCCGGGATCGGGTTCACCCGGCGGACCATCTCGCGGATTTGGTCGTGCGTCATGTTCCTCCTTCCTCGGCGATCGGAGGGGAATTCAAAGAACTGATTTCGAGGACCGGCTGCAGTGCTCGGGAGAGCTTTTGATAGGCGCGGTGGACCCGCTGATCGACGGCGGCTCTGGTCATGCCCATCACATCGGCGATCTCTGCCCGCGACAGGCCCTCCCAGACGTCGAGCATCACGATCTCCCGGTCGACGGGCTTGAGCCGTCGCACCGCGTCTGTCACGACCTTGTCGTCGGCGCCCTGCACCACGACGAGCATCGGGTCGGCGGCGGGCGCCATCCCGACGTTGGTGAGCTTCGCTTGGAGACGCCCTCTTCGATAGAAAGCTCGCGTCTGGTTCGACAGTGATTTGCGGGCGATCCCGTAGAGACAGGGAAGGGTCTTGGGGGCCGGCGGTATCTCGTCGATTCGTCGCCACACGACGAGAAACGTCTCGGCGCAAGCGTCCTCCGCATCGGTCGACGAGGCGCGTCGCAGGCAATAGGCCAACACTTGATGCCGGTGATCGCTCCAGATCGCCTCGCATCGAGACCTGTTGTCGGTCTGCAAAGTCATTGCCCCTTAGTGTCCACCCGTCGTGGATCGCTGACGAGATTCTTCTTCAGATCTCGTGTCATGGGTCGCGGTTGCCCGGACACAAAAGGAGTGCCGGAACACCGGTAGGTGATCCGGAGGGGAATGCAGTCGGGTCGGGAAAGGCGCCACCCGACCCGGCGCTGTCACTCCCCGCTCTGTCCTTCCGGGGCGTACCCCACCGCGTGGAGCATTCGTGAGCGGCGTGTGCCCGAGGCGGGCAGCGCGGTGCCACGCCGAGGGACCTGCTCGGGGTCGTAGGTGGCGCCGGTGACGATCCCCTCTGCCATGCCGTAGAGGAGGGGGAGTGCGCCGGCTACGACGCCACCGGTCCGGTTGACGTGCTCCAGGTTGCCCTCGATCGGTTCTGCATTGGCCTTGATCTTCTGGACCAGGTCGCTGCACTCTTCGAGGTTGCCCGCGATCCGGGTCAGCTGACCGCCCACGATCCAGAGATAGATGGCCAGCCCGGCGATGAGAAGCACGATGTCGATGATGGAGAAGAGGACCAAGTCGTTCATGAGCGGACCTTCCCCAACACCCGGCCCAGGAACAGATGATGTTCGAGGCCCTCGGCCAGCACCAGATCGACCCCCGCTGCGGTGGTGTCGAGGAGCGCCGCGTTCGAGGTGTTGGCCTCGGCCTGCTTCAGGGTCTCTTTGATCCCTGCCACCCGGCGGTCGATGGTCCGGACCAGGACTACGAGAATGGTGAGAAGCAGCGCCACCGCGACCACGACGACCAAACCCGCCCAGTTGGCGATCTCCCAGAGCTCGGTATGGGTGAGTGCAAAAGCCATGCTCAGCCTCCCAACCGCTTCCGGCCCCGCTCCAGGCCCTGGATGACGTTCACCGCCATTTGGTTGGTATTGGCCAGGTCGGCCAGGGCAGCCGTGTTCAGCACCGACTTCTTCAGGCTGTCATCGATCAGCTTGGCCTCGTTCCCGATCTTCCGGGCCAGGACCAGGATCGGGACCACCAGGGCCACCACGACGAGGACGACGACGATCCCGATGATGTACCCGATCATCCACCCGGTGTTGTCTCCGAAGAATTCACTCATGACATCACCTCAGATCGACTCGGCGAAGTCGCTGACCGGCTTCAGGCTGGCGTTAACCGAGCCGACCACGGCGGGAACGGTGCTCGTCCTGTCGGCGATCACCTCGACCCCGCCGGTCACGGCGCGAAGGGTCTTCAAGGAGACGCTGAGGTGCTCTATGACCCGAATCAGGCCCACGGCGGCGGCGGCGATGATCAGGGTGGCCAGCACCAAGGTGACGATTGCGACTGGTTCCATGGCTACCTCCCTCCCTCAGCCCAGCAACTTTGCCACTGAGCCCGCATAGCGGACCGCTCCATTGGCTACGTCCGAGATCGTGTCGTCGGTCACCGCCAGCAACTCCGGGACCCGGTCGACCTCGCCGATCACCCCGACCCCACCGGCGAGAATGTCGTCCGACGCCTTGCGAATCCGTTCGACTGCGGCCAGAACATTGTTCAACAGGAATACGAGCACCGGCACCACCACCAGGAGAAGCACCAAGTTCCCGATCCACCACCAGGTCATCCGCTACCTCCTCACACTCGGGCCGGGTCGTAGGGGCCGAAGAAACGCCGGGCCACCCGTTTCAGGGCCATCCAGGCGGCGGCGAGCCCGATGGAGAAACCGCCGGCACTCTTGGGCGCTTCCATCTCGCCGAGTGGCACGCCCTTGTCATA
>JAICRU010000059.1 GCA_025937235.1 Acidimicrobiia bacterium
CCGTTGAGCTGACCGGGGTGTTGGAGGCCTGGTGTCGGTGGAAGGACGGCTCCTGACCCGATCGTTCCGAATACGCCGGCCCGCCGGCCGGCCGATCAATTGGTGAGATCGTGGGACCCGGGCCGGTGGGTGGGGGAGGGGAGAGGAACCGGGCCCGGGCCCCACGACGCGCGTGGGCAGATCTATCTCCCTTGTGGTTTCACCTTTCCCACATAGATCAACCCCCGTTGCACAAGTGTAACCAGACCAAACGTGGTACCCAGGGGAAGGCGCGGTAGCGTTCCGACGTGGCCGGTTACCCATCGGAGTACGAACTGGACGTGGCCCTGCGCGACGGGGGCGGGGCTCGGGTCCGACCGATCAAGCCCGACGACGGGCCACTACTGATCGAGTTCTTCGAACATCTCGGTCCCGAGTCGCGCTATTTCCGCTTCTTCAGGATCAAGGAGACACTGGAGCCGAACGAAGTCGAGTTCTTCACCCATGTCGACTACTCGGATCGGATGGCGTTGATCGCCCTTCTCGAAGGGAAGATGATCGGGCTGGCCAGCTACGACCGGGAGCGGGACAAGGACAGCACCGCTGAGGTTGCTTTCGCCGTTGCCGACGAGCACCAAGGGCGCGGCATCGGCACCCAGCTTCTCCAGCTTCTCACCAACCATGCCCGGTCACATGGGGTGGAGCGCTTCGAGGCGTTCGTCCTCCCCGAGAACAGGCAAATGATGCGGCTGTTCCGCAACTCCGGGTACGAGCTCACCCGTACCATCGATGAAGGAGTGTTCACGGTGGACTTCCCGGTGGCAGCGAGCGAAGGCGCTCTGCACGCAGAATGGGAGCGGGAGAAGCGCTCGGTCGCGGCGTCGATCCTCCCGCTGTTCTTTCCCCGCTCGATCGCGGTGATCGGCGCATCGACCGATCCCACGTCGATCGGGGGACGCCTTTTCCGCAACATCCTCAATGGTGGTTTCACCGGGCCGCTCTACCCGGTCAACCCGAAGACGAAGGTGATCGGGTCGGTCAGGACCTATCCGGCAATCGGAGACGTCCCCGACGAGGTCGACCTGGCCTACATCGTGGTGCCCCAGTCACTGGTGATCGACGTGACCCACCAGTGCGCCTCGGCAGGCGTACGGGGCATAGTCGTGATCTCTGCCGGCTTCTCGGAGACGGGCGAGGAAGGAGCCAAGCTGGAGGCAGAGTTGCTCGCCGTCGTGCGTGACTCGGGTATGCGCATGGTTGGGCCGAACTGCATGGGCCTGCTCAACACCGCGCCTTCGGTCCAGCTCAACGGCACATTCGCCCCCGTCTACCCGCCGGCAGGGAACGTGGCCATGTCGAGTCAGTCCGGGGCGCTCGGCATCGCCATTCTCGATTACGCCACCCGTAACAACATCGGGATCTCCCAATTCGTGTCGGTCGGCAACAAGGCGGATGTCAGCAGCAACGATCTCATCCTGTCCTGGGAGGACGATCCCCAGACGGATGTCATCACCCTCTATCTGGAGTCGTTCGGCAACCCACAGAAGTTCTCCCGAATCGCCCGTCGCATCGGGCGCCGGAAGCCGATCGTCGCGGTGAAAGCGGGCCGTTCGGAATCGGGGAGCCGTGCCGCCTCATCCCACACCGGGGCTCTGGCTTCGTCCGACGTGGCGGTCCAGGCTCTGTTCCGGCAGGCGGGGGTGATCAGGGTCGACACCATCGAAGAGCTGTTCGACGCGGCCAACATCCTGGCACGCCAGCCGATCCCGGCGGGGGGCCGGGTGGGCATCGTGACCAATGCCGGCGGTCCCGGGATCCTGGCCGCGGACGCATTGGAGGCCAACGGGCTGACCCTCCCCGAGCTCACCGGCCCGTTACAGGAGCAGATCGGTGCCCGATTGCCGGTGGAGGCCTCCACCCGGAACCCGGTGGACCTGATCGCCTCCGGCGGCCCGGCGGAATTCGAGCACGCCACCTCGCTCCTCCTCGATTCGGGCGAGGTTGACGCCGTGATGGTGATATACGTGCCCGTTTCACCCGAGGGCGCCGCCGATGTGGCCGAGGCCATCGCCCGCTCGCAAATGGCGCATGAGGCCGAGGTCACCATGCTCTCCGTCTTCATGCAGACCGGCGAGACCGCTCAGCACATCGGGGGGACGGACGGGGGCCGGGCCGTGCCCACCTTTCTCTTCCCCGAGTCGGCCGCCCTCGCCCTGGCCCGGGCCGTCAGGCACGGAGAGTGGAGGCGTCGCGCTCCTGGCGTGGAATCCAGGCTCGGCGCCGAAGCGGAGCAAGAGATCAGGAACATCGTCGACGCCGCCCTCGGAGATCTACCCGCCGAAGGAGGATGGCTCGAACCGGGCGCGGTCGACGAGATCCTCGGCGCCATTGGCCTTCGGGTCCCCCGTTCCACGGTCGTGACCACCGAGGGCGAGGCGATCGAAGCTGCGGCGGCGTTGGACGGGCCGGCCGCGTTGAAGGTCATCTCCGAATCCGCCCTGCACAAGTCGGATGTCGGCGGAGTGGCCCTCGGGGTGCGGGGAGATGAACAGGTAGCGCGCGCCTTCCGGCAGGTCATCGGAGCCGTGGCGGACGTGGATGGCGTCCTCGTCCAGGAGTTCGTTCCCGGCGGTCATGAGGCGCTGATCGGGATGACGCAGGACCCCAACTTCGGCCCTCTTGTCGTCTTCGGCCTGGGTGGCATCTATGTCGAGCTCCTCCAGGACGTTGCCTTCCGTATCCATCCTCTCAGCGATGTGGATGCCATGGAGATGATCCGAGAGATCAAGGGCTTCCGGCTCCTCGAGGGCTACCGCAATGAGCCGGCAGGCGACATCCCCGCGTTGGAGCAAGCACTCTTGCGGGTCTCGGGCCTGGTCAGCGCGGTGCCCGAGCTCCAGGAGATGGATCTGAACCCGGTCAAGGTGCTGGCGCCGGGCCAAGGCACCGTCGTGGTCGACGCCCGGATGAAGATACGACGGGTCGAGCCGGCCAAGCATCCCAGGATGCGGGACCTGCCGGGTGTCACCTCATGAGCGGGGCGAGATCGGACCGGTCATTGATGGATAGATCCAGGGAGCGAAGGCCCGTCTAGACCTGGTGGGAGAAGACGAAGTCGACGAGATCGTCGACCCTGGCGGTCGCCATGGCGACGCAGGTGTCGGCGGCGCCGTAGTAGAGACGCAGAGTCCCGTTGTCGTCTGCGACCCACCCACTCGGAAATACCACACCTGGAACGTCGCCGGTGCGCTCGTACTCCATCTCCGGGCCGAGGACCCATTCATCGGCACGGGCCAGGACCTCGGTGGGGTCCTCGAGATCGAGGACCGCCAGACCGGCCCGGTAGAGCGATCCGGCCGCCGTGTCCCGGACCCCGTGGAACATGATCAGCCATCCCCGCTCTGTTCTCAGTGGGGGAGGGCCCAGGCCCACCTTCTCGCGGTCCCAGTACCCGGTCCTCCGTCTCTCCATGAGGATCCTGTGGTCGCCCCAGTGTTTGAGGTCGGGGCTGAACGAGATCCACATGTGCGCCGCCCCCCCGTCCGAGAAGTACACCGGCCGGTGGACGATGGCGTAACGGTCGTCGAACTTGACCGGGAACAAGGCCGCGTCTTTGTTCTCCGGTGGCGACACGATCGAGATCCGCCGGAAGTCGACGAAATCGGTGGTTTCCACGAGGCAGACCAGGGGCCCGCTCCTCGAAACCGAGGTGTGGGCGATCAGGTAATCATCCCCGATCCTGGTGATGCGTGGGTCCTCGATGCCCCACCGCTCGGCGTAGGTCGAGGTGTCCGGCTCCAGGGAAGGCTTGGGGTCGATCTCCCAGTCGCTCATCCCATCGCTGCTCCGGGCCACGCTCAGATGGGACACCCCCGAACGATCCTCGACTCTCACCAGGAGGATGGTCTCCCCATCCGGCCCGATCGTCGCTCCCGGGTTGAACGCCGAGTTCACCGTGTATGGCCAGTCGTGTGCGGTGAGGATCGGGTTGGCTTCGTGTCGGGTGAAGAGCTGTTGGCTCAGAGCCGAGGTCATGGTTCCTCTCGGGTGACCGGCGGAGTCCGGCGGGGCGGGTAGCGCCTCGGGCCCGGAGCCCCGTATGGCTCGATGAGTCTGCCACACTGCAACGCCCAGAGGGCCGAGATGGTGGATTCCGCCCCGGCGTTGGCGCTGATGCCCGCCTCGGTCAGCCCATCGTGCCCCGCCCCTGTCATCGGGTCGTACACCGGGATGCCCCGGTCGTTCCGCCCCGTGAACCACTCCACTGCCTGCAGGGCGAGCTGGAGCCAGGAGTGGTCGCTCGTCACTTCCCAGGCGGCCACGCACGCATCGGCCATGGCGGTCGCCTCTAGCGGCTGCTGGTCGAAGGCGGGCCCGGATTCGCCGGGTCCCCGGCCACCGACCGAGGTGAACGAGAATCGGTCCAGGTGGTGTTCGAGCCCCACCAACCATGTCAACAGTGTCAGTCCATCCCCGATCTTCTCGGAGCGGTCGAGGGCCAGGCCCAGGCCGATGAGGCACTGGGGCAGTCGGGCATTGTCGTAGGTGAGCCGTGGCTCGGGCCAGATCCAGCCGGATCCTTTTGGCCCGGGTAGCCGGTGAAGGGCTTCCTCGGCCAGACTTCGAGCCCCGCGATGGGCGGGATCGGCGCGCAGGAGCCCGGCGGCGCCGAGCCCCGTGTACACCCACGGCCGAATCGAGGGGTCGTCGACTGTTGAGATGCGATCGAGACACGACAAGGCTGCTTCGACCGTCTCCGCCGAGGAAGACTCGGCAGCGGCGAGGCCAAGACCCCAGATCGCTCGCCCATGGGCGTCGGCCGAGGGAGGTCCCATCCAGATGCGGTCAGGCGCCATCCGGTTGCGCACCGGCGCTCCCTCGACGATGGATCCTCGGATGAAGTCGAGATAGATGCACGACAAGGCCGTCGCCGTCTCCGTCTCTGGCTCCCATCGGGCGGTGACGACCAGGGCCCGGGCTGCGTCCTCGGTGGTGTATCCCAGCTCGCGCCGTGGCTCCAGCCCGGCGGCGTGCTCGAAGACACCGATCTCGTCGGTCAGCCGGGCGAGATGATCGAGCTTCGGAGCCGGCAACCGGCTCTCCATATCAGGCGACGCTGGTGTTGTCCGACATGACGACCACCCGCGCCAGACGCTCGTAGGCGGCGGCCACCCGAGGCCAGGCGTGACGCTGCCCCACCCGGCGGGCCTCTTCCGCCGCCGCTCTCAACTCGACGGGGTGAGTGAGAAGCCGCTCCAGGGCGGAAGCCATCGCCTCCTCGTCCCGCTGTGGCACCACGAGGCCGGCGCCGGTGGCGAGCAACTCCACGGCATGCGGGAACCTGGTAGCCACCACCGGCAGACCCGCTGCGATGACGTCGACCAGCACCCCGGAGGTGACCTGTTCGGAGCTGTCGTAGGGGAGCAGGGCGAGGTCGGCGTTGCGCACGAGCCGCTCCAGCTCCGAGGGGGACATGTAGCCGTCCACGATGGTGACCGTTCCCTCCAGGTCAAGCGAGCGGACCAGATCGCTCAGGTGGTCGCGGTATTGCTCACCCTCTCTTCTCTTCACGTTGGGGTGGGTGGTACCCCTGATGATCAACTGCGGGGGCGGTTCGAGATGCTGGAGACGGTCCATCGCCCGGATTCCCCATTCCAGACCCTTCCCCGGGCCTACCAACCCCCAGTTCACCACGGTTGGCCGTCGTCCGGCCTCCACCGCGCTCAGCCGGCGGGGCATCACCCTGGCCCCATGGGGCACGACATGCACCTTCTCGGCGGTGATGTCGTATACCTCGAGCAGACGGTTCGCCGCCTGCTCCGACATCACCACCAGCAATTCGGAGGCTGTGCCCAGGGCCTCGACTATCTGCCGTTGGCGGGGGGTTGGCGCCGCCGCCACGGTGTGGAGGGTGGTCGCAATGGGCAGCGGCGACATCGAGCACAGGTCGACGACAGCCAGACCGTCGTCGGGCCCGAAGATGCCGAACTCATGCTGAATCCAGAGCAGATCGAACCCATTGGACCAGGTGGCGATGCGCCCCACCCAGCCCGCGGACTCGACCCGAGGTTCGGCGACGACCTCTGCAGCGGCATGGCCCGCCACTTCCCATCCGGAGAGGAGGCGAACCACGCCGTTGTCCGAAGTTCCTCCCCTGAGCTCCCGCAACGACTGCACCAATGATTCGGTGAAGGTCGCGATCCCACATCGCGTGGGCGGGTAGGTGCTCACGAAGAGCAACCGTGGGCTCGCAGTCCGGTCGGTCATCATGAGGCTCCGTCTCTGGTCGAGTGTCGCACATCCCGACCACCCTCCCCTAGAGCCAAAAGGCCCAAACCTGCTCCCGTTGCGGCAACCGGCGGTCCGTGGCCCAACGCGAGGAGGTGAGCCGTGGCTCACCTCCTCGCCTGGATTCGAAGACGTCAGATCTTGGTTTCGATCGGGATCTGGCGGGGCTCGGGAGTCCTCTCTTCCGGGAGCGTGATGTGCAGGGTCAACAGACCCTTGTCGTACGACGCGTTCATCTTGTCGGCGCTGGTCCCTTCGGGGAGCCGGAATCGCCGCTGGAACTTGCCGTAACTCCTCTCACGGAAGTAACGGTCGTCTTCGGAGACCTCCTTCTCGTAGTGCTTCTCGCCCTTGATCAAGACGTAATCGCCTTCGATCAAGATCTCGACGTCCTTCGGATCCACTCCGGGCAGCTCGACCGTGGCCACCAACTCGCCATCCTCCCTGACCAGATCGATCGCCGGCCGGAAATCGAATCCGGTCAGCTCGCGATTCAGCACGGGGAAGTCGAGAAGGCGGGGGAAGTCGAGACGCCATTCCTTGTCGACGTCGAACATGGGAGACCACAACCTCAGTTCCATCCAATTCACCTCCCTTCCCGGGCCCTATGCCCTTGGATCCGGCGCGGCCCGGTGCAGCCGAGGCTCATCGTTTCGATCGTGCCCCTTTCCCGAGATGTCGACCAGAGTCGAACGACCCGATTCCGGGTGGGCGTCGAACAGGCCCGGGGCGATGGTCTCCCGAGTGGGGTCGGCCCGGTACCTTTCAGCTGGTGCGAGCCTGGCAGGTGTCGACCCCCGGGCCGGTGGAGGGCCGTCCTCTTCGTCTCACCGAGATGGAGCCGCCATTGCCCGGCCCCGGCGCGCTCAGGGTGAGGGTCTCCGTTTGCGGGGTCTGTCGAACCGACCTCCACGTGGTCGAGGGCGACTTGCCTGTTCACCGGGCGGGAGTGGTCCCGGGTCACGAGGTGGTAGGGGTCGTCGATGCGCTCGGGCCAGAGACTGGTCGCTTTGCTGTTGGGGATCGGGTCGGCATCCCCTGGTTACGCCGGACCTGCGGGTCTTGTCGCTGGTGTCTGGCCGGGCGGGAGAACCTCTGCGTCGAGCCCAGTTTCACCGGATGGGACGCCGACGGCGGATATGCCGAGCAGGCCGTCGTCGATGAGCGCTACGCCTACCCAATCCCTCATGTTTTCGGCGATGAAGAGGCCGCGCCGCTCCTGTGCGCCGGGATCATCGGTTATCGAGCGCTCCGTCGCTCTGAACTGCAGCCGGGTGGGCGTCTCGGCATCTACGGCTTCGGAGGTTCCGCCCACCTCACCGCCCAGGTGGCGCTCTACGAAGGAGCGACGGTTCATGTCATGACCCGCTCGGAGCCGGCTCGTCGCCTGGCGATGGACATCGGCTGCTCGTCAGCGGGCGGCGCTTACGATGAGCCGCCGGAGCCCCTCGACTCGGCAATCCTGTTCGCCCCGGCCGGTGACCTGGTCCCGGTTGCCCTCGGGGCCCTGGATCGGGGCGGGACTCTGGCCATCGCTGGCATCCATTTGAGCGATATCCCCTCCATGGAGTACGAAAGGTTGTTCCAGGAGCGTCAGATCAGGTCAGTCACCGCCAACACCCGTCGCGACGGCGAGGAGTTCCTCGAGATCGCGGCGCGGATCCCGATCAGCCCGACCACGACGCCTTATCCCTTCACTGCCGCGGACCAGGCACTGGTCGACCTCGCCCAGGACCGGGTCAATGGCGCTGCGGTATTGCAGATTTCTTGATCTATCTTCTCGATCACCTGTTTCCGGCCCGTTTCTGTCACACCCATCTCTTACCTTGGGGTCATGGAGAGGGAGAGGTTCACGAGCGATCAGGTGGAGCAGGTCATGTCGCGTCTGTTCGCCGGCCTATCAGTCTTCCAGGCCAATTTGTGCGATTGGCTGATCGAGGCCGATGTGTCTCAGCAGTACCTGGCCCGATGGCGCTCGGGACCTGGTCCAGTGGTTGTCAGCGAGGTTCGGTATCCGTAATTCCACGGCGGCCCAGTTGGTCGTGTGGCCCGTCGTCTCCGGGATCTACCCCGCCCGCGCGAGGTGTTCGCCGCCGGGGAGCTCACCTTGGATCGGGTGATGCGATATCCAGGTTGGCCACTCCGACCACAGAGAAGTTTGTGATCGCCGAATGTGCTGGATTGTCCAATGCCGCTCTTGCTCGGGCCGCCCGCCGAACCAGGCCGCCTTCGATAGATGACGAGCGGTCGATTTGGGAGCGTCGTCATCTGGGATTGCAGTGGAACCTGGACGAGTCGGAGCTCTGCTTCGACGGCTGTGTATCCGGGGCGGAAGGGAAGATCTTCGAGTCTTCGGTGAGGGAGCGGGTCGATCGGATGCCGGAAAACCCGGAAACCGGGATGTTCGATCCCTATCCGGCCCGGGTGGCCGATGGGCTGATCGAGATGGCGGCTACCAGCGGAGCGCCAGGGTCCTCCAACGTCCAGGTGACGGTGTTCGCGGATGTGGAAAACATTGGTCGATGCTTCGGCGACCGCCGGTGTGAGTGAGTGGGAGGCCGGCCCGCTGATTCCCAACAGACGGCACGAAGACTCGCCTGTGACGCAGTGATGGAGTATGTGATCACCGACCACGAGAGAGAGTCGGAGATCGGTCGGCGTTCCCGGTTGATCCCTGGGTGGCTGCGACGTCAACTCTGGTTCCGAGATGGTGGCTGTCGGTTCCCCGGTTGTCCCCATCTGCTCTGGGTGCATGGTCACGATCGGCGCCATTGGGCCGACGGTGGGCCCACCGATTTGGACAACCTGATCCTGTTGTGTGGATATCACCACCGCTGCCTACACGAGCACGGCTGGTCCATCCAGAACGACCAGGAAGGTCGGCCAGTGTTCTGTCGACCCGACGGCGAGGCCTACCCACCGCGGCGTCCTCCACCCGATCCCCGGATCCTGGAACTGGCCGGGCGACGAACCTAGGGCAACCGCCCCGTCCCGCCTGCCACAGCCCAGAACTAGCCTCGACGAATGGAATTCGTCCGAGTCGACATCGACGGCGCTGTCGCCGTCGTCACCCTGAATCGGCCCCCGGTGAATGCCCTCAACGAGGACTTCGCCCTTGAATTGAAGACCGCGTTCACCGAGTGTGCTGTGCCCCCGGTGAGGGCCGTGGTTATCACCGGCTCCCCGCACTTCGCCGCAGGTGCCGATATCAAGGGGTTCCAGGCCAGCTTCGATGCCGGGGTCGAGGAGCGGAGCGCCTGGACGCTGCAGGAGGCGATCGCCGCCCTCGAGGGTCTGGACAAGCCGACCATCGCCGCCGTTCATGGCTACGCGCTCGGGGGCGGGCTCGAGTTGGCCATGGGAGCGGACTATCGCTATCTGGCCGACGACGCCAGGGTGGGCCAACCCGAGATCCTGCTCGGTCTGATCCCGGGTGCGGGGGCACACAGCGGCTGGCCCGTCTCGTCGGCTACCAGCAGGCCAAGGACATGGTCCTGAGCGGACGTCAGGTGGACGCCGACGAGGCGCTGGAGATCGGTCTCGCCGACAAGGTGTTTGTGTCCGCTGAGCTCGATGCCGCCACCATGGAATCCGCCCGTGAATGGGCCACCAAGCCGACTGTCGCCATCGCGGCAGCCAAACGCGCTCTCAACAAAGGGTTCGGCACTCCTGTGAGCGAAGGGCTCCTCATCGAGCGCGACGCATTCAACCAATCCTTCAAGACCGAAGACGCGCGTGAAGGGGTGGCCGCTTTCATCGCCAAGAGGGAGGCAGAGTTCAATGGCCGCTGAGCTCGACGCGGCGCTTCAGGCGCTCCAGGTTCCCGCGCCAGATCCGGCTCAATATCGGCCTGGCCACCCATGCTCCGATTGGGCCGCCCAGCCACCAGGGGAAACCCAGGCTCTCGATCCAGCGGACCTCGGTGCCCCTCGAGACCGCTGAGATCTCGAACCGCCCGGTGCCGTGCACCGAACCGACGTGCTCGACACCGATCACCCGGCCCTCCGACCACTCGACTACTTCCATGACATCCTCTGCCCTCAAGGGCCCAACTCTCGTCGCGGCCACGATCCGGGTCCCGATCCCGGTCCTCTGCTCTCCGATGAACTTGACCGTCGCCGCGTCGTCCATCCACTCCGGGTGAGAGCCGAGGTCGGCCAGCTCTTCCCAGACCTTCTCGCTGCGAGCGGCGATGAAGATCGAGAGCTCGATCCTGGCCGGCATGGGGGAATCCTGACAGCGGGCCGGGCCTGCGACAATTGGGCACGACATGATCTATCTCGACCATGCCGCCACCAGTCCGATGCGCCCCGGCGTATGGGAGGCGATGCGACCATTTGCCGACGACGTATTCGGCAACTCCTCGGGTGTTCATGACGTCTCCCGCCGGGCCAAGAACGCATTGGAGGAGGCCCGGGAGAGGATTGCCAAGGTCTTGGGGGCAGGGCCCGGCGAGATCGTCTTCACCTCGGGGGGCACCGAGTCGGACAACCTCGCCCTCAAGGGAGCTTCGCTCAACACCATGCCCAGACATGGCGTGGTGACTGTGGCTACCGAGCACGAGGCGGTGCTGGAGACCACGGACTTCCTCCGCCGCATCGGCGCTCCGGCCACCGTGGTCGGTGTGGACCGACGTGGCATGGTCGATGTCTCCGCACTCCTCGCCGCCCTCGATGAAGACACGGCCGTTGTCTCGGTGATGTATGTCAACAACGAGACTGGTGTGATCCAGGACATTCCTGCGCTATCTGCCGCGGTCAGAGCTCACGCCCCGGAGGCCCTGGTCCACACCGACGCGGTACAGGCATTCTCTTCCGAGCAGATCGAGGTCGATCGTCTCGGTGTCGATCTGCTCAGCATCACCGGGCACAAATTCGGCGGCCCCAAAGGAAGCGGGCTCCTCTACGTTCGGGAGGGCACCCCCCTGGAGCCGCTGCTCCATGGCGGGGGTCAGGAGCTGGGAAGGCGCTCGGGCACCCACGACGTGGCCGGGGCGGTAGGGCTGGCCCATGCCATGGAGGCGGCCGCGTCAGATCGCTCCCGGTTCCGTGGCCAGGTGGGCGAGGTTCGCGATGACTTCGAGAAGCGGGTCACGGTCGGGATCCCCGACCTGGTGGTCAACACCCCTGAGGCCCACCGCTCTGCGCATCATCTCAACGTGCGGATACCCGGAGTACGCAACGAGACGCTGCTCATGCGACTCGACCGCGCCGGCATCGCCGCGTCGGCAGGCTCGGCCTGCCAGTCGGGCGCGTCCGAGGTCTCACACGTGCTGGAGGCGATGGGTCTGAGCCCGGGGGAGGCACGAGAGAGTGTGAGGTTCAGCTTCGGTTGGAACAGCACCGCGGACCAAGCCATCGAGGCGGCCGATGTCGTGGTCGGTCTGGTCGGAGAATTGCGATGAAGGTCCTTGTCGCCATGTCCGGTGGTGTCGACTCCTCGGTCGCCGCGGCCCTGATGCGAGAGGAGGGGCACGACGTCATCGGAGTCACCCTCAAGCTCTGGTCCGGTCCCAACGGGGAGGCGCCGACTGCGGGTTGTTGCACCGTGTCTGACGCCGAGGATGCCCGCCGAGTGGCGGCCCAACTCGATATCCCTTACTACGTCCTCGACTACACCGAGGAATTCCGGGATGGGGTGGTGGACCGATTCGTGCGGGACTATGGATCAGGCAGGACGCCCAACCCGTGCATCGAGTGCAACCGGACTGTCAAATTCGATCGCCTCTTGGGGAGCATGGCCGGGTTCGACACCGAGGTCCTGGTCACGGGGCACCACGCCCGAAATCATCTGGTCGGTGGGTCATGGTGTCTGCTCCGCGGTCAGGACAGGGCGAAGGACCAGTCGTATGTCTTGTCCATGCTGACCCAGGATGAGCTGTCCCGGGTCATGCTCCCGGTCGGCGAGCTGACCAAGGCCGAGGTGCGGTCGGTCGCTGCGGACATGGGACTGCGCACCGCGGCCAAGCCCGAGTCGATGGACATCTGCTTCGTCGGGCAGCGGGACTACCGGGGGTTCCTCCGAGCCGCCGCGCCGGAGGTATTCGAACCAGGGCCGATGGTGGGCACCGATGGTGTCGAGCTCAGTCGTCACGACGGTATCGCCGGGTTCACCATCGGGCAGCGCCGCGGTCTTGGGATGGCGTTCGGTGAGCCGAGGTTCGTCGTGGGGATCGACCCCCGCAGTTCGACCGTGGTCGTCGGGCGTCGGGACGAGCTGGCGGTCGGCGGGGCCATGCTCAGTCAGCTCACCTGGTCCGCCGGCCATCCCGTCTCGGGACGGGTCGTGGCCCAGTACCGGGCCCACGGCGACCCGGTGGAGGCCACCATCCACGGGAATCGGCTCCTCTTCACCGACCGGCAGGAGGCGGTGGCGCCAGGTCAGACCGTTGCCCTCTATGACGACAACCGGGTCCTGGGAGGGGCGCTGGTCGCCGAGACATTCGTTTGAGGGACCGGCTGTAACGTCGAGCGCCGATGGCAGACATCACCACCGAGATCGAGGAGCTGCGCTCGCAGGTCAATGAGCATCTCTATCGCTACCACGTGCTCGACGATCCGATCATCTCCGATGCACAGTTCGACGCACTGATCGCAGACCTGCGCCGGCTCGAGGAGGAGAACCCGGAGCTGATCACCCCGGACAGCCCGACCCAGCGGGTCGGCGCCCCCGTAGGTGCGCTGTTTGCCCCGATCCGGCATCTGCGCCCGATGTTCTCACTCGACAACGCGGACTCGGCGGAGATGCTCGTCGCCTGGGAGCAGCGTATGGAGCGCCAGCTGGGGAGGGCGCCGGTCGGGTACGCCGCCGAGCTGAAGATCGACGGTCTCGCGGTGGTCCTGACCTATCGCAACGGAGTGCTGGACACCGGGGCCACCAGGGGCGACGGCGTCACCGGCGAGGACATCACCGCCAACCTGCGAACCATCAAGTCGGTGCCTCTCCGCCTTCTCGGTGCGAGTCCCCCCGAGATCCTCGAGGTACGCGGTGAGGTCTACATGCCGGAGAGCGCCTTCGAGGATCTGAACAAACGCCAAGCCGAGGCGGGGGAGAGGATCTTCGCCAACCCGCGTAATGCAGCTGCGGGCTCGGTTCGACAGAAAGACCCGACGGTCACCGCCACCCGCAACCTGGCCATCTGGGTCTACCAGCTGGGGCTGGTGGAGGGAGGCCCGTCGTTCGCCAGCCACACCGAGACCATGCAGTACCTGCGGGACTCCGGTTTCCGCACCAACCCGGCCAGTGAGCAGCTCGACACCATCGACGAGGTCCTCGACTACGTCGCCCGTGCCGAGAAAGGGCGGCACGAGACCGGGTACCAGACAGACGGGGTGGTCATCAAGGTCGACACCCTCACCGATCAGGTTGCGCTCGGCTTCACCGCCAAGGCGCCGAGATGGGCCATCGCGTACAAGTTTCCCCCTGAGGAGCAGGTCACAATGCTCAAGGACATCCAGATCAACATCGGGCGCACCGGGGCCGCCACGCCCTTCGCCGTCCTCGAGCCGGTTTTCGTGGGGGGTGCGACGGTGGGCCTCGCCACCCTGCACAACGCCGACCAGGTGGCGTTGAAGGACGTTCGGGTCGGCGACCAGGTGATCGTCCGTCGGGCGGGCGACGTGATCCCCGAAGTGGTCGGCCCGGTGGCGTCGGCCCGCACTGGCAGGGAGAAGAAGTGGTCGATGCCCAAGACCTGCCCGTTTTGCGGTAACAAGATCGTCCGGATCGAGGGTGAGGCAGTATCCCGTTGCACCGGAGGATTCGAGTGCCCCTCCCGGGTCCGGGAATGGTTGTTCCATTTCGCCTCCAGGGGCGGCATGGATATCGAGCACATGGGATACAAGACCATCGACCTCTTGCTCAAGGAGGGGTTGATCACCGATCCCGCCGATATCTTCACCTTCGACGTCGGCGCGCTGCGGGGCCGTGAGGGCTGGGGGGAGATATCGGTCAGCAACCTCGAGCACGCGATCACCGCGGCCAAGGATCGACCGGTGGCCAGGCTGCTCACCGCTCTCGGTATCCGGCATGTGGGAGGCACCATCGCCCGGACCCTGGTCAGGCATTTCGGCGGCCTTCCCGCCCTGATGACGGCCAGCGAAGAGGAGATCGCACAGGTGGACGGGATCGGGCCAACCATCGCCCGCGGAGTGGCCGAGTGGTCGGCCGACCCCGTCAATCGCGACCTGGTGGCCAAGCTGGGAAAGGCGGGGGTGCGCCTCGTGGAGGAGATCGAGCTCGGCGTCGCCGGCGATCTGCTTGCCGGAGCGACCTTCGTGGTCTCGGGCACGGTAGAGGGGTTCACCAGAGAGGAGGCACAGGCCGCCATCGAGCAGAGGGGAGGAAAAGCCACCGGCTCGGTCTCTTCCAAGACGACGGCCCTGATCGTGGGGGACTCACCCGGCGCATCGAAGACTCGTAGAGCCGAGGAGCTGGGCATTCCCATCGTCGATGGTGAGACCTTCAAGCGGCTGCTGGAGAAGGGCCTGTCGGCCCTCCCCGCCTAGGACATCCGGTCCCGGGCCAGGGCGACGACCTCCTCCAGGACGTCGAGATCCAGATCATCAGCGCTCTTGAAGGTGATGGCGGCACTCCGCACCTTCACCTTGCCCAGACGGTCGGCATACCTCCGGATCAGATATCCCTCATCGTCGGAGGCGTTGACGTAGAGGCTGTTGTAGTTCTTCTGTGGGGCCAGACCCACGATGAACCAGTCCACCGTCTTCTTGTCCGACCTCTGATAGGTGTGGTCGCCGTAGCCGATGATGCTCTGCTCGGACCCACCCCAGAACCTGCCTCCCCAGAGGACTCGGGAGTGCCCCTTCATCACCCTGCTCAAGACCGCATCCACCCGTCCCAGGTCGGTGCGAAGAGGCTCGGGCAGGGATGCGATGAAGACGTCGGGGCTGACGTCGGTGCGCTCCATCAGACCAAGCTACCGATGCGTCAACCGACTCGGAACGTCCATTCATACTCCCCGGGGTCGGGGAAGCCGCTGACCTTGTCCCATACCACCCGCACGGTGTGCTCGCCGGGCGACCATTCGGTGATGGTGGGGTTCTGCGGGGAGGGGGCCCATCGGTAGACACCGGTGCCTTCCACGAACACCGCATCCTGGACCAGCCAACCATCGATGTAGATGTCTGCCTCGTAGGCCACCGGCAGATCGATCTCCACGTTGGTCTGGGGCGGGACCAGGTCCCCGGGCTGAGGGGAGATCGCTTCCAGCTGCGAAGGGAGGGCCACCGCCTCGCCACTGCGATTGAAGGCGATTCCGAAAGCGATCGCCGCCACGGCGACCAGGGCCAGCCCGACGTAGACCAGACGATAGGACATCGACGCACCGTAGCGGTGGGTCGGGCCAATTACCCTGCCCGCGACCTGCCCTGATGACCCATACAGCCGACCCCAGCGTGATCCGGGCGGCCTTCGCCGGAGAGATCGATGCCGACAGTGTTCGTGACGACGTCGAAGGGGCCATCGCCGGCTTGGACCGGGGCGAGGTGAGGGTGGCGGAGAAGGTCGACGGCGAGTGGGTGGTCAACGAATGGGTCAAGGAGGCCATCCTGCTCTACTTCCGTCTTCGCCAGATGGAGACCTTCGAGGTCGGGCCCTACGAGTACCACGACAAGATCCCGCTCAAGTCAGGGCTGGCCGAGCAGGGGATTCGGGTGGTGCCCCCCGGCACTATCCGCTACGGGGCCTTCTGCGAGCCGGGTGTCATCGTCATGCCCGGCTATGTCAACATCGGGGCCCGGGTCGGGGCGGGCACGATGGTCGACACCTGGGCCACGGTCGGGTCGTGCGCCCAGGTGGGAAGGGACGTGCACCTATCCGGCGGAGTTGGCATCGGCGGAGTACTCGAACCGCCTGGCGCCCGTCCCGTCATCATCGAAGATGGCGCCTTCATCGGGAGCCGGTCGATCGTCGTGGAGGGCACCGTCGTCGAGGAGAGGGCGGTGCTCGGCGCCAACACCGTCTTGACTGCCTCCACCCCCATAATCGATGTGACTGGGCCCGAGCCGGTGGAGCACCGGGGCCGGGTCCCGGCGGGGTCGGTGGTTGTGCCGGGGACGCGGCCGAAGCAGTTCCCCAGCGGCAGCTACGACCTGACCTGTGCACTGATCATCGGCAGGCGGACCCACGCCACCGACGAGAAGACGACACTGAACGAGTTCCTCCGCGATCTGGATGTCCAGCTTTGACCGATCTGGTCGATACGGTCGCCTGGCTGGTCGACATCCCATCGGTCACCGGCGCCGAGGGGCCCTTACGCGACGCCGTCGCAGCTCGGCTGGGCCCACTGCCACAGCAGCGGATTGCGGACTCGCTGGTCGTCGGGAAGCCCACCGATGGCGCCGTCATCCTCGCCGGCCATCTCGACACCGTGCCGGCACAGGGGGAGGCCCGCTCCCGGGTCGAGGGACAACGGGTCCATGGACTGGGTGCCACCGATATGAAGTCTGGGCTTGCGGTGATCATCCACCTGCTCGAGGAGCTGGGCCCAGAAGGCGTCGCCGGTGTCTTCTACGCCGGCGAGGAGGGCCCTCTCCCCGGGAACCAGCTCGAGTCTGTGCTGGATGGGGCCCCCTGGTTGCGGGCCGCCTCCGCAGCGGTGGTGCTCGAGCCCACCGATCGCGCCATCGAGGCGGGGTGCCAGGGTGTGATCAACGCCGATGTCGCCTTCGTCGGTGAGCCGGCCCATTCGGCCCGTCCCTGGCTGGGCGACAACGCCGTCACCAAAGCCGCCGGGTTCCTGTCTGTGATGAGCTCGCTACAGCCCGAGTCACATGTCATCGACGGTCTCGAGTTCCTCGAGGTTATGTCGGTGACCATGGCTCAGGGCGGCGTGGCCCGAAACGTGATCCCTGGGGAGTTCGTGATGAACGTGAATTATCGCTTCGCCCCCGACCGCCACCCGGATGCTGCGGTGGCCCGTTTACACGAGGTGTGCGCGGGAGCCGACCGGGTCGAGGTCACCGACCTCGCCCCGGCGGGCTCGGTAGACCTCGATCACCCTCTGTTCCGTGCCCTGCTCGAGCAGACCGGATCACCCTTGCAGGGGAAACAGGGGTGGACCGACGTCGCCCGGTTCTCGACAGTTGGGATCCCTGCTGTGAACTTCGGCCCGGGTGAGCCCACTCTCGCCCACAAGCCGGGTGAGTCGGTCCGGATCTCCGACCTGTCCTGGGTCTACGAGTCGCTGCTCGACGTCCTCCGCTGACGGGAAAGCAAGACCCAGGCGACCCACCCGATCAGGGCGGCCCAGACCAGCCCGGGCCTGGCCATCACCAGGACCAGACCCGCTCCGGCGATCAAGAGCGTGGAGAGCGACGGCCTGCGTATCCCGGGAAGGACCAGGGCGATTGCTCCGAGAACTGCCCCCACCCTGACCAGCACGCCACCGGTCGGGCTCGCCTCCCCGGGGTCGGCGAGCAGTATCGCGGCGAGCCCGGCCACCATCGCCGTCACCCCGATCGTCCCCAGGGCGATGGCGGTGCCTTTGAGCCGGTTTTCCATCGGGGGC
>JAICRU010000094.1 GCA_025937235.1 Acidimicrobiia bacterium
CGTAAGGCCACCTCGAGGCACTTGATTCGAACCGGGCAACGGCCACAGATGCGCTGGGCCGTGGCGAGATCCGCCGGCTTCTCGGAGAAGAACAGCTCGTGGCTGCCCTCGTGACTACATCGCCCGAGCTCTTGTAGTTCTGTCAGTTGTTGTTTCACGTCGAGTCCTTCGTGTCTGATCGGTGCGGAAAAGAAAAACCGCCGGGGTCTCCGGCGGCGGCCTGACAACAGACAGTTGCTGGATGTCACATCATGTGACTCGAGGCCGCCGATGGGCATTCGGCACATTGCCGCCTGCAGCGGAAATGGGCGCGTTGAACTGCCCTGGGGTTCCGTTGGGATTCGTCATCCGCTGCTTCATAGGGGCCTCTTGTCTATCGACGCAGACAAGATTGCCTTCTGTAGGGCGATCCGTCAAGGCAATTACGAGAGCCCGTAGGTTTGCGCCGAGATGGACGGTACATGGGATCAGTGGGCGCTCGATCTCTGGGACTACCGACGGCAGGTGCATGAGATGTATCGGCAGGTGCGACGAGATGGACCTGGTGCCGGGACCCGGGACGCATGGGTGCATGCCCGTGACCTGCTCTTCGCCGGCCATCCCCAATCACCGACCGAGGACGGGGGCGAATTCGACGGGCTGTCCTACTTCCCCTACGACCCCGACTGGCGCACGATGGGCACGTTCGTCCCCACCGAAGGGGCCGATGCCACCTTGGGCCACTCTGCCGAGGGCAGCACCCGCTTCCTCGAGATCGGAGAGATCGAGTTCGACGTCTCCGGCCATCACGCCACGCTCGAGGTGTTGTGGCTCGATGTATACGGCGGGGGAATCTTCCTCCCATTTCGTGACGCCACCAATGGCGCCAATACGTACGGCGGTGGCCGCTACCTGCTCGACACCGTGAAGGGCGCCGACCTCGGCCATGAAGGGGATCAGATCGTCCTCGACTTCAACTACTCCTATCACCCGTCGTGTGTGTACTCGGAGCGGTGGTCATGCCCGCTGGCCCCTGCGGCCAACAGACTCCCCTTCGCCGTCGAGGCCGGCGAGCGACTGTCCCCCTAACCTGAGCCCGTGTTGCGCCTCTTGTTCCGTCTGGTCCGCCTGGCCCTAATCGCCGTCATCGGGCTCGGCGTTGCCGCCAAGGTCCTCCTCGAATCCCATGCCGCCGAGGACACCGAGGAGATCGACCTCGTCAACATCTTCGGTACCTCCAACCTGATCTCGGCCGCCAAGCCGTTCTTCGGGGGGAAGATCACGACAGTGTTTGGTGGTACCCACCTAGATCTGCGCCGCGTGGTACCCGCCCCCACCGGGATCTATGTCGACATCCTGGTCATCTTCGGGGGATTGAGCCTGGTCATCCCCCCCGGCTGGAAGGTGGTCTTCGACGGCGCCCTCGCTGCCGGCCGGTTCGAGGACCTGACCCGACCCGCCACCGATCCTGATGCCCCGATTCTGCGGATCGGGGGTTGGGTGGCGCTGAGTGGTGTCGAGGTGACCAGCCGTCCCTCGCTTCAAGCGGTCTAGGTCAAACGATCCGCCGCTTCGACGCCCACCGCGCCAACTCGTGGCGGTTGGACAGCTGAAGCTTGCGGAGCACAGACGAGACATGAGTCTCAACCGTCTTGATCGAGATGTTCAGCTTTCGTGCCACCTGTTTGTATGCGAAGCCACGCGCGATCAGACGGAGCACGTCTTTCTCACGGGACGTGAGCTGGTCGAGCTCGGGGTCCTCCTCGCTGGGCATGGCCCCGGCGAAGGCGTCGAGCACGAACCCGGCCAATCGTGGCGAGAAGACGGCATCACCGGCATCGATCCGCCGCACCGCATCGGCTAGCTCCCGTGGCTCGATGGTCTTGGTCACATAGCCACGGGCTCCTGCCCTGATCATGGCGATCACGTCTTCGGCAAGGTCGGAGACGGACAAGGCCAGGAACTTGACATCGGGATTGGTCTCTCCCACCCCCTCGACCACGGCAATACCGCCTCCGTCGGGCATGTGGACATCGATCAGCACGACATCGGGGTCGAGCCCGCGGATCTCCTCGATGGCCGTGTCGACGTCGTAGGCAGCGCCCACGATCACGAACTCCTCCGACAACTCGGCCTTGACCCCGGCCAGGAATAGCCGGTGGTCGTCAACCAGATACAGCTTTGTCATGTCACCGCCACCGGCATCCGGAGGATCACCTCGGTACCCTCCCCTGGCTCGCTGTCGATGTGCGCCTCTCCCCCGGCCCGCTCCACACGTGCCCTGATCGACTCGGCGATCCCCCGCCGGTCCCCAGCGACACCGGCCGGCTGGAATCCTCTGCCCTGGTCCGTGACGTAGACCGCCAACGAGCCATTTTCTGCCTCGAAATAGAGTGATATTCGCTCGGCCCCAGAGTGCTTGGCCGCGTTGACCATCGCCTCATTGGCCGCGCCGAGCAGGGCACGGGTCGACTCGTTCAAGGTGTGATCCCCCACGACCACGACGTCGACAGGGACCTGGTGGTCGGCTTCGACTTTGCGGGCCGCATCCTTCAGGGCGGTGGAGAGGAGATCTGCCCCCTCCAGGGGTGCGTTCCCGAACAGCCAGTCACGGAGCTCCGTTTCCTGGTGGCGGGCCAGTATCGACATACGCGCCGGGTCGTCGCTTCGCTGGATCAGCGCCAACGTCTGGAGCACCGAGTCGTGGAGATGGGCCGCCATCTCCGCCCGCTCCTCTTGGCGAATCCTCTCCCTTCGCTCGGTGCCCAAATCACTGGCGAGACGGGCGACCCACGGCCCGAACGCCACGAAGATGCCGATCCCGGTAAGCGCCACAGAGAGCATTACCGGCCCGATTTCGTATAGCGGGCCGACATTGGCCGCGAAGACGGCGAGACCCCCGATCAGCAAAGCCACCCCGAACAACAGGCGAAGCCGCCCGGGTTTCTCGACGGTGGGATCGATCAGAGCCGCCAAGGGGCCCGGCATGTTGCGGTCGGTGAGGGCTGCGGTTCCGAAAGCGAGGGCGCCGACGGTGATCACGAGCACGTTCGACGGCCACAAGCCGATCGTTCCGAGCAGGATCATCGACCCCGCGAATGCGATAGCGAGACCGAAAGCCTGCTGGAGCTCGACCATCTCAGGCTCGGTGTCCTCGACCCGGTCGACCGTCACCAGCCAGATTGCCATGTACACGAGGATCCCGAGGCCCCAGACTGTGGTCAGGGTGATGAAAGCGGCACGCACGAAGGCGTCACTCACACCCAGGGCATCGGCAACGCCCCCGGCGACGCCGGCAACGACACGGTCCCTCCCGCGCCGTCTCAAGTGGAGATCCCGGGTGCTTTTCACGTGTTGATCATCGCGGCGGCCGGAGTCAACCTCAATAAGGGACATCCCTGAAGACATCGGGCGTATCTCAGGGTCGTCCCCGATTGCGAGAACTGGCGGGATTCGGTCGAATCGGGCCATGGAACAGACCAACACCAACACGGAGGCAAGCCCTCCCCCGGTCGTCGTGACCGAGGTGGTACGACCCTCCGAAGGCCGGATCGTGGCTGGTGTGGCCCAAGGCCTCGCCAATCGCTACGACCTTCCGGTTCTCCTGCTGCGGATCGTATTCGTCGCCCTCATATTCGCCGGCGGGCTGGGGCTGGGCCTGTACGCCGCCGGATGGTTCTTGATCCGAGCCGAGGACGAGGCAGAGACCCCGGCGCGTCGGATCTTCTCGGGGGCATCGGGGTGGAGGTCCTGGATAGGGATCGGCCTCATCTTCATCGCCGCGCTCATCCTGCTCGACAACTTCACCTTCCTCTCCGGGGGGATGGTCTGGGCGGTCGCCCTGCTGGTCGTGGGTGTGCTCCTCTATACGGGCGATCTCCCGCGCCTGGTGAGGAACCCGGATGGCACGGGCGGCGACGACAAGGACGGAGTTCAACAAGTGACCACCACAGAGACATCGGAGACATCGAGCACGGATGCAGCCGTAGCATCGAGCCTCGTGACCACAACGCGGTCGGGTACGGACTCGGGGGAAGGCCCACCGCCCACCCCGACCCCGACACCACCGGTCTTCCCGCCCGCGGCCCCCAGACCCAGGGAGACCTCTTATCTAGGCCGGATCACGATCGGCGTCTTGCTGGTCGGACTGGGGATCCTTGCCATCCTCGACAACATCCCGGGCATCCCGATCGAGCCCCAACCTCGCCATTACGTCGCCCTGGCCTTGACCATCGTTGGCCTGGGCTTGATCGTCGGTGGATTCGTCGGTCGGGCCAGATGGCTGATCATTCCGGCGGCGATCCTGATACCGACGTTGCTCTTCTCCCCCGCGTTCGAATACGAATGGACGAATGAGAACTTCGACCGTACCTACTCACCCGATATCTTCGAGGAGCTCGAGGAGTCCTACGCGCTGGAGGTCGGGAACTTGATGATCGACCTGACCGACCTCCCGTGGTCCGGCGAGGAAGTCGACCTGACCGTCTCGGTCGATGCAGGGAATCTCGAGATCCTCCTGCCTCCAGGAGTGGGGTTGGAAGGCGAGGCCAACGTCGATGTGGGAAGGGTGGCGGCATTCGGCCGGGAGTCGTCTGGTCTGGGCAGTCCTGGGCTGACCTTCGACAACCCGGGACCCCGGGGCACGGTCAACCTCGACGCCGAAGTAGACCTCGGCAACATCGACATCCGCCTGGCCCGGCGCTGAACCAAAGGAGTCACGATGAAATCACATGAGTTCGATGCCATCTCCTTCATCTCCGGAGTGGTGGCGGTCGCCCTCGGGCTCGCCTTCCTCATCCCGCAGACACCCGTCGATCTGATCGAGATGATCACTTCGCTCGGCGCCTGGTTCTGGCCCACACTCCTCATAGTGATCGGGATCGCGGTCCTCGTGCCCGTCTTTGTGACGCGGAGATCCGACACCGAGACGGAGGATCAGCAGACCTGAGTCAGGTCGGCAACCCCGGGTTCCGCTTCCAGTAATCCGCCCAGTGGCAGGTCTGACTCCGATCACCGCGGGATCACGGGACGTCCTCTTGTACCCTGCCGCCGGTGATCGGGTACGACACGACCGCCGCCCTGTTGATCCTCGACGTCCAGAATGACTTCGTCGACCCGGCGGGAAGCCTCTTCGTGGAGAGCTCGGGGTCGCTGGTGCCCAGGGTCAACATCGAGATCATGCGGGCTCTGTCGGCTGGTGCTTTCGTGGCCTACACCCAAGATTGGCATCCACCGTCCACCTCGGAGGCCGCCGCCAAAGGCCCTATCTGGCCGGTGCACTGTGTCCAGGACACCTGGGGCGCCGAGCTCCACCCGGGACTGCAGGTCTCGGGCCCGGTGGTGCGCCGAGGTGCGAGCGGGGAAGATGGGTACTCCGCCTTGACGATCCGTGACCCGGACAGCGGCCAGGACGTTCCCTCTCCGTTGCTGGCCATGCTCGAGGAACGCGGTGTCGAGCGGGTGGTCGTCGTCGGGCTCACCCTGGAAGGCAGCGTCAAGGCGACGGCGCTCGAATCGAACCACTGGTTCATCACCTCGGTCGTGTCTGGGGCGAGCGCGCCGATGGATCGGGAGCCCGGGACTGGCACACGTGCCGTTCAGGAGCTGCGTGACGCCGGTGTGACCATCGGCTAGGTGGCCTCGACCGATCGGGCAGGCTCCCGACGCTGGATCAGGTCGCGATAGAGGGTCCGAAGCGCGACAAGGACGGCGAACACCCCGAACGCGACAGACAGGACACGGCCGTCGATCCCCAGAGCCACCCTGGAGGCGAGCAGGGACCCGGCCACCCCACCCAACCCGACGGTCACTGCATCCGTGAGGCTTACCCGCCGGTTCTTGCGGTTGATGACGGTGGCGGCAACCGAGGTGAGGATGATGGCCAACAGCGACGTGCCTTGAGCCTGATGCTGACTGAATCCGAGAAGCATCACCGTCGCCGGCACTATGACCACACCACCGCCGATCCCGGCCACGCCGGCGAAGAAGCCGGAGACCAAGCCGATTCCGAATGCGACCGCAGCCAGAGTGAGATCGTCGAGACCGCTGCTGGACGGGAGGGGGTCGCTGCTCACGATCATCCGGATTCCGGCAGCGAGGAGAAACAAGCCAAAGAAGATGCTGAGCGATCGTGTGCTCATCCGGTTCATCAGCGATGCTCCGCCGATCGAGCCGACCACCCCGCCCAGGCCCACCGCCACCCCGAATCCGATGTCGACCTCTCCGGACAGGGCGAAGACGATCGCCCCGGCGGCAGCGATGGGAAAAATGGAGGCCAGAGAGGTGGCGTGGGCCCGGTGACGTCCCATCCCCACCGCCACGAGCAATGGAACCATGATGATCCCGCCCCCGACCCCGAAGCCACCAGCCAGGATCCCAGCGGCGAAGCCGATCAGGACGAGCTTCCATGAATTGACGACTGGCTCGGTCATGAGCCGCCCCCGAGATCACTGCTGTGCGTCACGTATGAGTGACGCTGCGCCCGGGGAGTCTCAGCCCATCCCCCCGAAGTAACGGGTCTTGGGCTCGACGTACTCGTGAATCCCCTCGAGACCCGACTCCCGGCCCAGACCGGATTGCTTGACACCGCCGAACGGCGCCTCGGGTGTGCTCGGGTGCCAGTCGTTGATCCCGATCATCCCGAATTCGAGCTCCTCGCTGACCTTGAACGCGGTGGCCAGGTCCCGGGTGTACACGTATGCAGCTAGCCCGTAGTCGGTGGCATTGGCGGTGGCGATGGCCTCGTCGACGTCGTCGAACGGGCTCACAGGCATAACAGGCCCGAAGATCTCCTCTTCGTGCACGGGTGCCCCGGGCTTGACGTCGGCCAGGACCGTGGGCTGATAGAAATACCCGGAGTGATCGGGGCGGTCGCCCCCGGTCAGCACTCGTGCCCCCTGCTCGACACTGGCCGAGACGAGATCGACCACACGATCACGCTGTCGTGCGTTGATGAGCGGCCCCACCGTGGTGTCCGGGTCGAGCCCGTTGCCCACCACCTGCTGTTCAGCGGTGGCCACGGCGCTGTCGTTGAACTCGTCGACCACCGAGTCGTGGACGTAGAAGCGCTGCGGTGCGATGCAGACCTGCCCGTTGTTCCGGACCTTGGTCTTCATCGCGCTTCGGGCGACTGCTGCGATGTCACCGGCGTCGGGAAAGACCAGCACCGGGGCGTTGCCGCCGAGCTCGAGCGAGAGCCTGGTCACCGTGCGCGAGGCGCCGTCCATGAGCAGCCTGCCCACTCTCGTCGATCCGGTGAACTGGATCTTCTTGAGGCGCTTGTCGTCGAGCATGGCCTGTCCCATGGGCTCGGGGTCCCCGTTGATGACATTGAGCACGCCATCGGGGAGGCCTGCCTCGGCCAGGGCATGGGCCACCAGCATCGCCGACCGCGGGGTGTACTCCGAGGGCCGGCTCACCACCGTGCAACCGGCGGCGAGAGCCGACGAGATGGCCCGGGTCTGGTTGTAGACCGGGAAGTTCCACGCGGTGATGACCCCCACCACGCCAAGAGGCTGATAGGTGACATCGATACGTCGGCTGGCCACGCGCGATGGGATCCATCGCCCGTAGAGACGCTGGGCCTCCCCCGCCGCCCAGCGGAACTGGTTAGGCGCAGTCTGCCACTCGGCCTTGGCCTGGGCGAGCGGCTTGCCCGACTCCTCGGTGGTGACCCGGGCGTACGCGTCGAGGTTCTCCTCGATGACAGCGGCCGCCCTGTCCAGGACCGCCCCCCTCTCGTAGGCGGTCATATGTGACCAGGCCGGGAACGCCTCGGCCGCGGCGTCGATGGCGGCGTACGCATCGTCACCATCACCGAACGGGATCTCCTCGATCACCTCTTCAGTGGCCGGATTGACCAGATCCCACTTGCCCCCTCCAAGGGCGTCCACCCAATCGCCACCAATTCGCTGCCTGAAATCGATCATCGCTTCGAGGTTAACCCTGGACGCAGCACGGTGGTTCAGTCCGAGCGAAGCCAGGCGGCACCCTGCGAGGTCAACACCCCGTCACCTGCCGGCACGCTCGTGATGAGGATCTCCCCATGAGGGAGCGGGACCGGATCGGCGCCGAAGTTGACCACCACCCTCACCTGGCCCCGGTCGAAGACGAGCATCTCGTCTCCGGCGTCCACCCAATGAAACTTGTCGGTCCCGACCAGATATCGCGACCTGAGATCGATCGCCTCCCGATACAGCTCCAACGTGGAACCGGGCACACCGTCTTGGGCCTCGACCGAGAGAGAGCCCCAATCCGCCGGTTGGGGAAGCCAGCCCCCATCCGTTCCGAACCCAAACGACGGTCCCGACGCGGCCCATGGCAGGGGTACGCGGCACCCGTCGCGGCCCTTTCGAGTGTGCCGCGACCGGACCCAGGTGGGGTCCTCCAGGACCTCGAACGGCAGATCGTGGACCTCCGGGAGACCTAGCTCCTCGCCCTGATACAGATATGCCGATCCGGGCAGGCCGAGCATGAGCAGGGCAGCGGACCGGGCCCGACGCAGACCGAGCCCTGGGTCGAGGAGTGACCGATCACCCTTGAGTAGCCAGGCTCTGGCGTCGACATCCTGGGGCAGGCCATATCGAGTCACCTGCCGAACGATGTCGTGGTTGGACAACACCCAGGTGGGCACCGCACCTACGCCGGAGGAGCCGATAAGGGCAGCATCGATGATTCCCTTCATGATGTCCGCATCCCACGGCGCCTGCATGAAGTCGAAGTCGAAAGCCTGGTGGTATTCGTCCGGGCGGAGGTAGTTGGCCAGACGATCCCAGCCGTCCACCCACGCCTCCGCCACGAGAATCCCCTCGTATTCGTCCACCACCTTGCGCCAGTCACGCACGATGTCATGGAGCAGGTCCAGGTCGGAGTACGGAATCGACACCCCGCCTCGGGAATTTCCGTCGTCGATCCCGATGTCCGGATATTCCGGATCCTTCACCAGGCCATTGGCGACGTCGACCCGGAACCCTGCCGCGCCCTTCTCCAGCCAGAACCGCAAGATGTCCTCGAACTCGGCAGCGACCTCCGGGCTGGACCAGTTGAGATCGGGCTGGGTCTGGTCGAAGAGGTGGAGATACCACTCCCCATCGTCGACCCGTGTCCATGCCGATCCACCGAAGACTCCGGCCCAGTTGGTGGGAGCACGAGACCCGTTCGGCCCCCTGCCCGAACGGAAGTGATAGCGGTCGCGGGCCGGGCTCCCTGGCGCCGACGCCAGGGCCTCTTCGAACCAGGGATGCGCGGACGAGGTGTGGTTGGGCACGAGATCGAGTAAGACATGGAGGCCGAGGCCCCTGGCGTCCTCGATCAGCCCAATGGCCTCATCCATCGTCCCGAACTGCGGATCGATGGCCCGATAGTCGGCCACGTCGTAGCCACCGTCGTTCATCGGGGACACGTACCAGGGATTGATCCAGACAGCATCGACCCCGAGGGAGCGAAGATAGGGCAGATGTGAGCGGATACCGCGGATGTCACCGGTCCCATCGCCGTTCCCGTCGGCAAACGAGCGCAGATAGACCTGGTAGACGACCGCCTGGCGCCACCACGGATGCCCTGGAGCCACGCAACGATTATGGCTGGGGAAGCCGGTCGAAGTACTCCCTCGATGGCCACGACCATGCTGATCCGTCACATCGAGGCGCCCGCGGCGAAGGAGCACGAGGCTGATCGATCCGGTTGCCGTCCAACATTGGATGGTTCCCGACGGGATGACCAGTCAGGTGCAGTCGTCGAACCGCGAAGGGGGAAGTTCCCGGTTTTCTTGATCTTTCACTCGTTGGGCCCGGCAGGATTTGAACCTGCAACCAACGATTACGAGTCCGTCGGCTTAAGCCTTCTGACCAGGGAATCCATTCGAAACCGTCACTCTTGGCGCGCGGCTGGTGCGCGGAAGACCCGGAATTTGTTCCGGATCGTGACGTGGCTGTAACCGTTCGCATTGGCCTTTGAGATCTCGTCCAAGAGCCATCGGCCCTCCACCTCGTAGACATGATCGTTCGAGCACTCGAGGGGAACCACGCTGCCCCGGCTCATCTCGAGGGCCACTCTCCGACCTTGCACACCGAACCAACCGCCAGCCTTCATGACCCGACCACACATCACACACTTGAGGTCGATGTCGTGGGGAAGGCGTGACCTTCCGGGATACCGCGCTTTTGGAGTCCCGTCGA
>JAICRU010000069.1 GCA_025937235.1 Acidimicrobiia bacterium
CATGACATTGGCACTGGCCACGGCGGTGTACATGGCGATCAGCCCTCGTTCGGCCGCCATCGCGGTATAGACCCCGGCCGCACCAGCGTGGTTGGAGTGGACGGTGCCCACCCACGCCATCCCGGACTCGATGGCCTTGGTCACTGCTGTCTCGGTGGCGATCGTCATCACCACCTGCCCCAGGCCGTTGTCTCCGTCGACGAGAGCACTGACCGGCGTCTCCCGACGCAACTGGATCTCCGGCCGGAGCTCGATACCACCGGCGTCGATCCTCCCCGCATACTGGGGCAGGCGGATGATGCCGTGCCCGGTGCGGGCTCGGAGGTCTGCCTCGAGGAGGCGCCTCGCAGTGACTTCCGCGTGCTCGGGGAGCGCGCCGAGCGAGACCAAGACCTCGCGGCAGAATGCGAGGAGACGGTCGAAGCCGAATCTCACCGGTCGAACTGGTCGACCGTCTCGCCAGTGTCGGCGAAAGTCCGTGTCACCTCGGTGCTCCCGTACACCCAGAGGATCCGCATCCGCACGGTGCCGGTGTTAATGAAGCGATGCCACTCCCCGGGGGCTATCTGCGTCGTGTCGTAGGGCCGGGCCGGTAGCTGCTCCCCGTTGAGCTCGGCCATCCCTTCGCCTTCGACGACGGTCACCTGCTCGATGGTGTTGTGACTGTGGAGACGGATGCTGGTCCCGGGCGGAAAGGTGGTGATCCCCATGGTGAAGCCCTGTCCGTCGAGAGGATCCGGGGTGAGGCGAACACTCTCGATCCCGTCCCCTCGCGATACCGGGTCGGCCGCGTCGAACCTGATCAGCCCCGCCATCGGCCTCTCCCCAAATCAGACCCATCCCTCATGCCATGAACCTACCGCCATTGACCGAAACCGTTTCCCCAGTCATGAACCCTGCCTCTGCGGAGGCGAGGAACAGGATCCACTCCGCCACCTCCTCCGGTGTCTGATAGCGGCCGAGCGGTATGCCGGCAGCCGTGGCCGCCAACTGGTCATGGTCACGCAGCCGCCGGATCCGCTCGGTGAGAACGGCCGATGGGGCCAGGGCATTGACGGTGATCCCCTCTCCAGCCAGCTCAGCGGCCAGGGCGCGGGTGAGCCCATGCACCCCGGCCTTGGCGGCCACGTAGGGCGGCGCGGTCTGCCAGCCTGCGGTGAGGCCGGCCAGGGAGCCGAGGTTGACGATGCGGGCCGCTTCGGATCGGCGCATTAGTGGCAGCGCGGCCCGGGTCATCAGGAACACCGTTGTCAAGTTGCTGTCCACGATGTCACGCCATTGATCCAGCGAGGTCTGTTCCAGCCCCAACGCCTGGGGAAACCCACCTGCGTTGTTGACCAGGACATCGATGCGTCCCCACCCCCGCTCGACAACGCCAACCGCGGCCGCGACCTCTGTCTCGGAGGTGAGGTCACATCGGATGAACGTGGCATATTCGATCTCGGCGGCGGCGGTCGGGCCCGCATCGTCGTCGATGTCCACCAGATACACGATGGCGCCTTCTCGGGCGAAGGCCCGGGCCGCGGCCTTCCCGATCCCGACCGCAGCGCCGGTCACCACCACGACCCGATCGGCGAAGCGGGTCATGTCAGCGCCAGGCCAAGCAGTCCATCGGGGAGCTTGCGGTGGGCCAGCTCGATTGCGGGGCCGGAGACAGCCACGAACTCGTCACGTTCCTCGCCGGTGAGTTCGACGAACATCGCACCGGCCCCCTCGAGCCGCACTCGCAGCGACTCCTCGAGATCTGCCGCGGCCGCTCGTTGGGCCTCCACAGCCCGGGTGGCGGCCTGAGTGACGAGGTCATGCAGATCGGGGTCGAAGCGCTCCAGGGTGGGCCGGTGACAGAACAGCCCTCTCGCCCCATAGAGATGACCGGTCATCGTGAAATGGCTGTGCACCTGGTCCACTCCGTAGGCAACCGTGTTGGCCAGCGGGTTCTCCTGGGCATCGACATCGAGACGGGTGATCAGCTGGATCCCGGCGCTCAGCTCCACCGCCACGGGGATAGCGCCCCAGGACCGGATCAGCTCCTCATGGATCTCGTTTGGCTGGAGACGCACCGTCATGCCTTCGCAGTCTGCAGGGCGATGGATGGGGCGGAGCCGATTGGTCATGTGGCGGAACCCGTTGTCCCAGAAGCCGAGCACGTCGAAGCCGGTCCGCCCTCTCACCGCTCCGGCCAGCGCCTCGCCGAGGGCGCCGTCGAGGGCCTGGTGGGCGGTGGGCAGGTCGGGGAAGAGAAACGGGGTCTCCAGGACGTCGAGCTCGGGGACACGGTTGCCGAGATAGCTCGACGAGAAATAGCAGAGGAACATGTGCCCGGCCTCGACCAGCTCGAAGAGATCGGTGTTTGGCCGCCCCTCGGCCATGATGTTCCAGGTGACGTCGACCGCCACGTCCCCGTCGGTCCCCTCCTCGACCAGCCGTTTGAAGGTCTTGAGACCGTCGCCATGGGCGCTCTGTTCCGGCCCATAACCGCCGATCCACAGCTTCCGAGGACTCATTCCTCCCTGCTCTCCGGTGGGCTGGAAGTCTCCATAGTCGATCGTATATGATGCAGGATCGTCCTGTCGAACGGGGTTAGGAGAGCAAAATGGCCGAGGAGCCTTGGAAGACCGACCAGTGGTTCTCCAGCCCGTGGAACTATCTGCCCGAGGTGACCGGGAACTTCCGATTCCCCGAATCGGTCCAGGTCCACGATGTCACTCTCCGTGACGGGGAGCAGCAGGCGGGAGTCGAGTTCACCTCCGACGACAAGCTGAGGATCGCTACCGCCCTGGCCGAGGCCGGCATCCATCGCATCGAGGCGGGCCTGCCCGCGGTGTCACCGTCTGACGCAGACGCCATCAAGAGGATGGTGGCCGAAGGGCTCCCCACCGAGATCTACGCCTTCAGCCGGTGCATGGTTCCCGACGTGGAGCTCGCCCTCGATTGCGGGGTCAAGGGCGTGGTAATGGAGGTGCCTGCCAGCCACCACCTGATCGAGAAGGCGTATCGATGGCCCATCGAGAAGGCGATCGAGGCATCGGTCGAAGCGACCAAATACGCCCATGACAACGGCCTGGAGGTGACCTTCTTCCCAATCGACGCCACCCGGGCCACCATGACCGAGCTGCTCGACGACCTCGAGCAGGTGGCCACAGAGGGCCACGTCGACAAGATCGCTCTCGTCGACACCTTCGGGGTCACCTCGCCTCACGCCATCCGGTACTACACACAGCGGGTGCGCGAACGCATGGCCGTGCCTCTGGAGACCCACTTCCACATGGACTTCGGGATGGGCGTGGCCAACAGCATCCTGGCCGCAGCCGAGGGGGCGTCTGTGATCCACACCACGGTCAGTGGGATTGGGGAGAGGGCCGGCAACGCACCCACCGAGGAGACGGTCCTCGCCCTCCTCACAATGTATGGGATCGATACAGGCATCGACACCACCAAGTTCACCGAGATCGCCCGCCTGGTGGCCGAACTCTCCGGTGTCACTCAGCCGGCCAACCGCCCCGTGACCGGGGAGATGCTCTACAACGTCGAGTCCGGGATCATCGCCACGTGGGTCAAGAACGTCGGCGACGAGTTGCTCGAGCCGTTCCCCTACCGTCCCGAGCTGGTGGGTCAGACTCCTCCCGAGATCGTCCTCGGGAAGGGCTCGGGGCTGGACTCGGTGGCGATCTGGCTGGGCCGGCATGGGATCCACGACGCCGAGACCAAGGAGATCGAGGCGATCCTCGCCGAGGTCAAGGGTCGCTCCCTGGCCACGAAGGGCCTGCTCGACGACGAGGAGTTCCTCGAGATCGTCCGGGAGGTGATCCCGGATAAGGTCGGCTAGCAACGAGATGACCCCAGGGAGGAAAAAGCAGGGATGAGAGAAGCATTCTTCGCGCTGAGCACCGACTGGAAAGAGGGGATCAACTGGGCCAACGTCAGGGATTGGCGTCTGGAGCGGGCCCATGCCGCCATGGAGCGACATGGTCTCGGGGCCCTGCTCCTCTTCTACGACGAGAACATGCGCTATGTCTCCTCGACACTCACCCCGGGGTGGAACCGTCTCAAGCCAGGTCTTCGCTACGTGGTCCTCACGGCCGGCAAGCCCCCAATCGTCTACGAACAGGGCGACATCGGCTTCCACCTCGAGGTGCACAACCCGTGGATCCCCAAGGAGAACATCCGCTACTCGTACGCCTGGATCAAGGGCGCGGTGGGCCCTGCGGCGGAGCAACAGGTCACCAAGTTCGTCGACTCCCTGATGAACGACCTGGAGCAGGCCGGCGTTAAGGACCAGCCCCTGGGAGTCGACTTCATCGACATCAATCTCATCAAGCAGTTCGAGCAGCGTGGCATCACATGGACCGACGGCATGACTCCGATGATGGAGGCCCGCGCCATCAAGAGCCCCGACGAGATCAAGGCCTTTTCCATCGTCGGTGCCATCTGTGACTACGTCCACTACGAGATCACGAACTTCATCAAGCCGGGCCTCACCGAGAACGAGGTGGCCGCATTCGGGTTCGAGAAGCTCTACTCCCTGCCCGGCATGGAGGACGTCGAGGACGTGATCGTGTCCTCAGGGCCCAACGCCTGGCCCAACTGGCGTAACTTCTCCGACCGGATGATCCGGCCCGGTGAGCTGGTGATCGTCGATCTGGCCGCCCTCACCTGGAACGGGTTCAAGTCGTGCGTCTATCGCACCTATTGCGTAGGTGGCAAGCCCACCGACGAGCATCAGAAGACATACGATCTGGCCCACAAATGGCTCTGGGACTCGATCGAGGCGACCGGGCCCGGGGTAACCACGGCGGACGTGGCCTCGAAATGGCCCTCGGCCAAGGAGGTGTGGGGCTACGAGGAGGAGGATCAGGCCGCAGCCAACTTCTGGGGCCACGGGCTCGGTCTCGCCCAGTACGACCCGCCTGTGATCTCGCGGATCTGGTCTCTCGACCACCCGGTCGAGATCCAACCAGGGATGACCTTCGCTCTGGAGACCCAGCACGGCAAGCTCCACGACCACGGAGTACGTCTCGAGGAGATGCTCTACGTGACCGAGACCGGCATCGAGATGGTCTCCAGCTACGCCTCCCACGAGATCATCTCGGTCACCTGACCGGGTCTTGCTCCACGACCTCGACAGCGAAGCTGCCCTCGACCCGGCCCGGGTCGGGGCCAAGGCAGCCTGGCTGGGTCGAGCCCGACGCGCCCGGCTCCCGATCCTGCCCGGCTTGGTGGTCGACTCGGCGGCTTCGCTCGAACACATGTCCCTCGGGGCGAAGATTCTGGCCGATCGTGGCTCCGGTGGGGCACGTCTCGCCATGACAGCCGCTCCACCACCGCTCGCCGACGAGTTGGTGGCCCGTGCCGGGCAGCTGGGTGAAGTGCTCGTGGCCCGGTCATCGACCGGTCTCGAGGCATCGGGCGAGTGGTCTGGCGCCTTCACCTCGTACCTCGAGGTATCACCGGCCGAGCTCCCCAGGGCGGTGACCGGGTGCTGGGCTTCGGCGTTCTCGGTGGCGGCCCTGGAACGACAGTCGGCCACCGGGGTCGACCCTGGGTCCGTTTCGATGGCGGTGCTGGTGCAGCCGGCCATCGAACCGGAAGCGGGAGGCACGGCGCGTCTCGAGACCGACGGCACCGTGGTGGTGAACGGGGTGAAGGGGTCTCCCGCACCCCTGCTCCAGGGGTGGGCCAGTGGCCACAGCGGGCCGGAGCTGGTCGAGGTGATGGGTGTCGAGGCAATCGAGCGCGTGGAAGCGATCCTCCGGGAAGCACACGAGGCCACGGGCGCCAATCGTTGTGAATGGGCCCTTCTCGACGGCGAGGTCTGGGTCCTCCAACTCGGCCAGGCCGTACCAAGGGAGCCACCCCGGAGAATCGACCCTGGCCCGATCGATCCTCGACTCACACGGATCGCCCGGATCGTGATCGGATACGGGGAAGAGGCCTGGGAGCGATACCTCGTCGAGATGGGGGTGGGCCACTCGATCGACAAGGTCCTCCTGGGACCGGACCCTGGCCCGGCACTGGACGCTATCGACCGGATGACGCGAACGGCCCGGCGCCGCGCCGGCGAGCTGCTCGAGCCGGCCGGGCAGCCGGACATCGAGCACCAGGGCCGGCGCCGCGGAGTTGGGCGTTGGGAGCCCCTCGTCGCATCCGTCGTCCTGGGCACGGGCGACCGGGTCCAGGGCACACCCGCTTCGGCAGGCATGGGAGCCGGGGTGTCGACCCGTCCCGGGGACTTTCGGGTCCCCTTACCGTCGCGTAGCGTCCTGGCCGCCGGGCAGCCGGTTCCCAATCTGGCCCCCCTCCTCTGGGACGCCGCGGCCATCGTCACCGAGACGGGGAGCCCCGCCGCCCACCTGTTCGAGTCCGCCCGGGCTCTGCGGGTGCCGGCGGTCTGTGGGGTCACCATCCCGCCGGGTGATTTGATCGTGGCCGTAGACGGGCAAGATGGCGTGGTGGCGACCATCTCTCTACACGGGGAAGACGATGTCTGAGATGATCGGGAAGATCGGGATGATCGGCCTCGGGGTCATGGGCTCAGCCATGGCACGCAACCTGGTCGCCGCCGGGCATGAAGTGGTCGGCTACGACGTCGAGCCGTCGCGCCTTTCTACGTTTGCCGATTTCGGTGGAGAACCAGCCCACTCGGCGGCCGAGGTCTCTGGCCTCGCCGAGCTCGTCGTCTTCTCGCTCCCGACGACGGGCGCCCTGGGGGCTGTGGCCGGCGAAGTGGCGGAGGCGGGACCAGAAGGGCTGTTGTGCCTCGAGACGGGGACGTTCCCCCTGACCGACAAGCTCGCGGCGCGTGATGTCCTCGCTGGGTCCGGGATCGAGCTGATGGACACCCCGCTCTCCGGGACCGGCCTCCAGGCGGCCGACGCCACCCTCGTCGTCTTCGCCTCGGGGAGCGAGGACGGGTTCGAAAGGGCTCGGCCCGTCTTCGATGCGATCGGGCGATCGACCCACTACCTTGGCGAGTTCGGCAATGGCTCGAAGATGAAGTATGTGGCCAACCTCCTGGTCGCCGTTCATGGTCTCGCCGCCGCCGAGGCCCATGCCTTGGGAATCGCCGCCGGGCTCGACCCCCAACGCGTCCAGGAGGTGATGGAGGACGGGGTCGGCTCCTCCAAGATCTTCGAGATACGGGGCCCGATGATGGTGGCCGATGACTACCCGGCTGCGGCGCGTCTCGACATCCTGCTCAAGGACTCGCAAATCATCCGGGAGTTTGCACGGTCGGTAGGCGCCCCCACTCCCCTCCTCGATGCCACCGTTCCCAGCTACGAGGCAGCCAGCGAGGCGGGGCTGGGCGACCTCGACGCCGCCGCCCTCTGCAGGTACCTGGAGGAGCTGGGCGGGCTGGAACGGTGATCGGACAGCCTCTCCGCCGGGTGGAGGACCCGAGGCTCGTCACCGGACAGGGTCGGTACGTCGATGACATCGCGCCCCCCGGGGTGCTCCACGCCGTCTTCGTGAGAAGTGTCGAGGCCCACGCCACGATCGGCCCGATCACCCTGGACGAGGCCGGGATCGGAGAGCTCTACACCGCCGCCGACCTCGGCTTGGAGCGCCCGATGCCCAACCAGTACCCATCTCCTCTGATCACCCAGTCGATCCAGTCGCCACCCCTCGCCATCGACGAGGTCTGTTATGTGGGGCAGCCCGTGGCAGTCGTCGTGGCCGAGTCGGCGGCGGGAGCCGTGGACTGCGCCGACCTGGTGGAGGTGGACTACGAGACCTTGCCGGTGATCATCGACCATCGTCGAGCCCTCGACCCAGGAGCTGCCCCGGCCCACCTCGACTCTGAGACGAACCTTGTCGGGACCCTCACCGCATCCTTCGGGGATGTCAACGCTGCGTTCGCCTCTGCCCCACACCGGGTCGAGGTCGAGGTCGACCAGCACCGCGGCGCCCTGGCCTCCATGGAGGGCAGGGCGGTCCTCGCCGGCTGGGACGATGCCGAGCGTCGGCTCACTTTGTGGAGCTCGAGCCAGGCGCCACATGCCATCCGGGCTCAGCTGGCCGGCTATCTCGGTCTCTCCCCCGATGAGCTGCGGGTGATCGCGCCCGACGTCGGCGGTGGCTTCGGGCCGAAGGCGGCCATCTACCCCGAGGAATACGTCGTCGCCGCGCTGGCAATGAAGTTGAGACGCCCGGTCAAGTGGACCGAGCGTCGCCGGGAGCATTTCGTCGCAACCAACCAGCAGCGTGGCCAGAGCGGGACCATCGAGGCGGCCGTCGACCGGGACGGGCTGATACTCGGGCTTCGGGTCAGGCTGGTGCACGACTGCGGTGCCTATGTCCCCTACGGGATCGTGGTCCCGATGACAACGCTGCGGCTTCTCTCCGGGCCCTATGTCATTCCCGCTCTCGACGCCGCCATCGACGTGGTCTTCACCAACGCAACACCCACCGGAGCGATCAGGGGTGCCGGCCGCCCCAATGCCACCTTCGCCCTCGAGCGAGTGGTCGACGCCATCGCCCGCGAGCTCGGGCTGGATCGGGCCGAGGTGAGGAGACGAAACTTCGTCCGACCCGATCAGCTCCCCTATGTCGTGGACATCGCCGCTTCCGACGGCCGCAGGGTGACCTACGACAGCGGCGACTATGGAGCTGCGCTCGATCGAGCGTTGCAGGTGGCCGACCTCGACGGGTTCGAGGAACGGAGGTCGCACTCGGCCGACGCGGGCCGTCTACGCGGCTTCGGCATCGCCTCCTATGTCGAGGACACCGGGCTCGGGCCCTACGAAGGCGTGCGCATCGAAGTGCTCACCAATGGCGAGGTCCTGATCGAGACCGGAGCGAGCTCCCAAGGACAGGGTCACGCCACGGTCCTCGCCCAGATCTGCGCTTCCCATCTCGGAGTCAGCCCGGATCGGGTGCGGGTTCGGTCCGGCGACACGGCCGCTTACGGGCACGGCATCGCGACGGTGGCCAGCCGTAGCGGCCAGACCACCGCATCGGCCGCCCATGTAGCCGCGGGCGATCTCGCCGAGACGGTCAAGCGTCTCGCCGCCGACCGTCTCGAGGCTTCGAGCCAGGACATCGTCCTGGTCGACGGAGTGGCCATGGTCGTGGGCCAGCCCGGGACCGAGATCCCGCTCGGCGATCTGGCCGCGGGTCTCCAGCCCAAGCTGGGCGCCGCCCTGCCGGAGGGCCAGCAACGACCAGGGCTCTCGGTGGAGCGCGTCCTCCCCTTCGAGGGCCTGGCATACACCTACGGGACCCATGTAGCCGAGGTCGAGGTCGACCCGGAGACCGGCCATGTGGTCGTGGCCGGCTACGTCGTCGTCCACGACTGCGGGACGCTGCTCAACCCGATGATCGTCGATGGCCAGATCGACGGCGGCGTGGCCCACGGGTTGGGCAACGCCCTATCGGAAGAGGTCCGGTTCAGCGAAGACGGCCAGCCGCTCACCACATCGTTCATGGATTACCGACTGATCACGGCCGCCGACATGCCTCCGCTGACCAAGATCCACACCCAGACTCCGTCGCCGACCAATCCGCTGGGGGCGAAGGGCGCCGGCGAGGGTGGCACGATCCCGACAGCAGCTGCAGTCGCCTCCGCAGTCGAGCATGCGCTCGTGGGGATGGGGATCATCGTCGACCACTATCCGATCGGCTCGGAGTGGGTGCGCCGGGCGATCTCCCAAGCCTCCAAGTGAGTCGGCACCCCAGGTCGACCGAGCCATTTCGGATCGGCTCACTGACCGGCTCCGTCTATGTGCCGAACCTCCTGTTCGCCATCGGGCAGGGGGCGGCCATACCGGTCATCGCCCTGGTCGCTCTCGATCTGGGTGCCTCCCCGGCAGCGGCCGGGTTCATAGTTGCCCTCCGCGGTATCGGGACCCTCGTGTTCGACATCCCGGCGGGTTTGATGGTGGCACGCATCGGGGAGCGCTGGTCGATGTTGTTGGCCACGGCCACCCTGGGCCTGGTCGCAGTCGGGATCGCCTCCCAGCCCAGCATCGCCGTGTATTCGGCCCTGGTCTTCCTGCTCGGCGGCGCCTGGTCGGTTTGGGCGCTGGCCCGGCTCACCTATGCCACCGAGGCCACCCCGCCCCGCCAGCGGGGGCGAGTGATGTCGATCATGGGCGGCACCATGAGGGCCGGGCAGTTCATCGGCCCGCTGATCGGCGGCCTCGTCATCATCCCACTCGGCCTGGCCGGGCCATTCTTCGCTCAAGCCCTGTTCGCCGTCGCCGCCGCCGTGACCCTTTTCTTCACGGTCGAGCCCACGGTCCACCACTCCCGCGTCGAAACCGAGCCGGTCCCCTCGCTGCGGACTTTGCTCAGTGACAGTGGCCAGGTCCTCCGGACTGCCGGGTTCGTCGCGGTGGCCATCCAGGTGTTGCGGACCGCCCGTCAGGCGATCGTCCCGCTGTGGGGTGATCATCTCGGCCTTGGAGCCAGCCAGATCTCCCTGATCTTCGGAGCCTCAGCGGGGATCGAGATGGCCATCTTCTACCCGATTGGGATGTTGATGGACCGGAAGGGACGCAAATGGGCGGCGGTGCCATGTCTCATCTCGCTGTCGGTGGGGATGGCCCTCATTCCCCTCACCTCCACCTTCGCCGAGCTGGCAGTCGTCGGGCTCTTCCTCGGTCTGGCCAACGGCCTCGGCGCCGGGATCAACATGGTCCTCGGATCCGACTTCTCCCCACGGCTCGGGCGGAGCCAGTTCTTCGGGATCTGGCGTCTCATCAGCGACCTCGGAACCGCCGGGGGGCCGCTGCTGGTGGCCGCCGTCACCTCGATCGCCTCTCTTGGGGCGGCGGCGCTGGCCGTTGCGGGGTTCGGCCTGATCGGCGCCACCGTCATGTGGCGGGCGGTGCCCGAGACCCTTCCAGCCGACCTCGAATGACCCCTTAGAATGACCGGACAACGGGTCAGCTTCCCGAGTGGTCACGACGGTCACACGGGCGAGGCCAGGGGAGGATGATCGGTTGACGGATCGGCTTCGACATTGGGGACGTCTGGCGGTGGTCGACGTCACGCCTCTGCGCCGCGTCCCTGGCTACCGGTGGCTCTTCTCGGGGATGTTCTTCGCCCAGGCCGGCAGGCAGATGACGGTCGTGGCCGTGCCAGTGCAGGTATATCAATTGACCGGGTCGACCCTGGCCGTGGGCCTGCTCGGCCTGGTCCAGTTGGTCCCACTCCTCCTCGTATCGGTGGTGGGAGGCGCTCTCGCCGACGCAGTCAATCGACGGAACCTGATAATCACCTCACAGCTGACATTGGCCGCCACTGCGGGCGGACTGCTGTGGAACTCCCTGGCAGAACAACCTCTCGTGTGGCCGCTATTCGCCCTTGTCGCCATCAATGCCGGTGTCTCCGCGATCGATAACCCGGCACGTCATGCCATCGTCCCCGGTCTGGTCGGTCGGGATCTGCTTCCCGCCTCGCTCGCTCTCAATCAGACGATGACCAATGTGGCCCACGCCGCCTTCCCGGCCATAGCCGGTCTGCTCATCGCGACCGTGAGCCTGCCAGTGACGTACGGCACCGAAATGGTCATGTTCCTGATCAGTGCCACCCTGATGCGCCGTGTACCCGACGTCGCCACAATTGGTGGGGGCCGGGATTTTGGCTTCTCGTCGATCGCCGAGGGATTCCGTTACTTGAAGGATCAGCGGGTGATCCAGGCCACCCTGCTCATCGATCTCAACGCAATGGTCTTCGGGATGCCAACCGCGCTGTTCCCGGCCATCGGGACCGAGGTGTTCGGAGGCAATGCGTTCACCGTGGGTCTCCTCTACGCCGCGCCGGGGGTGGGTGCCCTCCTAGCAGCGCTCACGTCCGGCTGGGTGTCGACGGTGATCCGTCAGGGTCGGGCCACGGTATTCGCGGTGATGGGGTGGGGTCTCGCCATCGCCATCTTCGGCCTCACCGACTCCCTGCCGTTGGCCCTGGTGATGCTCGGCTTAGCCGGCGCGGCCGACGTCGTGTCCGCCATCTTCCGGGGGAGCATCGTGCAGTTGACTGCTCCCGACGAGCTACGGGGTCGCATGGGCGGAATGCACACTGCAGTCGTGGCCAGTGGGCCCCGTCTCGGGGATCTCGAAGCTGGTGTGGTCGCCGAGTTGACCTCGATCAGGTTCAGCGTGGTATCGGGTGGCCTCGCCTGCATCATCGGGGCCTGGCTGGTCGCCCGCTGGGCGCCCGAGTTCCTCCACTACCGGTTCGAGCCCGGCAAGCAATGAGCCGACTGTCAGCCCAGCCCGAACACCCTGGCCGCGTTGCCCCCCGATATCGCCGCCCGATCGGCGTCGGTCAAACCCTCGGTGGCATCGATGAGTTCCACTGGGGCGGTCTCCCCCATGTCGAAGGGGTAGTCGGTGCCCAGCATGACCCGATCGACGCCGACGATCTCGACCAGATGGCGCAGATAGAGCGGCTGGAAGACCATGGTGTCGTAGAAGAGACGCTTCATGTAATGGCTGGGAGGATGGTCGGGGATGGCGACTCTCGTCTCGGGGCGAACCTCCCAGGTGTGATCGGCCCGGGCGCAATAGAAGGGCAGATACCCCCCTCCGTGGAGCAGCACGAGCTTTATCCCCGGGTGCTCCTCGAAGAGGCCGCTGAAGATCATCCTCGTCGCGGCGACCATCGTCTCCAGCGGGTTCCCGATGCAGTTGGTCAGGAAGTAGTTGCCGAACCTCTGCCCCTCGGGATAGCCGCTCGGATGCAGGATCACCGGGATGCCCTTGGCTTCGACCGCCGCCCAGAACGGCCGGAACTCAACCTCGTCGAGGTTTCGCCCATTGATGGTCCCGCCGATCTGCAGGCCCTTGAACCCGAGGTCGTCGACGACGCGGTCCATCTCGGCGATGGCGCGGTCGGTCTCTTGGAGGGGCACGGTCGCCCCCATGCCGACGAAGCGCTCGGGGTTGGCCGCGACGATCGCCGCCAGGTTGTCGTTCTGGATCCGAGCCGACTCGGCCGCTGCTTCTGGGGGCGCCCAGTAGTGATACTCCGAGACGAAGGTGGCCAGACCCTGAAGCTCGACACCCATCCGATCCATGTCTTCGATCCGGGCTTCCGGAGTGGTGAGCCGATCGACGATGCTCGGGTACATGACCTTGTTCTGGTCCTTGGAGTCCTGACCCATGAAGAAGTCGTAGGGCTCGAACTCGGGGCGACGGAACTCCTCCACGGGAGGACGGCTGGACGGCGTGGCCAGATGGCAGTGGATGTCGATTGTCGTCATGAGAGTTGGGGCACGTTACCGGCCGGTTCTCAGGGGGTCGCGGTGTGAAGCTCTCCCGCCCGGTCATCTACGCCCTGCTGGGCCTGGTGGTCCTGATCCTCGGTCTCAACTGGCCGGTTATGGCGACCGGGGTGAAATCGGTCGCACCGATCTGGATGGGTGCATTGCGCATCGGCACAGCCACCCTGCTCATGGTGGCTGTGGCCGTCTTCCGCGGCACGATGTCTCCCCCGCCGCGTCGGGACCTGCCGATCGTCGTGTCCATGGCGCTGTTCCGGCTCGCCGCGGTCACGGTGCTCGTCTTCTCCGCGCTCGAGCTGGTGCCGGCAGGACGCTCCTCCGTCGTGGTGTGGACCAGCAGCCTGTGGACGGTGCCCATCGCCGCCATCTTCCTGGGAGAGAGAATGACGAGAGCTCGATGGCTGGGGCTCTCCCTCGGCATCGCCGGTGTTCTCGCCCTGTTCGAGCCTTGGGGTTTCGACTGGTCCGACTCGGGTGTCGCCATCGGACACGCCCTCCTCATCCTCGCCGCCATCACCAATGCGGCGACTGCGGTCCACATCCGTGCCCATCGCTGGAGCATCGCCCCCCTCGACTCGATGCCCTGGCAGCTGACGGCTGCCACGACCATCCTCGTGATCCTCGGTTTCGCGGTCGAGGGCCCGCCGGTGATCGACTGGACACCACAGCTGGTCTTGGTCGTGCTCTATCAGGGCCTGTTGGCTACGGGGATCGCGTTCTGGGTCCAGATCGTGATCCTTCGCAACCTCTCCGCGGTTTCGACCAACCTCACCCTGATGGCGGTGCCGGTGGTGGGGGTCGTGTCATCCGCCCTCATCCTCGGTGAGACCGTCACCACGTCCCTGCTCTTGGGGCTGATCCTCGTCATCCTCGGGGTGGCGGTGAACTTGCTCTCGGATCGTGCCGCCAAGGCCGAGCCGGCAGATGTCCTCGATCCTCAGGAGGTGGTATGAAGCGGGCTCAGCCCTCTTCTTCGACCCCGGTGTCGAAAGCGTCGATCGAAGTGCGCAGGTGCTCGTCGAGCGCCTTGACCGCCGCTTCGACATCACGCTTCTCCAGGGCATCGAGGATCTCGGCGTGCCCGTGATTGGCGTCCTCGCGCAGACCGGGCTTGTGCTTGAGCGAGGCCCCGATGTACATGACCGATGCGTCCTGGAGGTTTCGGATGATTGCAGCCAGACGAGGGGAGGCGGCGGTCTCGTATACCGCCATGTGGAAGACACGATTCCGATCGACCCAATCCACCGAATGCGGCTCGTCGAGCATCCCCTGGTGGAGCTTGCGGAGCCGGGCCAACAACGCGTCGCTCACGTTGGGTACCGCCTGGCGCATCGCCAGGGGCTCGAGGACGCGGCGGATCTCGTAGATGTCGTGCACGTCTTCGGCACTCAGCTCGGAGACGATCGCCCCCCGGTGTGGGTCGAACTGGACCAGGCCCTCGGTGGCCAGGTCCCGGAGCGCCTCCCGGACCGGAGTGGTGCTGACGTCGAGCATCGCGGCCAACTCGGCCTGTACCAGACGGCTCCCGCTGCCCAGCTCCCCGTTGAGGATCGCCCGCCGCAGGACACTACGAACGAACTCGTGGGCAGTCTGCCTGGTGGCGCCGAGACCCTCGTCGTTGGTTGGGATCCTGAGGTCGGGCATCTGTTCCATCGAGGGTCAGCCTACAAACCCCTCCCCTCCGAAAGGGGTGTCTGCACGGATCTAACATCGTCGAAAGCCCGCGGAGGAGACTGTTGAGAGCCGTACGCGTCAGCTCACCGGGAGCCATCGAGCTCGCCGACGTGCCCGAGCCCACCGCCGGTAACGCAGTGCTGGTGAGGTCGGGTCAGGTCGGGATCTGCGGGACCGACGTGAAGATTCTGGCCGGGAAGATCCCGGTGGAATACCCCAGGATCATGGGCCACGAGATGGTCGGGGAGGTCACTGCTGCGCCGGAACACTCGCCCTACCCCGCCGGGACCCGGGTCCTGGTCGACCCTGGTGTCGCCTGTGGCTGGTGTCATCTCTGCCGTGCCGGCCGCTTCAACATCTGCGTCAATGGCGGGCTGCTGGGCAGGGACGTGGACGGGGTGTTCACCGAGTACCTCACGGTGCCGATCAACCGGCTGGTGCCGGTGCCGTCTGAGATCTCGGACAAGGCATCCGGTGTCCTCCAGGTGCTGGGCACCTGTGTCCACGCGGTGAAGACGATCGACTCCTTTCCCGGCCGGGTGGCCGCCGTGATCGGTCTGGGGGTGGCCGGCCAGCTCATCACTCAGCTGCTGCGGCTGGGTGGGATGACGGTGGTCGGGATCACCCGCTCGGAGTGGAAACGGGAGCTGGCCGCCGAGTCCGGGACCCACTTCACGGTGGCGCCGGACGCGGCCGGCGCCATGCTCGACGACGTCACGTCGGGCCAGGGGCCGGATCTGGTGGTCGAGGCGGTGGGGACAGAGGCCACCCTGGCCAAGGCCATCGAGCTGGCGGGGACGGGTGGCGAGGTTCTGGTCTACGGGACCCTGACGGGCGGGGAATCCGGCCTCCCCTACTACCAGCTCTATCACAAGGAGCTGACCCTCCACAACCCACGTGCCGCGGTGGTCGGCGACTACGCCGATGGCGTCGCCCTGGCTGCGTCCGGCTCATTGAACCTCGAGCCGATCGTCACCCATCAGCTCGGGCTTGAGGATGCGGAGAAGGCCTTCGAGCTGGTCCATGACCCGTCGTCGCTCAAAGTCTTGATGAAGGTCGGTTAG
>JAICRU010000072.1 GCA_025937235.1 Acidimicrobiia bacterium
CAGCAGGCCGACCCGGTCGACTCGTCCGATCAGCAGGCCGAGATGTACTCGACGAAGCTGTAGGGGGCGCTCATGTTGGCCCCGGGAAAGATGTAGTCACACACCACCTCGGGGTTGACCACGATCTCGTCGTACGTTCTGAGCAGCGGGATGTGCGGGACGTTGTCGAAAATGACATTGCCGAACTCCAGCCAGAGCTGCTGTTGGGCGGTTGGATCGAGCTCGGCCAGCACAGCCTCGTACTGGGTGTCCCACTCCACCATCTCCACGGCTCGACCCGAGTCCTGGTTGGCATAACCCGCCGGCTCGAATCCGGTGATGTTCTCGCTCGCGGTGTCATCGAAGTCGACCATGCGGTCGAACTCCCTTCCCTCCCGCTGGGCGGTGAACTCGGCGTCGTCCATGGAGACGAGCTCGACGACGAAACCGACTTCCTCGAGCATCACCGCCATCGCCTCGGTGACGTCGTTCCGGGCGAAGACCTGGATCTCCACTGGCGCACCGACTCCTTCGAGCAGGGCGCGCGCACCTTCCGGGTCGTACCCGATCTCGGCGGCGTAACGCTCCTCCCATTCCGGATTCCAGGACTCGGTCTGCTCCGGGAGCCAGTACCACATGAAAGCGGTCTCCGCCTCGCCGCCGTAGAAGGCCTCGTTTAGGGCGTCGCGGTCGATGGCCTTGCTCACTGCCCGGCGAATGTCCACGTTGCACCATGGGCTGTCTGGGAACTTGCGCTCGCCGCTGACGAACACCTCGGCGGAGGGAACACCCGGCTGGGGCGGCTCGACGTAGTAGCACCCCTCGAGGGGGATCCCGTAGCGCCGGCCGGGCAGCTGTGACCTGATGATGCCCATCCCTTGGGACTCAGCCTCGTCGCCGAGCTCCGTGGGCAGGCCGGTGAGATGGACCTCACCGGCGAGCAGCGCGGAGAGGCGAGTGGCGTCCTCGGGGATGTAGCGGTATTCCAGCTCCTGGAACGATCCGTTCTGACGCCAGTGGTCGAAGGGAACCATCTCGAACACCACGTTCTGTCCCGGAGTCCGCTCGACGAACTGGTACGGACCGGTCCCGGCGATCGGCGCCTCGTCGAGGGTTGGGGACGCCGGCGATCCGCCGCCGCGTGACTCCCAGTCCGCCTGGCTCTTGATGGCGGTGCCCGCCGCCCCGTAGCTGATCCCCTCGAAGAAGGAATAGCTCAGGCCACCCTCGGCGATGTGGAAGATCACCGTGTAGTCATCGACGATCTCGAATTCCGCCACCGCGTTCCGCACTGCCTCGGCCACACCGGAGATGGCTCCCGGGGGGTCGATCAGATCGGTGAGCGAGAACACAACGTCCTGGGCGGTCATCTCGCCGAAGTCGTTGTGGAACTGAACACCTTGCCGAAGGTTGAAGGTGAGTTGGTCACCCGCCTCGTTCAGCTCCCAGCTCTCGGCGAGCATCGGAGTCCATTGCGCCGTCTCCGGGTCGACAGCGACCAGGTTCTCGTACATTGGCTTCAGCTGATACTCGTCATTGGGCTGTATCTCGCGGTTGGGGTTGTTCGATTCGCCGTCGGGTGGTGGTGGGACGCCGAAGATGAGCCGAGTGACCTCCTCGCCGCCACCTCCATCCTCAGCGCTAGTGGTGGTGGGCCCGGCGGCCGTGGTGGTGGTGGGTTCCTCACCGCCGTCTCCGCCGGCCGTAGTCGTGCTTTCGTCGCTTGTCTCGCCAGGTGTGCATGCCGCCGAGATCATGGCCAGGCAGAGCATCACGGCGAGGACCCTCAGGGCAGAGGGTTTGTTAGATCGCAAGATGAACCTCCTCCTCGATCCAATCTGCGCGAAATTATCATTGATCAAGTATCGTGGCAAGCCTCTGCTCCTATGGTTCTGCCGGGACGCCAAAATCCAATCAGGTCAGGGAGAACATGGAAGTGACGAACAGCATCCCACGTCGGTTCGAGGGCAAGACAGTGCTGGTAACGGGTGCCGGGACCGGCTTTGGCAGCGCCCTCGCGCTCAGAGCAGGCCAGGAGGGAGCCCGAGTCGGTGTCCACTACAACCGGTCCCGTGGGGGTGCCGAGGCGACGGCAGAGCGGATTCGTGGGCAAGGCGGCGAGGCGGAGGTATTCCAAGCCGACATCAGCTCCTGGGATGCGGTGAAAGCCATGGCCGACGCCGTAGACCGGCAGTTCGGCAAGCTCGACGTCTTGGTCAACAACGTCGGTGACATCGCCACCGAGCAGATGTCATGGCGTGACGTGACCCAGGAGTTGATCGACCGGGTGATCGACGTGGACATCAAAGGGACCATGTACATGCTTCACGAGTTCGGGTCCAGGATGCTCGACCGGGGTGGCGGCGCAATCGTGAACATCGGCTCGACAGTCATAGTGCGAGGGAGCCCCCGTGCCCCTCAGTACGCAGCCGGCAAGTACGGGATCCTCGGTCTGACCAAGTCCTACGCCAACGCGTTCGCGCCAACGGTCAGGGTCAATACTTTCGCTCCCGGTTTCATGGAGACCGAGTCGACCCTATCTCGAGAGGATTGGAACACAGGGCGACGTGAGAAGCTGATCGGAGCGACACCGGCCGGCCGGATCCCGCCACCGGAGGAACTGGCGGCGACCGCTCTGTTCCTCGCCACCGATGACGCCGCGCACATGTATGGCGTCTACATGATCGCCGACGGCGGCTACAGCATGCTCGGCGGCTGATCGGGGGAGCCGCGTCGTCGACCGGAACAGGCAACGGACCTGGGACTGCCAATGTCATGGCCCGATACCAGTGCGACGGCGCCGTCCACAACCGGCGGACCCATTGCCGCCTATGGAGGAGTGATGGGGCCTCAGCCGCCGAGACCGGGATGCATCGCCTCGATCACCTCCTCGAGGACGATGGCCTGGGTGGGACAGGCGGCGGCCACCTCACGCAGGGTGTCCTCGTCGACGGTGGTCGCATCGACGAGCTCGGGTTTGAGGAAGTCGCCCTTTCTCCACTGGAAGGCGGAAGGGGCGAGAACGATGCAGGTGCCGGCCCCGATGCAGCGCCGCCGGTCGATGATGACCCTCACCGCCATGTGATCCCTGTCCTGATCGCATACTCGATGGCCTCGTTCTCGGTCTCGACGCCGAGTTTGGCGAGTAGCTCGCCGACCCGGCCCGACCCCCGGCCATTACCGGGGCGGGCCCCGACCGGGCCCGACGCCAGCTCACGCAGCAGCCCCAGCTCGTCGTCGGTCAGGTCGGGCCCGTCTGCGTCATTGGCCGACAATGAGGTCGCCGGGTCGAAGCCCACGATCTCGGCCACTTCGCGGACCACCGGGTTGGCAAACCACTTTTCCCTCAGCTCGCGCTCCGCCATCGACATGCTCAGATAGGAGAGCCCACCGATGATCTGGGCACTGAGACTGGCCGCTTCGGGCTGCCCGGATGCGATCAGAGTCCTGGCCGCCACCCAGAGGATGGGGACGAAGTAGAGGAGATGGGTCTCACCGTCGATATCCAGCGACTTGCGGGCTTCGTCGGCGGCTGTCACGGCATCGCCCTTCGCCTCTGCGACCAGGGCCAGAGCGGCATGGGCCAGTGCCTCCCAGGGGAGTTGCCCTTTCATACGACCGGCCAGGTCCAATGTCTCCTGTGCCGCCTCGCTCGCACTATCGAGGAGTGACTCATCGTGATTGAGGGCCGCAATCCGGGCGTATTCGAAGGCGAGATTGGCCAGGGCCTCACCACGCTCGCCGGGGCTTCTCTGCCCGGCCAGCTCGGCGGCCCGCCGATAGTGGCGGGTCATTGCTCCGACGTCGTCCTGCGTAGCGGCGTGGGCTCCCCGCCACATCTCGAGACGGCGGGCCATCGAGGTCGATGCGACCGCCATCGCCGCGCTAGCCGCCCGTTCCAACCACGCGGCGCATTCATTGCCTCCACCGACGAGGAGACAGGTCATCGCCGTCCCTCCGGCGGCCAACGATTCGAGCCACCGATCGCCGATCGATCGTGCCGCCTCGAATGCCTCCCTGCCACGCTCCAGGGCGAGGCCGGGCTGCAGGTTGAGCCGGGCAAAGGTGTGGATGCTGTACAGCCCTCTGGCGTCGTCGATCGCCGACTGGCTCTCGGTCACCTCCCCTTTTCGACTGTGGTGGAGAGCTCTCACATGCTCGATCCGACCTGCCATGCCCTGGGCGGTGGGGTCGGCCACATGGGCGTAGGCCATGGCGATCAGAGCCGACATGGCTCCCTGCTGGTCGCCGATCTCCTCGTAGATGCGGAATGCCTGCTCGGCCAGATCCTTGGTCCTGGAGTAGAGCTGTGGAGCCTCCATCAGAATCTCGAGCTTGGAGGTCCCATCGTCGTGGAGACCCATAGCGGCCAACTTCGCCCTCCCTGCCTCGATGACCGCCAACTCGCGAAGGGCGTCGGCCTCCTGGGAGCGGGCCCCGATTTCACGGGCGCAAGCCAGCGCACGTTGGAACGGCTCCTCGGCCCGATCGAGATCGACTTCGACGGGCGGTGAGTAGGCCTCCCCGATCGGGGATCGGGTGATGGCTTGCCCCAGCTCCAGACAGGCCGAGAGCTCCAAGCCCTTGTCCCCGGAAGCCTCCGCCGATTCGCGGACCGCCTGGGCCAAGTCGGCCGCCAACTCGAAGTCCTCGTTTGCCCTCGCCGCCGCCGCCCGTCTCAGCTTGACCTCCGCGTCTAGGGCGGGAGACGACACCGCCGCGGTTAGCGCCGTCATCTCGGCCAGGTTGGCCATCCTCTCCACTCCACGGTCGAGGACAGCCAGGGCGTCGTCCTTGATGCGAAGCATCTCGATCCGGCTCTCGGCCTCCGACGCGGCGGGCAGGGTGGCATCGATGAGACGAGCCGCTTCCTCGGGGGCCGACATGGACATCGCGGTTTGCGCCGCCTGGACGCCGCTCGACACCGCAAGTGCCTGGTCTCCTGCTTCGAGGGCGTGGAAGGCGAGCATGGAAAGGCTCTCGGCTCCTCCCTCGGCGACCAGGTACTCGGCCATCGCCGCGTGGATCGCCCGTTTTCTCTGGCGGGGGAGCGAGGCGAGCAGAGAACTGCGGATCTGATCATGAGAGAAGGAAAAGTCGAAGCTCGAACCCTCTCGTTCCTCCACGATGAGACCGAGGTCGAGGGCGTTCTGCAGGTCATCTCTCACCTGCCACTCCGGTTGTGGCGCCTCGCCGCCGACCGTTGCCAGGATCCGGGCCAGGTCGGAAAGACGGAATCGGCGACCCAGCACCCCGGCGTCGGCGAGCCGGGATCGGCAGTCATGGTTGAGCTGGGCCAGCTTGCGCTCGACCAGGGTCTGGATCGAGGAGGGCACGGCGGGCCCGCTGAGCTTGGTCAGGGTCCAGGTGCCGTCGATCAGCTGGAGAGCTTCAGCCTCTCGATAGGCCCTGGCCAATTCCTCGAGGAAGAATGGAACACCCTCCGAGCGGGAATGGAGGCTGTCGATCGTCGACTTGTCGGCGGGACTTCCGAGCAGGTTCTCAAGTAGCTCCGCGCTCTGGCGGGGGGTCAGCCTCTGCAGACGGAGCACCTGTGTCACCCGCATACGGTCGAGGTCGGCGATCAGTTTCGAGGCTCCGCCCGTCGCCGAGTCGGAGTAGGGACGCAGGCTGATCAGGAGGAAGACCGGGGCCGAGCCCACCGTTCGCACCAGGTATCTGATCAGCTGGATGCTGTCGTCGTCGGCCCACTGCAGATCGTCGAGCATCAACAGCAACGAGCGCTCCCGGGTGAGGGCCAGGATGGTTGCGGCCACTTCGTCGAATGTGCGCAGCATCTGCTCCTGTGCGGACAGCCCTTCGGTTCGCGGGTTGCGACCCGAGATGGCCTCCTGGGCCCGGTCGAGCTGCTCGAGGGCCATCGCCTCTCTGGCGACGGTGGACATCTGTGCTGAGGTGAGGAGGGAGCGGAAGAGCAGGAATGGCCCGCGCAACTCCTCGTCAGCGCTGACGTCCAGGACCCAGAACGGCTCTTCCTGCTCCGAGGCGCGGTCGGCAGCCGCCTCGAGCATCCGGGTCTTGCCGATGCCCGCTTCGCCTTCGAGCACCACCGCCCGAAGACCCGTGGAAGGTGTGGCCGCCAGCTGTTGGGTGAGGACCTCCAGTTCCCGGGCCCGACCCACGACCGGCGCCCGGGCGCGAGCGGCATTCGACGCGAACGCGGAAGCCGAGGCCGCCTTGGCCTGCCTGGTGACACGTTCCCCGTCGGACTTGTCCCGCCACAGCACCTCGAAAAGCCGCCAACGGTCCGGGAATCCCTTCAGCCAGAACAAGCCGCGATCGACGATCCTCGTGTCGGCCAGGGTCCCGGCCAGGTCCTGGACCACCTGGGAAACGAGGATCTGACCGCCCTGCGCCTTGTCGGCGACCCTCGAGGCGGCATGGACCGCGGTGCCATGAGCATCGCCCGCCGACTGGGTGACATCGCCGCTGTTGAGGCCCATCCGTACCGACAGCGTCTTCTCGGGGTAGGCCTGGTTGTGCTCCTCGATCGCCCTCTGGATCGATACCGCCGTCTGAATTGCATGGTTCGCCGAGTTGAACAGCGCCATGAAGCCATCTCCCAGCGATTTGGTCTCGACTGCGCCCGCTATCTCTAGCCTGGAGCGGACGAGGTCGTCGTGGAGGCTGATGATGTCGTTGGCGGCAGCGTCACCGATCCGGATGCGAAGGTCTGTGGAGCCCTCGAGATCAGTGAACAGGATCGTGAAGGTACCTTGGATTGTCGCTCCCTCCGCCACTGTTCCCAACCTCGCCAACGGGATCACCCTAATGGTGGCGGTCCGCCAGCGCTTCGACTGAGGCGCACCGCGTAGCTTCCCCTCATGGACCTGGCGAACAAGGCCATCGTCGTCACAGGTGGCGGGAACGGGATCGGGCGTGAGGTGGTACTCGACCTGCTCCGTCGTGGTGCCAGGGTCGCCGGGGTCGACATCCGTGACACGAGCCTGGTGGAGACAGCAAGCATTGCCGATGCCGGGAATCGTCTGGCCAGCTTCGTGGTCGACATCACCGACCGGGCCGCCACCGAGGCACTGCCGGAGAAGGTGGTGGCCGCCCACGGCTCCGTCGACGGGTTGATCAACGTAGCCGGGATAATCCAGCCGTTCGTGAAGCTGCAAGACCTCGACTACGACGTCATCGCCCGGGTACTCGACGTCAATCTGTACGGGACGATCCATATGGTCAAGGCCTTCCTCCCACATCTCCTCCCCCGGCCGGTGGCGCACATCGCCAACGTGTCGAGCATGGGTGGCTTCCTCCCCGTTCCCGGGCAGACCGTCTACGGGGCGTCCAAGGCGGCGGTCAAGTTGCTGACCGAAGGTCTCTACGCCGAGCTGCTCGACACCAACATCGGGGTATCGGTGATCTTCCCGGGCGCGGTTGCCACCGAGATCACCTCCAACTCCGGCGTCGACATCCCGGCGATGGGCTCCGTGGACCAGAGCACGATCCGCACCACCACACCCGAAGACGCCGCCCGGATCATCCTCGACGGGATCGAGGGTGACCACTTCCAGATCTTCGTCGGTCGTGACGCCCGCACCATGAATCTGCTCAACCGGCTCGCCCCGCGCCGCTCGACCCACCTCATCTACAAGCAGATGAAGGACCTGCTCTCCGGCTGAGTGAGCAGTACGGTCTCTGACGGCCCAGCGGTGAAGGGAGAAGTATGGCCTATCACTATCACACCGAAGCGGTGTTCCTCGAAGAGAAGACCTTTGGGAGAACAGGCGCTCATAGCACCGAAGCAATCGCCGCTCTCTCCGGGCGTTTCAATCAGCTCGCCGGGGAGGGTTGGGAGCTGTTCCACATTGCGGACGTCAATGTCGTGGGGAAGGTGTTCAAAGCCGAGGACCGGCGCGCGGTCACGGTGGCCTTCTTCCGCAGAGAGCTGGCTGCTTGAGATGAACATCGTCGATCTGACCGTCCCAGTCGGGAAGGACACATACAGCCCACCATCGGTGAACCAGCCGATCGGCATGACCGAGTACTACAAGGAGCCCGGGTTCTGGATGGTCACGGAGATCAGGATGATGCTCCACGCCGGCTCCCACGTGGACTTCACCAAGCACTACGTCGAGGACGGGGAAACGGCCGAGGAGGTCCTCTTGGACCGATGCTGCGGGGAGGCGGTCGTCATCGACCTGGCTCCCGTCGAGCCGGATCACGACATCACGCCAGACGAGCTCGAGGCCGCCGCTCCCGAGATCGGGGCCGGTGACATCGTGCTGGTCCGGACCGGGTGGTCGGACCAGGCATGGGGCGACTTCCCCCGCTATTACGTGGGTTCGCCGGCCTGTACCCCAGAGGCGGCCCGGTGGCTGGTCGGCACCGGTGCCAAGGCGATCGGGTTCGACTGCTTCCCGGAGCGGGCCGCCAAGAAGCAGAGCTATCTGCCCAGCGAGTTCGTCGTCCACGAGATCGTCGGGGACTCGGGCGCCATCCTCATGCAGACCCTGACCAATCTCGGTGAGCTCCCGACCGACCGCCGCTTCGACTTCTACGCCGCCTTCCTCAAGGTCACCGGTGGCGAAGGCGCCCCGTCGCGATTCTTCGCCGTACTCGACTGAAACGCGACCCGCAGGTCAGGGGTCAGATGGCGCCGGAAGGTCCGCTATGTAAGTGTGGTGACCGGCTCGGGGATGAGGTCGAGCAGATAGGTGTTCAAGTGGTGGAACAGTGGATTGGGGAGCGCACCCTCGACATGGAGCCGGTTGAGCTCTTTGAGCAGCTTGAGCCACCGGCTGAACACCTCCGACGGTGTCACGGCATCGGAGGTCAGGTCCCGGGCGAGGTCGGAGATACGGCGCCGTAACTCGGCGAGGTCCCGTTCGTTCGACTCGGCCTTCGCCGCCAGCCGCAGCGATGGAACCGACGTGCCGTTCTTGCTGTCGTTCACCCCGAGCGCAGCGGCGAATCCTCTCGAGTCAGACACCGCGAGGACCAACTCCTCGCCGTCGACCTGGATGTGGAAGCCGTCCGGGAGCATCTTGACGTCGAGCCGCTCCAATGGCCATTCGGCCACCCTTCGCTCCCCGGCGGTGACTGTCATGCGCTCATGGATGATGTCCACCTCCACTCCGAGCGGCAGACGGGAGCCGGGCAGGCGGAGCCTGGCATTGAAAGACATCTCATCCTCCATCGTCCTGGAGCACCCCAACAGAACTCTCTACAAGTAATCGCCCGGACCGGCCTGGGGGATACTCGCCTAACGGCCGTGACCCAGTCGCTGAAGGTGTCCGTCGCCGCTCCGCTCTCACCTGGGCTTCAGGCTGCAAGGAACCGGATGAGCTCCCTGTTCACGATGTCGGGCCGGGCCAACGCCGCGATGTGATGGGCCTCGGGAACCACGACGATCCTCGCATTCGGCAGAAGGCCTCTGCCGGCCTCTATGGCGGCGTCCAGGTTGCCGTAGACGACTTCTCTCTGCCCGAGGAGCAGGAGGACCGGGGCCTCGATCCCGGCCATCTCCTCTTTCGAGTAGACCCGTGGAAAGACCCTGTTGATCAACTTGCCATGCGTCATCGTCTCCACGAACAGTGGCTCCCATACCGGATCATGAGGCAGTCCGGCATGCATCCAGTCCACGCTCGACCGCATCGCTCGACCCAATCCGGGCAAACCGGGAAAGACCTGGTACAGGCTCTTGGGAAGAAACATGTGGAGCATGAAGGCCCTCATCGAGTGGATGGTCGCGGCCGGTCCGATCAAGACCAGGCTTCGAATCCGCTCCGGGAGATTCATGGCGTAGTAGGCCGCGGTAAAGCCGCCGTATGAGTTGCCTACCAGGTGCATGCTGTCGATCTGCAGGCCATCGACGATCTCGGAGAACCAGTGGAGGAAATCGTCCATCGAGGTGATGGGACGGGTTGGGCGGCTCTTGTTCGCCTCTCCGATCACATCCACGCAAAAGGTCCGGTGGGTTCTGCCCACCGCTTCGACGTTGCGATGCCAGGAGCCGGCGGTGGCGAACAGGGCGTGAAGGAATACGACGGGAGGGCCATCCGGGCGGCCCCCGGCGATGATGTGGGTGTCCCCGAAACTGGTTCTCACCACCAGGTCCTCATGGGCGACCGGCCACGCATCCATGACGCGCTGGTATGCCTCCATGATCGCCGATTCCCCTCCGGCCGAGGTGAACACCGGAATGGTTGTGGAGGGACCGGCGGATTCGGTGGTAGGTCTCATGGCCGAGTCTGGGTCGACGGACGGTCTGGCGCCCAGAGCCAAAGGTCACATCTCGAGGCGCGCCTTGCCGGCGCTCAAGCGTGCGATCCGACAGCCACCGTGCCGATCGTGACGGTCGGTGTTGCCTCCATAACCGATCCCAGCAACTCGACGTCGGACTCGAGTTGGCTCCGTTGGCCTTCGTCGAGTGGACGGAGTGGCTCGACTGTGAACTCGAGCCTGCGACCGGAGCGCCGCTGATGCCACACTCCGCCCACGACTCCGTCGACCAGCAGCACCGGGTAGTTGCCGGCTTGACCCGATGGGGAGAGAGCCCGCATCGCTGCTTTGCCCGGGTAGAGGAGGCGACGGGGCTGGCCGGCCACGACGTAGGCGTCGAAGTAGGGGAGGAGGCGGACCCCGCGGTGCGGCTGGTCGGGCATCTCGGTGTCACCGGCGACCACCCATCCCGCCTCGCCATCTAGCTCGATCGTCTCGAGGTCACCCGCCGTCCGGGCGAACAGGTCGACCGCCGCTTTGGGCTGGACCCCCAACCAACGGGCGAAGTGCTGGGGTGTGGAAGGGCCGTAGGCGTGGAGATACTGCAGGAGCAGGGCGGCGAGCGCGGTCTCACCGTCCTGGGGTGCGAATCCGGGGAGCCACCGGTGTGGGTTGGTGTAGGTCACCTTCCGACCGCGGTTGGCACCGAAGCAGAGCACACCTCGATGCCCTGCCATGCTGGTCAGCTGACGCCAACGGGGCCATTTGTCCTGAAATGCGTCCATGGTCTTCTCGCCGGCCCAGGGGCCGACTCGCTCGATGATGGCGATGGTCAGCTCGTCGACGGTGAGCTCTGCGTCCGCCAGGGCATCGCCGATGGCGGAGACGACTTCCTCGGCCTGCTCAGGGGAAAAACGAACGCCCTCGGGATGCAACCCTGCCGAGGAGGGCAGGGCGGAAAGGGCGCCGGTCCACATCGGAAGGTCGGCTGTCTGGAGGAGGTGCACCGTCCCCCGCGGGCCAAAGGTCTTCACCAGGCTTCTCTCCTGCCAGAGCGCCCGCTGGACGTCGGATCGGGTCGCCCCGGCGATGCGCCGCCCGATGGAGACCTCCGCCGAGCTGAGGACCTGGGCGTGCGCACCGCACATCAGACCTGCGATCTCGGCCGGTCCCACCTCGGTGGCGGGGTCGGCCAACGCGTTGCGGGCCATGCGCCGTGCGGTCACACCACTCCAGCTCATCACGACCGGCCTGATCTCCTCTGCCATGGACGGGCATTCTCCCCGAACGCCCGACCGTGACGCCGTGTCCCCAATGCCCTCTATCCTGCGGGCAAGGTGAGTGCCTCTCTACAGGCCTACATCCCCCGGATGGTCCGGCACTGGGACGACGTCGCACCTGGGGAGCTGCACCGCTCGGTCGAGGGGTCGATGGTCTTCATCGACATCTCCGGGTTCACGAGGATGTCCGAGCGGCTGGCTCGCCATGGCCGGGTCGGAGCCGAGGAAGTCTCGGACGTCATCGCAGCCACCTTCGGTGCCCTTCTCCCCGAGGCGTACGCATACGGCGCCAGCCTCCTCAAGTTCGGTGGCGACGCCATGCTCTTCCTCTTCACCGGGGAGGGTCATGAGCTGAGGGCCTGTGCCTCGGCCCTATCCATGCAGCGCACCATGGGCGTGGTTGGCCTCTGCCAAACCAGTGCGGGGAAGGTCACACTCCGCATGTCGGTCGGCATCCACAGCGACCAACTCGACTTCTTCCTGATCGGCAACTCACACCGCGAGCTGATCGTGGCCGGGTCCGCCGCCACACGCACGGTCGAGGCCGAAGGCGCCGCCGGCCCCGGTCAGGTCCTCATCAGCGAGACGACCGCCACTGCCCTTCCCAAGACCAACCGAGGTCGTCCGGTCGGCCCCGGGTTCCTGCTCCGGGGAGTGGTTGAGTGCGATCTGGCCCAGGTCGGGCCCGACACCTCCCCGATCGGTGACCTGAACCAGTTCGTCCCGACCGGTCTCTGCGATCTCCTCATCGGGGGCGAGGTGGAGCCCGAACACCGACCGGCGGCGGTGGCGTTCATCCATTTCCATGACTTCGACCGACTGATCGAGGAAGAGGGCCCGGGGAGGGCCGCCGGACGACTCGACGACCTAGTTCGTTCCATCCAGGGCGCGGTGGACTCCCGTGGCGTCACCTTCCTGGGGAGTGACATTGCCGCCCACGGCGGGAAGATCATCCTGACGGCGGGGGCGCCCTCGACCACCGGTCACGACGAGGAGTTGATGCTGCTGGCCGTGCAGGAGGTCGTCTCCGGCTCGCCCGCCCTGTCTCTGTCAGCCGGGGTGGGCTGGGGATCGATCTTCTCCGGCGAGATAGGGACCCCCTACCGACGCACCTACACCGTCATGGGCGATGTCGTGAACACCGCGGCACGGCTCATGGCACGGGCCCCGATCGGCGAGGTATACGCCACCGAGGAAACCGTTGAAGGATCGCGCACGACGTTCGCAATAACTCCGCTGGAGCCGTTCACGGTCAAGGGGAAGAGGCTGCCGCTGCGGGCGATCTCGGTCGGAGCCCCTGAGGGAATCAAGGCTCACCGCGGTGGTGGGTTGCCGCTGATCGGCCGTGACCAGGAACTGAGCCTGCTCACCGACGCCTGGGAGGAGGCTCGATCCGGGACCGGGCAGCTGGTCGAGCTCAGCGCGGAGGCGGGGATGGGGAAAAGCCGACTGCTCCAGGAGTTCCTGGTGAGGAGTGATCCCGATCATGTGATCTCCGCCGAATGCCGTCTCTATCAGGCGGCCACTCCCTACTTCCCTTTCCGCTCCCTGCTCCGTGAGACTTGGGATCTCGCAGAGTTGGGTTCGGCGGAGGCGCAGAAGGCGATGAAGGCCCTGATCGAGTCCAAGGCGCCAGAGCTCGCCCCGTGGCTGTCCTTGATCGGTGTGCCGGTGGGTCTGGAGATCCCCGACTCACCCGAGGTACGGATGCTCGAGGACCAGTTCCGGCCCGCCCGCACCATGGCCTCGGTGGACGCGTTGCTCGAGGCGACCATCACCGACCCGACAGTGTTCATCATCGAGGACACACATTGGATGGACGATGCCTCTCGAGAACTGCTCGGCGGCCTCCTCGCCGGGCTCAGCCGGCACCCGTGGCTGATCCTCCTCACCCGCCGCCCCGGCTCCGACGGATTCGTCGCTCCAGCCAGCCCACAGGTGGTCCAGATCGCGCTGTCGCCACTCCGGGTGGAGCAGGCCAAGGAGCTCATCTTCAATGCCACGGAAGACTCGCCGCTCCCGCAGCAGCAGGTGACGAAACTGGCTGAACAGGCGCAGGGCCGGCCGCTATTCCTGGTCGAATTGCTACAGACACTCCGCCGGGGGGGCACTCTCGACGAGATCCCGCAATCGGTCGAGGCGATGATCTCTGCCCGCATCGACACTCTCCCATTGGCCGATCGGAACATTCTCCGCCGGCTGTCAGTGCTCGGTGCCGGGTTCCTCCTGGAGCACACCCCGGCCGTGCTGGGTGAAGGAGAGAACGACCAACGACGGCGGAACCGGATGATCCGACGTCTGGCGGACTTCGTGTCGATCGACCAATCGGGCTGGGTGGAGTTCCAACATGCGCTGATCCGTGACGTGGCCTACGCCGGCCTTCCCTTCAAGACGCGGCAAGATCTCCACGCCCGGGTGGGCGACTCGATCTTCGCCGCCTGCGGGGACAACCCTGAGGAGTTCGCCGAGCTCCTCTCGCTGCACTACTTCTACGCCAAACGATGGAGTCGAGCCTGGCTCTTCTCACGAATGGCCGGCGACAGGGCCAAGGAGATCTACGCCAATCACGAGGCTGCCGCCTTCTACGAACGGGCCCTCCAATCAGCAGCCAGGCTCGACTGGGTGGAGCGGGCCGAACGGCGCCAGGTCCTCACCGACCTGGCAACGGTCGAATACGAGGCGGGTTCTTTCGACCAGGCGATGCGGGCGCTGAGGGAAGCGATGAGGCTGGCACCTGACGATCCGGTGGCCGCAGCCGACCTACGACTGAAATTGGCTCGCTGTTATCAGAAGATCGGAGCGCTCTCTCAGGCGCTCCGTCAGACCACGCTTGGTTTGAACCTGGTGTTGGGGAGGGAGGACATCGAGTCGAGGAAGGCGACAGCCCGTCTCCGCGCCCTACGCACCGGAGTCCTGTCGGATCAGTTCCGGCCCAAGATGGCGCTCAAGGTCGGCTTGCTCGCCGTGGAAGACGCGAAGGCGAGTGGGGAGCTGGACGCGCTGGCGCGGGCATATACGAAGATCGACGAGGCCTATCAGTTCCTTGGTTTGCGTGACATGGCCGTGCACGAGGAGCAGGCGCTAGAGATCTTCGAGCAGCTCGGCGACCTCTCGGGCATCCTGCTCCTCGCCATCAATCTCGGAGTCCAGGCTTACTCGGATGGGCGATGGGACGACGCCATCGCCATGTATTCCAAGGCTCAGGAGGTCGCCCGACGCAGCGGGAACATGACGGGGGAGGGAGCGGCGGCCGCCAATCTGGGCGAGGTCCTGATCAGCCGCGGTCAGCTGGACGAAGCGGAGATCGTCCTGCAGGAGTCGAGACGAGTGCTTCGGGGGCAGAACGTGCTCGGCTTCGCTTTGTTGGCTGAGACCCAACTGGGACGTTTGGCAATGGAGAGAGGGGACTTTGACCGCGCCATCGCTTCCCTGAGACGTGTCATCGAGGAGGCTGACCGCATCGGACAGGATTTCTTCGCCGTCGACGCCTCGGTCCATCTGGCGGATGCCCTGACCCGGTCCGGCTCACCGTTGCAGGCTCTCGATGTGATCG
>JAICRU010000105.1 GCA_025937235.1 Acidimicrobiia bacterium
GGTAGCTCGTCGGGCTCATAACCCGAAGGTCGCGGGTTCAAATCCCGCCCCCGCTACTCACGGAAAACCCGGGCATCGCCTGGGTTTTTCGCTTATCTCGACGCTCCGGTTTCGTACTCGGAGAGCCCGGCTTCCAGCGGACTTTCTAGCGGATTTCAGCTGTCGTTCGCGGGTGGCGCTCAGCCGTGAACTTCTTGATGAATCTGCCCGTGACCGCCGATCGACTGACCTTGCGTGGGATGCTCACCTCCTTTCGTGCATTCGTTTCCGGCCATCAACGTGTGCTTCCGCCGATGCACCAGTGACAGTTGTCATAGGGGTGGTCGCGCTTGGCCTCTGCCAAGGTGTCGGACCCACGCCGACGTTCCGGCTCGTGCCGTCACTGGCAACTTTTGCCCTGTCTGGCGATCTTCGATGAGCCCGGCCTCCGTACTGTCGCACCTGTTATCAAGGAGGACTTCTGATGCGCAGCGTGACCTATTCGATGAGCGCCTCGCTCGACGGCTACATCGTCGGGCCGGACGGCAACTTCGACTGGAAGATGCCCGACGAGGTCTTTCGCTTCTGGATCGACGAGATTCGAGAGGTCGGCGTCCACCTGATGGGACGGCGGCTGTACGAGACGATGCTGTATTGGGAGACGGCCGACCAGGACGCCTCGCTCGACGAGGCGGAGCTCGAGTGGGCCGCGCTTTGGAAGCCGCTCCCCAAGGTGGTGTTCTCGACAACGTTGTCGGCGGTGGAGGGCCATGCCCGCCTCGCTTCCGACGGCCTGGCGGAGGAGATCGGGCGGCTGCGAGCCGAGCCGGGGGAGGGTGAGATCGCGATCGGCGGCGCAACGCTCGCCGCCGAGGCGGCCGCGCTGGGTCTGATCGACGAGTACCGGGTCATGGTCTACCCGGTGCTGGTTGGTGGTGGCATTCCGTTCTTTCCCCAGCGCGAGCGTCGGGTGGACCTCGAACTCGTCGAGACCCGCACCTTCAGCTCGAGAGTCGTCTACCTCCACTACCGCGTGACGCGCTAGTCGGCTCCCCGCAACAGGGCAAGCGTTGCCCGCTCAAGGTGCCCCGATGTACCGCGACTCTCATTACGGATCTTCTAAGGATCGGCTCCGTCGATGAGAACCCGGACGCGCGTCAATGCCGGAAGTCAGCCGGGATCAGGTCTGCATGAAGCCAGGAGAACCAGATCTCCCCGGCGATCTGCTCCCAATCGAGGGCCAGACCCTCGCGGGTGAACCATTCCCCGAGCCGCTGAATGTCCCGTCGCAGCAGATCCTCGGCGTTGCGGTTCAACTTGGGGTCCACGGCCTGGGGAAAATCGATGACCGTGGGCTTGCCTTCCCAGACCAGGACGTTGTACGCGGAGAGATCGGCGTGAACCACGTCGTTCAAGAGCATCAGACCCAATGCGGCACGGAGTTGCTGCCACAGCGCTTCCAGGTCTTCGGCAGTCGGGTGCAAATCCCTGAGCTGCGGAGCCGCCATCCTCAGGTCACCGACATACGTCATCAGAATCGCATCGTCGTGTAGAGCGATCGGCAGCGGGGCCACCTGGGTCAGGCTCAGCTTCTGCATGGTTTCCCATTCCCGGTGCACCCACGTCCCGGCCTGGAGGACGCGACCGAACCTCGACTTGTTCTCGAGAGCCCGACGCACCCGGCCGTCCTTGATCCATTCACCATCTCGGTAGATGGACTCGTCGTGAAAATCTCGGCGGTCGAGTGGGCGATAGATCTTCAAAGCCGCCAGGTCGTGACCCGTCTTGTCCCTATCGGCGAGGCAAAGGTGAACACTCGCCTCCTTCCCCTGCTTTAGGGGCCGCAGGATCTTGTGGATGAGCCCTTCGTCGAGGAAGAACTCGGTTGAATCCGGCATGGTTTTCTCCTGAATGAGTGATGCGTCATTCCCGGCCTCCGCCCGGACGACGATTCAGGAGTGGGCAGATGCTGCGGAGAGCTGGGGTTCTGATGCGGTGAACGCGATGGTCACGGCAGCCCTCCTTTCGTGGTGCGTCGCCGACAGCAGGCTAACGGGCGGCCGCCGCGGCCACGGGTGATTTATCAGCGAGGCGCGGCATCAACCGCTCAGGTCGCCGGCTCTAGCGAGGAAGGTCGCCATCTGGTCGCGGCGGATCGGTTCGTCCGGGCAGAACCCGGTGTTCTCGGGCGGGTTGCAGCCCCTGGTGATCCCGGCTCTGGCCAACCGATTGATCGCATCCTCGAAGATGTGGCCGCGGTCGTCGCCGAAGTAGTCGGTGGTCGACGCCGGGAGATCGAAGGCACGGACGATGAATGCGGCCATCTCGCCTCGAGTCATCGTGCGGCTGGGACAGAACCGGGTGTTCGCGGGCGGGTTGCAGCCCTGCGTGATGCCCTGAGCGGCAACCTGGTTGATCGCCGCCTCGAACATGGACGAGCCATCGTCGTCGAAATGGTCCCCGTCGACAGCGGGCAGACGCAGTGCTCGAGCGATGAACGCAGCCATCGCTCCACGGGTGACGGAGCCATCGGGGCAGTACAGGGAGTTCTCGGGTGGATTGCACCCGAAAGTGATCCCTGCGGACGCGATGGACTCGATGTTTGGTTCGTGCACGTTGCCGTCGTCGTCGGCGAACGTGCCGCTGTAGCCGTAGCTGTTGGCGGCAGGATCAGTCGGCGTCGAATCGGCAGTCGTGTCGCCTTTACTTATCAGGACCACCGTCGCATACAGATAACCACCACTGGTGTCGGTCCCGATCCCGACGTAGTTGTACTCACCCAGGATGTTCGCCCTGTGAGCCGGGGAGGCCATGAAGGCCTCGTGGAGCGAGGTGGGGGACTGGCCCCTCCCGACATTCTCGGCGATCCGCGTCCAGCCGGTGCCGCCCGCGCTGGTCAGCTCCGCCTCGCTGGAGTGATAGATCACGCCCGCGTCAACCATGTCTTCGGTGTGGCTTCGTGCGTGCGATCGCAGAGCGTCGTCGACTTGCACGGCGCCGAGGCCATTGGCGGCCCGGGTTGCATTGATCTTCGACAGGAGTTCGGCCTCGGTATCGGTATCCGCGGCCGTGGTTGGGGCGAGCGCGAAGAGACACAACGCTACGGCGACGAGCAACGTCACCCGGCGTCTCGTTCCGCGCATAGGGTGCGATCGGCTCAGACGGGGGTTTTCTTTAGGCCCGGGTCCGGCGAAAGCGCCCATACCCTGATGGCCTGAGCCGACACACCTTGTGGCTTCGGTCGGAGAGGTGGTTACGGAGCCCTGAAGACTTCGATCACCATCGGCAGCCAGGGTGTGCACAAGCCGGGGTTCCTGGGGCGCGGCCCTCCCGGACCGTGGCCACGTCGGGCCCATCTCCAATCGGACACCGGCCGCGGGGTTGGGCTCGGGCGTGCCGGTGAATCGGCCGACGAACCTGTGTCGGCTCGTCCTCGACCAACCGACACAGGGTCGAACGCCTGATATCGAAAGACGCCGACTTCGGTCAGGGCGACTGTCACGCCCATCTCCTCGGCGGACGACGCTCGGCCGCGGCCCGCGGATCTTCCCCCGGTCGGGGATGGGTGCAGCAGCTGTTGGACCACAACCCGGCGAAGCGATACGACTTGGGTGCCCGCCGTTGCAGCAGGGGCGGTCAGCCACTGCGGTTCACCCAGATCTCGACAACGCTGACGCGGGGCCCGTTCAGGCCGGTTTCGACCTCGAGGGAGTGCTGGGGAGTGCCCGGCTGACGGGCCGGTCGCCTTGACATGACTCAGGTCACGTATATACAATACCCCCCTAGGGTATCAAGGAGTCTGTGTGCGTGGATACGAGATCAACAAGGACGACTACCTGAAGCGGCTGGCCCGGATCGAAGGCCAGGTCCGGGGCCTGCAAAGGATGATCACCGAGGACAAGTACTGCATCGACGTGCTCACCCAGGTCAACGCGGTGTCCGCAGCGCTCAAGGGGGTTGCCGTCGGGCTCCTGGACGAACACGTCCGGCACTGCGTCCGGGAGGCGACCGAGGCCGGCGACCATCAGACCGCCGATGAGATGGTGACCGAGGCCACCAAGGCGATCGAGCGGCTCGTCCGCTCTTAGGGGAAGCCCATGACAGAGCATTCCCACCACTCGCACGGCCCCGATCAATCGAGAAAAGAGTCACACGCCGGTCACGACATCACCGGTCACGTCCAGACCGAGACGGATGTATCCCGGCCGACCCCTCGCGGTCATGGCGGCGGTGGCCATGACAAGCATGCCGGTCACAGCGTCGCCATGTTCCGCGACCGCTTCTGGCTCTCCCTGGCCCTGACCCTGCCCGTCGTCTACTTCTCGGAGATGGTCCAGGAGTGGTTCGGTTACACCGCCCCCACCTTCCCGGGTTCGGAGTGGGTGGCCCCGGTCCTGGGGACCGTGATCTTCTTCTACGGCGGGTCCCCATTCCTCAAGGGAGCAGTCCAGGAGGCCCGCGATCGTCAGCCGGGGATGATGCTCCTAATCGGGATGGCGATAACGGTCGCCTTCGTCGCCTCCGCCGCGACGACTCTTGGCTGGTTCGACCTCGAGTTCTGGTGGGAGCTGGCGGCGCTCATAACGATCATGCTCCTCGGACATTGGATGGAAATGCGGGCGATCGGTCAGGCACGGGGTGCGCTGGCGGCACTCGCCGAGCTCCTTCCCGACGAGGCCGAGCGGGTCGCCGACGGTGAGACAGAGACGGTGTCCCTCGCCGAGCTGTCGGTGGGAGATGTCGTGCTGGTCCGACCGGGTGGGCGGGTCCCCGCCGACGGAGAGATCGTTGCCGGGGAAGTGGAGATGGACGAGTCCATGGTCACTGGAGAATCGAAGCCCTCGAGCAAAGGGCCCGGTGACCGGGTGGTAGCCGGGACCGTGGCGACAGACAACTCGATCCGGGTCTCGGTCCGCGCCGTTGGTGAGGACACCGCCCTGGCCGGCATCCAGCGTCTGGTGGCGCAGGCCCAGGAGTCCCGCTCCCGGGCCCAGGTGCTGGCCGACCGTGCCGCCGCTCTTCTCTTCTATGTGGCGGTAGCTGCCGCCGTCGTCACGATGACCGCTTGGTTGATCGTCGACCAGCCCGATCAGGCGGTGGTGCGGTCGGTCGCAGTGCTGGTGATCGCCTGTCCTCATGCCCTCGGTCTGGCGATTCCGCTCGTGATCGCCATATCCACCAGCCTCGCCGCCCGCAACGGAATCCTGGTCAAAGACCGCCTGGCCTTGGAGCAGATGCGCAGCGTCGACGTGGTGCTCTTCGATAAGACCGGCACCCTGACCAAAGGGAGCCACCGGCTCACCTCGCTGGCAAGCGTCGCCGGCGACGACGACCGGGTATTGGCTTTGGCTGCAGCGGTCGAAGCCGACTCCGAGCATCCCCTGGCCCGAGCCATCGTCAGCGCAGCTCGAGAACGCGGTGACGTGCCGGCTGCTTCGGGGTTCAGGTCGATGAGTGGCCGGGGAGTGGAAGCCAGCGTCGACGGCTCCAAGGTCGTGGTCGGTGGACCGGCCATTCTTCAAGAGCGTCGTCTGAAAGTTCCCCCGGCGCTGACCGACAAGGTCGAGGGCTGGAAGGAGCGGGGGGCATCTGTGCTCTATGTGATCGAGGATGAAGCGGTCACCGGTGCCCTCTCGGTGGAAGACGAGATTCGGCCCGAGTCGCGTCAGGCGGTCGACGAGTTGCACCGGCTCGGTGTCGAGGTTGCGATGATCACCGGCGACGCAAGACAGGTGGCGGACGCCGTCGCTGCCGAGCTCGACATCGACCGAGTCCTCGCCGAAGTCCTTCCCGAAGACAAACACTCAGAAGTGGAGAACCTGCAGCGTCAGGGTCTCCGGGTAGCCATGGTCGGCGACGGGGTAAACGACGCCCCCGCCCTGGCCCAAGCAGACGTAGGTATCGCCATCGGCGCCGGAACCGATGTCGCCATCGAGTCGGCCGGGATCGTCCTCGCCTCCGACGACCCCCGAGGCGTGGTAGGAATACGCAACCTGTCCCAGGCGGGATATCGGAAGATGTTGCAGAACCTGGTGTGGGCGACTGGCTACAACGTGGCAGCCATTCCCCTCGCCGCCGGCGCCTTCGCCTGGGCGGGCATCGTCCTCGCCCCGGCCGCGGCGGCCGTCCTGATGAGCGCCTCCACGGTGATCGTGGCGATCAACGCTCAACTGTTGCGACGACTCGACCTCAAGCCGGCATGAGCGTCGAGCGAATCAAGAGCTAGCGGCACCCTCGCCCTGCCAGCCTGCGAGGTACCCGCATTACGTCACTGGAGGTCAACGGGCGTCCTGGCTACTGCTGCGGTGCCTCGGATGGAATCGGCCCCACGTGGTAGGGCCGCATCATCTCGTTGTCCTCATGCTCAACGATGTGACAGTGCCAGACGAAGAATCCGGGGAGGTCGAACCTGGCCTTCACCTTGGTGACTTCATTGGGATAGGCGATCACCGTGTCCTTCAATCCGGTCTCCCATGGAAGGGGCAGGTTCGACCCGGCAACCGACGGCCCACCGTCGATTGCTTCTCGTCCCAGCACCACGAACTGCACCTGGTGGATATGAATCGGGTGCGCGTCCTCTGTGAGATTGCGCATCTCCCAAGTCTCGGTGGCACCGAGACTCGGACTCTCCGTGATCGAGTCGCTCCACGGGAGAGAAGAGGACTCCCCCGTCGCCGGATCGAATCTCCCAAGCAGGGCGGCGAACGGCACATCTGCGGGTTCGTAGACCTCTTCATTGAGGCTCACATACTGAGTATTCGTGGCGTCGCCGAGGGCATCGATCGTTGGGAGCTGTAGATACGGTGGGGGTGTTGTGTGATCCTCCACCGGCCCTGACCTCACGCGGAACTCCATGACCATTCCGGTCGAATCTGGATCCGCCGAGTCGAAGTCCACCCCGATCTCACCTCCGCCAAAGGGCGCGTCCGGGCCCAGATTCAGCAACCGGAAGGACTCACCGGCAGCCACGGCGAAATCGACGATCAGGTCGGCCCGTTCTGCCGGACCCAACAGCACGGTCGCACCACCATCACCGCTTCCGGGATACGGGTAGTCATTCAGCCGGACCGGTGTAGGGAGGAATCCACCCTCCGTCCCCAACTGCCACACATCCACGTCCGGATGCCCGAACTGCAGGATCAGGAACCTCGAGTTGCATCCGTTGAGGAGTCGGAAGCGATACCGACGCGGCTCCACCTCCAGGAAGGGCCAGGTGGAGCCATTGACCACCATCATGTTCCCGAAGACCTCTGGGTTCCAGATTGGAGGCACAGGGCTTTCGGGGATGAACGGACCTGCGAACTCGTCGAAGAAGGTTCGAGTATCTGGGTAGAACAACGAACCGTCGCCATGGAAGGACCGGTCCTGGATGGCAATCGGGATCTCTCCGTACTCTCCCAGCGGACTGTCGCCGACGCCGGGAGCGGGTCCGGGAAGCACTGCCTCAGAACCGTCTCGGCGGTCCAACACCACGTCGTCCGGGCCGCCTCGAATCAAGTAGAACCCAGCCGGCCCGGCGTAGACGTTCAGCCGGGTCATCCCCAGAGTGTGGTCGTGATACCAAAGCGTCGTCGCCCGCTGGTCGTTGGGATACATGAAGGAAGAATCGCCGTAATCCCAGCCGTGCTGGTACTTGTCGTTGTAGTAGTCCCAGAACGTCCCGGTGCGGGCATAGCCGGCGGGGATGTCGTTAGCCGCAGGCAGATACCAGGCTTCGGGGTAGCCGTCACTGTCCTCGGTGGTATGGGCGCCGTGGACGTGCGTCACGATCGGGACCGGGCCCGTGTAGGGGCCCGGTGTGCTGTCGAATTCGGGGCGACTGTCGCGCCCGGCCAGCCCTCCGGGAGGATTGGCCCAGTGCAGGGTCGGGTCGACCGGCAGCAAATGGGGCAAGAAATGTCCGTCGGCGTCGATCAACTCGTTCCGCCAGATGACCCGAGTGCGTTTCTGCCAGGTCGCTTCGATGGTGAACGCCGGGTAGTTGAAGGTTCCTCCCTCTGCCACTGTCCCAGGGTGATCCGCCGACCCATAGCTCCATACGGTGGTCTCCGGATGTGGCGGGGACAAAATCCGCTGTTGGAACTGTCGCACCGCGATCTTGTACAGATCCTGTCTCCTCTGGTGTCTTCCCGGCATGGCGGGTGGTTTCACCAGCGGCAACACGAACTTATCGACGTCCCCTGGGGCTAACGATCCACCCTGGATCGCTGTGAGGAATGGGACCCCTTGGGGCCCAATTCGCAGAAGCACGTTGGGTCCGACCAGCCATCCCAGACCCATGAGGGCGCCGGATCGGAGGAACTCTCGCCTCGTTTGCATTGCGGCCTCCTGCGCGGCTTAC